>JAFTAM010000010.1 GCA_017458675.1 bacterium
GATGCCGGGAAGCTCTTGTTTTACCTTATTGTAAACTTCTTCGGCGGTTAAATGACAGTCGGATTCCATGACGGCGCGGCTGATAGCGGTTTTTTGTTTGGTCAGGCCCATAATTGCTTAACATTCTCACCTTTTCAGAAGGCATATTAAATAACGTCAAGAAACATTCAATATAATTTTTGAGAATCATTCTTAAAAATATTTTTATAATATTGGGGATAAACAGGCTTGCGATTGTGGGATGAAAGCTCCCGGCTGCAGAATATATATTTCCGTTTCGGCAGCAGGAAGTATTTTTCCTTAAATTATAAGTCCTGAAAAAAACAAGTTGGAGGTATGTTGTTTGGATAAGACGGCTCTTTTTAAAATAAGCTACGGTTTATATGTTGTAAGCACATCCCTAAACGGCAAAACTAACGGGTGCATTGTCAATACCGTAACCCAGATTACCGATTCTCCCTGCAGAATATCTCTGGCAGTCAATAAAGCCAACCTTACGCCTTCAATGATCGAAGGCAGCCGGGAATTTGTTGTTTCTGTACTTTCGGAAAAGGCCGATTTTGCGATCTTTAAACATTTCGGCTTCCAGAGCGGGCGCAATGTCGATAAATTCGCCGACTATCCCTGCAGCGCGGAGAAAACGACGGGCCTGCCTTATCTGAATAACGGCTGCTGCGCCTATTTGGTCTGCAAAGTTTATAAGGTGGAAGACGTCGGAGCCCATCTGCTCTTCCTGGCCGATGTGACAGACGCACAGGTATTAAACGGCGACGCCGCTTTGACTTACGCTTATTATCATGCCAACGTGAAGCCCCGTCCCGGAGCCAAGGCCGCCGCTCCCAAGGCCGAGCCCAAAAAACCGGTTCGCTGGGTCTGCAAGGTCTGCGGTTATGTGCACGAGGGCCCAGAGCTGCCCGAGGACTTTGTCTGTCCTCTCTGCAGCGTCGGCGCGGAAAATTTTGCTCCCGAGTATGCCGAAGAAAAGGCGCCTGAGCTTCCGGTCCGGAAAAAGAAGACCGTCAAGCGCTGGGTCTGCACTCTGTGCGGTTATATCTATGAAGGCAAGGATCTGCCCGACGGTTATATCTGCCCGATCTGCAAGCACGGTACTGAAGTTTTTGAGTTTATCGATGTAGAGATTGACGATGACGGTTCCGATGAGGAATCGGAGGATGCAAATAAAGAGAAGGTTTCGGCTGCTGAAGCCGCGACCGATTTTGGAGGAAAGAAAATGGAATTAAAAGGTTCAAGGACTGAGAAGAATCTGCAGGAAGCTTTTGCCGGCGAGTCCCAGGCCCGCAACAAGTACAGCTACTATGCCAGCAAGGCCCGCAAGGAAGGCTATCAGCAGATCGCCAACATCTTTGAAGAGACCGCTCACAACGAGAGAGAGCACGCCGAGCTGTGGTTCAAGCACCTCCACGGCGGCGCCGTTCCCACCACGACCGTTAACCTGAAGGACGCTGCCGACGGCGAGAACTTCGAGTGGACCAACATGTACGCCGAGTTCGCCAAAGTGGCCGACGAAGAAGGCTTCACCGAGATCGCCCGTCAGTTCCGCGCCGTAGGCGCCATTGAGAAGGCTCACGAAGAGCGCTATCGCAAGCTGCTGGCCAACATTGAGGGCGGCATCGTCTTCTCCCGCGAGGGCGACACCGTTTGGCAGTGCCTGCAGTGCGGCAATATTGTCATCGGCAAGCAGGCTCCCGGCAAGTGCCCCGTCTGCGGTCACGATCAGTCCTACTTCCAGATCAAGGCTGAGAACTATTAATATCGGCTGACAGCAATTGAAAAGAAGCCCTCCGACGTTTAAGGCGTCCGGGGGCTTTTTTATTGCACGCTAATCGCACGCGTATTGCACGCGTGCGATTAGCGTGTGATTAGACGGTGCAGATTCGATCGCACGCGTGCGATTAGCGTGTGATTTGTTTGGATGTTTGCTGCTGTGAATTTTGCGAAGGGCCTTGCGGAAATAAGATTATGTTCGGGCGTTAAGCATGACAAATATAGGCTTTATTTGATAAAGTTTTACGGAATTAAGATGTTAAATAATTATTTGTATTGCTTTGAGCATCAGATTATGCCGTATTGGCATACGGAGCGTCAAGCTCTGGAGCGCCTTAATGTATGCGGTAGGCGGTATATATTTTTTGTGTCCTCTTTCGCGTTTGGTTTGTTTAGTTTTAAACAGGCCGACCGAAGGGCGCGGTCCTCCGGGTCGGCTAGACAGGTGGGAGCGGTTGCTAAAGGAATTTGGCGCAGCGGCCCTCCGGAAAGGAGGACGGCACTATGGAAAAATTTATAGTTATTGTAAATTTAATCGGAAGCCTGGCTTCAATTGCCGGATTCGTTTATTCCATATTTAAGGATAAAAAAAATTAAAACCGCCCAAAGTTTTCCCAGACCAAAGCGGTTTTAATTTTGTTCAAAAATTAAACGCGAAAAGGAAGCTTTATATGCCGTCTATCAGAAGGCGCTTCTTTTCTTAGCTATAAAATAGCTTATAATGTTGGGCTTGTCAAGACGCTGTCGACAGAAGACAACAAAACATGAGGCGGGCGGCTTCTAGTGATTATGCCGGTTTTCTTTGTAGCTGCCGCTCTGCGCGAAGCTGTGCCCGAATCTCCGCGTACGCGTCAAATAAAACTTTTATTAAGCATGTTTGTTGAAAGCTTGTATTTGCTTAACTTGCCGCCTGTTTTATTCCGGCATAATTTGAGTCGGATAGCTTTTTCTCAAAAAGGCGGGACTGTTCAGGCTGGATTCGGGCAGGAGCATATGCTGGCTTTCCTTCAGAGCGGCGACGCTGACGGGGAGCTGGGAAAAGAGCATGCCGTCTACGCGCACCGGCGCGGTATGCCTGGAATCAACGGTGATCTTTTTGGCCTGACAGTAATATACGCTCGTTGAACGGTTGATGTGGGCCCCGAAGAAAGCGAAAGGAGCTAAAGCTAAAAACTTGAGCTTGCTCATGTTGGAAAGTATGCAGATATCTAAAAGGCCGTCGTTGATTTTTGCTTGGGGAGCTATCTGAATCCCAGCGCAGTAGCAGCGGGAATTGGCGGCGGTAATCTGCAGAACGTCTTTAATTTCTACGGGCTTATGATCGTTAATGGAGATCGTATAGCTCTGCGGCTGAAAGTCAAATACGGAGCTCACTCCCAGCTTCAGGCCGGTAAGCCAGCGCCTGAAGCCTCTGGGTTCTTCCAGCGGCGCTTTGGACCAGACATAGGCGTCCAGGCCTATGCCGATATTTTCAATGAACAGGGGGCCGCCTTTAATCTTGCCTATATCTATGCGGCCGATTCTGCCGTTCAGAGAGGCCTGCAGACATTCCAGCGGATCGGAGGGGAGATAGAGACTGGCCGCCATATTGTTGAAGGTGCCCAGAGGCAGGATGCCCAGCACCCTTCTGGCCGCATACATGCCCTGCAGGACCTCTCGGACCGTATCGTCGCCGCCGCCGGCAAAGATAAAGCGGAAGTTTCTGGCGGCTTCCTTGGCCAGAATTACAGAGTGGCCCTGATACTGACTGATAAATACCGTACCGCCCAGCGCCTGCACGGCGTCTGAGAAATGATCTAAAAAATGTTTCCCTCTGCCGTTGCCGGCGTAGGGATTGATAATTATACAAAATTTTCCCTGCTCTTGTATACTCACAGGCTAATTATAGCAGAAATTAAGCTTCAGCGGCAAAGGCGCGGTTCTGAATTAAATTTCAAATTCTTACGCCCTTTATCAGCCGCTCCCTCATATCATCCAGATCGGCACGATCAAATTGTTTTTGTCTATGGCGGATAACTCCGGCTTCATACATAAGACCGCTCCTGTTGAGCGCGGAACGCTGGATCTGTCCAGCAGACCAAAGACTTTGACAAGATCGGTTCCCGGATTTGACGTTCTTTTGATCTCGATGGGATTCAGCACTCCGTCGCGCTCGAGAATAACGTCGATCTCTTTCATATCTTTGTCGCGGTAGTAATACATGTAAGGCTCAATTCCGCATCCGAGGTATGTCTTGGCAATTTCGGAAACCGCATAATTCTCCAGGATTGCGCCGTTCAGCGCGCCGTTTTCAAGAGTCTGAGCATTGCTCCATTTGGTAAGATGGCAGACCAGCCCGGTATCGTAGAAATACAGCTTAGGAGTTTTTACAAGACGCTTGAGAAGATTGTTTGAGTAGGGGTGAAGATAGAAAATGAGGCCGAGAGTTTCGAGTATATTCAGCCAGTCCTTAACTTGTTTCTGATTTATGTCCGCATCGCGGGCAATCTCGGCTGCGTTGAGCATCTGACCGGTTCTGGCGGCGGCAGCGGTTATGAAACGCAGAAATTTCAGAGTATCAATAGTTTCAGACAGTTCCCTGACGTCTCTCTCAATGTATGTACTGATATAGCTGCTGTAAAAAATCCGGCTGCTGCTGATCTTGCCGCTGAGCAGCGCCGGCATTGAACCTCTGAATATGCGTTCGAATATTTCCGACGTATCAGCCTTGACTCTGTTTTTGCCTCTTTCCGACAGTTTATTTATATCAATTTCAAAAGGAGTCATGGCATTGCCGTTTATTTCGGATTGCGAGAGCGGCGTCAAAGACAGAATGGCCGCCCGGCCCGCCAGCGATTCCTGTACGCCCCGCATCATCTTAAAAATTTGAGAGCCTGTCAGCCAAAAGTCTCCTGCTTTCTGCTCCTTATCAAAATGTATCTTGATATAGGTAAAAAGCTCGGGAGCATATTGAATTTAATCGATCAGCACCGGAGGTTTATGCAGCTGCAGAAACAGCTCAGGGTCGGTCCTGGCCAGGTATCTGTCATTCAGATCGTCAAGGGAAACGTACCTGCGATCCGTGCCTTCCATCAGTTTTGTGAGCATAGTTGTCTTGCCGACCTGTCTGGGACCGGTTACGATGACCGCCGGATATTCATTGCTAACCTGCAAAATAACTTTTTCTAGGCTGCGGCGTATATAATTCATTAAATATGTCTCTTTCGGCTGATTTGTAATACGATTACATTTTAGCCGAAGAATAGCTGACAATCAACGCTTCAAAGGTCTCTTACGGAGCCGCATTTCAAAAAAAAACAGATTCTTCGCTTCCGCTCAGAATGACACGGTTTGGGGCCATCCTGAGTAGGTCAATGCGCTTTCTGCGAAGGAACTGTAATGTAACGTGGTATAGCTGAGAAAATTAAAAGCGCATTACTTCTGAAGTTATAAGATAACTGCAGACAATAAAACTAAACCTTGCAGGCAAAGGCGCGGTCCTGAATAAAATTCTCCAAATATCTTACGCCCTTCATCCACCACTGCTCGTGGAATTTTTTCGGACGGATCAAAGCCGTCTGCAGGCCGCTGCGCTTGCCGGCCAATACGTCGGTGAAGAGCTGATCGCCCACCATGAGCGTTTCCGAGCTGTCCAGGGCCAGCTTTTCCAGGGCGCGGCGGATTCCCAGAGTAGAGGGCTTGCAGGCCTGGGGCACAAAGGGGATCTGCAGACGGTCGGCCACGCTCTGCAGCCGCTCGGTGATAGCGTTGGATACGATGCAGACCAGGAAGCCCAGCCTTTTGGCCGCCGCTACCCAGCGGACGACCTTTTTCTGCAGGCGGGTGTCGTTCCACTTAACCAGGGTATTATCAAAGTCCAGCAATATGCCGCGGATGCCGTTTTTCTTCAGGCGGGCCAGATCGATATCGGCTACGGACATGACCGTAAAGTTGGGAACGAACATTCTTTTCAACATGACGCTATTATATCACGTCAATTTTATAAAAATAAAGCGTTAAATGAACATTTAATCAATTTTTCTGCAAAATGTATGAGTCTGTGCAGAATATATGCCCGCTTTGCGGCATTTGAAAGGTATATAATCTGTGTGTTTTGTCTTAACTGACAGCGGATTATTTAAAGTATGTATGCTTAAAGCTTGTATTCGTTTAACTTACCGGCTGTGTTCACATTATGGAAAAATTTTGCAATATTCAAATAGATGTATTTACAAAGCAGCGCTTTGCGTATATATTGATAAGTGATCGGTTTGTTCGCGCTTAAAGCGGAAGGCGGATAAAAAACTTACAAAGACGCAATTATCGGCTGAGAAGGAGTGAGAAAATTTATGGTTTGCGATATATTTGGCAAAAAGAAATACGCTGCAATAGTATGCGGACTGGCGCTGGCCGGGGGACTGCTCTATTACGGTTGGAGCTCTCACGCCGACGATAAAGCGGATAAAGTTCCCGATACTAAAATTCAGGCCGCTGTTGTTCAGCGCGATATCCAAAAAGAAGAAAAGCTGAAAAAGGCCGCCGAAAGCGGAGACCTTGAGGCGCAGTATCAGCTGGGAAAGTATTATTTTGAGCTTTATAAGCAAGCCGAATATAAAAGCAAAGATTACAAAATGTACGGAGATGAAATCCTAAAATGGCTGAAAAAGCCGGCCGAAAAGGGAATGGCGGCCGCGCAGATTGAGCTTAACGAATACTATTTATATGGCTTTAATAATTTTATTGAGGCGGCGCTGTGGCTGGATAAGGCCGTTCAGCAGAACAGTCCGAAGGCCATTTACGAGGTGGGACTCAGATACCAAAGTTTCGGCGGTTCGTGGGACAGATCCCATGATATTGTCATTACTCACGATATATATAAGGCCGTCGATTGGTGGAAAAGAGCGGCGGAACTGGGCGATGCCGACGCTCAGTATGCGCTGGGGCTTTTATATTATAAACTGTATGACGGGATAGGTTATGTTCCTTATAATTCAGAATCGGGCTTAACCTGGCAGCAGCGGAGCAGCGAAGCGGAAAAATGGCTGAAGGCGGCCGCCGCTCAGGGCCATGAGAGTGCCGCCAAGAATTTGGCGTGGCTGAAGAAATCAAAGGTCATCTATGATGAATTAAAAAAGGACGGCAAATATTTAGAGTTTTTTAAAAATCTCGATAAGGCTAAGAGCGCTCCCGAATATGATGTTTTTGATATACGGGATTTTGAACCTGACGGCAAACGTACAGTTTTCTGCGCCGACAATACAGAGGGCGCCCTGTCTGCAGATGATGAAAAGCTTGCTTTAGAGCATTTAAAGGAAAAGGCGCAGAGCGGGAATATAGACGCTCAGTGCAAGCTGGCCGAAATGTATCTGGGAATGCGCCCTGCCGCAGCAGATATTGAGGCTATGCCTGCGTCGGAAAGAGCCGCTGAAGCTGAACGCTGGTATGCTGCGGCAGCGGAAGGCGGCAGCAGAGAGGCCAATGAACGGCTGACAGATCTGCGCAAGCAAATGGCGCTTCTGCAGAAGGAAGAAGCGGGAACCTTAAATGCCGACGAAGAGTATGAACTCAGCGATTATTATGGTATATACGACAACGTTCTTTTTAACAGAAATAAAGATAAAGCTCAGGAATTGCTGGAAAAGGCGGCTTCGGACGGCTGCGCCGCAGCTCAGTATGACGTCGGTATAGCTTATATACGTGGGCTGAAGATAGCAGACAGTTTTACGGCGGCGGATTATGCTGAAATCAAACCGGATATAAGCGAAGCCGAAAAATTGCTCAAAGCGGCCGCCGCTCAGGGGCATGAGGAAGCCGCAGACAGATTGGCTGAGCTCGACAAGCTCAATAAACTTTTAGATAAGAAAGCGGAAAATAAGCTGAGCGCCGAGGATGAATACGAACTTAGCTGTATGGCTGAAACGTTTCCTTTTCTCTTACTTATGAGCAGCGAGAAAAAGGAAAAGCTCCTTATCAGCGCGGCGGAACGCGGCTGTCCCAAGGCGTGGGACGAGTTTGTTTCCCGAGGCGACAGATGTTTAACCCGTATAGGTAAATTTGATACAGATAAACAAATTATGGCCGCTGCGCAGGAGGCTCTCGGCTATTATCGCAAAGCCGCTGCGTGGGGAAGCGCCAAGGCTAAGGAGAAGCTGGCTGAATTCGATACTCAGTCTGCAGAGCGGCAAGAAATTCAAGAACTGACTGAAAGGTTAGCCAAGGATAAGACCGACGCCGAGGCGGCCTGCCGTCTGGCCTTAATATATGCTTACAGCTATTTTAACCGCGATAGAGAAAAGGCTCTGCCTTATTTTCACGAGGCCGCTCGGTACGGCAATACCGTGGCTTTGCAGGAACTGTATTTTCGCTCTGACAACAGAGCCAATAATTGGGAAAAAGATAAAAACTCTTGCGGTTTCAGCAGACTCGATGAAAAAGATTTTGAGGAAAAGGAAGCGGAGCTGCTCAAAGAGGCCGATTCGGGCAGCCTTGAAGTCAAGTATAAATTAGGCTGGCTGTATTACAGTAACAGCTCCGGCTCAAACTATGAGAAAAACATAAACATAGCCTTGAAATATTGGACGGAAGCGGCCGAACAGGGACATTCCGGCGCGCAGCTTTGTTTGGGCGGTTATCATTTCAGCGAAATCGACTATACCGATCATGAAAAGTCGGAATCGGAAAAATGGCTGACCTTGGCTGCCGATAACGGAGAGGTTTATGCCAAGTATCTGCTTGCTTTGAAGATTTACTATGGCTATGATGAAGTCAATAAACGCCATGCCGATACTTCCGGCTTCGATTTGAAAAAAGCCTTCAGTCTTAGTTCCCAGGCCGCCGAGCAAGGCTGCGCCGACGCCCAGCTGCTGCTGGGCATAGCTTGCGCCAGAGGTCTCGGAGTGCAGGCTGACGCCGCCAAAGCGGAATTCTGGTACGGCAAGGCTGATCAGAACGGCAAATATGTGGCGGTGTTTTATTCCTACTTAACAAAGACGGGATTGCTTCGGTATAGGTCGATACCCGGCTTCTCGTCCAATAGGTATTAAACGCTGCGAATAAGCATAAATCTGAAGCTGAGCGTAAAGGTTCTTCGCAAGCTCAGGACGGCTTCGCCGGCGGCCCAGGATGACGCCTGGTCCGCCAACCCGGGCTTTTCCTTTGTCATCCCGCGCCCCCCGTGTCATTCTGAGCGCAGCGAAGAATCTGTCGAATATAGATCCTTCGCCTTGGGCTCAGGATGACACAAAGTTTGCCATTGAGAGCGCAGCAAAGAATCTGTCGAATATACTTCCTTCGCCTTAGGCCCAGGATGACACAAAGTTTGCCATTGAGAGCGCGGCAAAGAATCTATGGCCTGCAGTAAGCGTCTGCCTGCTTTTTTCTGTAGAGCTTGGCGGGGCGGGTGGATTTGTATTTATCATAATTCAAATCAGCATATATGAGTTGTCATAACATGGAAGAAACTGCGATGTATGGAATATACTGCGATATATGCGGCATAACAAGAAATTCATCAAAAACAGGTAAATTTAATCAACCCCCAAAAGCATTTAATTTGGAGGCAGCAATGAAGCAGAATATATTTGATTTATCCCATTTTAACAATTACCGTGAAGGGAACAGATTAGAAGTTAAAAAGGCAAATGACGGCTTGCCTAACAGTCTGTGGGATACTTATTCTTCATTTTCAAATTGCAATGGCGGCGTAATAATTCTTGGGGTTAAGGAACGTGAAGACGGAAGCTGGCATACTACTCATCTGCAGAATAAAAATAAGCTTCTTAAGGACTTTTGAATACTATAAATAATCGAAATAAAGTCAGCGTTAATTTGCTGAAGGAAGAAAATGTTGAGACTTATGAAGTTGAAGGAGATGTAATTATAGTTATTTATGTCGCAAAGGCAGATCGGGTTTATAAACCGGTTTATGTAAATAACGACTTGTTTGGAGGTTCATTCCGCAGAGACCATGAAGGGGACTATCATTGCTCGGAAGCCGAAGTCAGAGGGATGTTGAGAGACCAGGCAGAGAAGGGAACGGATAACAAAATTCTGCTAAATATGGACCTTGATATTTTTTATGCGGACACTGTAAAGAGCTTCCGCAGCCGTCATATAACGGTGAATCCAAACCATGTATGGCACAGGCTTGATGATAACGCTTATCTTGAGAGAATAGGCGCGGCGTCGGTTTCAGACGTTGACGGCAAGCTGCATCCGACAGCGGCCGGGCTTCTAATGTTTGGAGAGGAGTATAAGATCCGATATGAATTTCCGGATTATTTCCTCGATTACCGTGAAATGCTGGATCCGTCAATCAGATGGACGGACAGGCTGGAATCAAGTTCCGGCGAGTGGTCAGGAAATCTCTTAGATTTCTTTTTCAGTATGGAAAGAAAGCTGCTGAGAGATTTAAAGAATCCGTTCAGACTGGAAGGCATTACCCGAATAGACGAGACTCCTGTTCATAAAGCTATAAGAGAAGCTCTTGCGAATTGTATTGCCAATGCTGATTTTAATTTCCCGCGCGGAATTGTTATATTGAAAAATCCTGATTCCATCATTATAGAAAATCCGGGAAGCATTATAACAGGCAAGGCGCAGATGCTTAAAGGGGGTATATCGGAGCCCAGAAATAAGACTGTTATGAAAATGTTTAATCTTATCCGAGTCGGTGAAAGGGCGGGAAGCGGCGTACCGGAGATATTCAGCGTATGGGATAGCGAGGGATGGATAAATCCTATAGTAGAAGAGCTTTATCATCCGGACAGAACTATATTGAGATTATCTTTTGAAGATAAAAATAAAGATATTCAACAAAATCCGGCGATTGAATCGCCAAAGCCTGCGATTAGTGAAGATAATCCGGCGATTGAATCGCCAAAGCCTGCGATTAGTGAAGATAATCCGGCGATTGAATCGCCAAAACCGGCGATTGGTGAAGAAAAGCCGGCGATTGAAACAATAATTTCGGCGATGCTGGTACTAAACTATAATAAGCCGACAATATGCAATATTGAGAAAATTTATTCCTCAATAGAGGTGAATCAGGTTTTTGGCGTCGGCGATGTCAAGAACATATTAAATTGCTCTGATTCAACAGCAAGAGCCATAATTGCAAAATTGAGAGATGAAGTCAAGGTAATTGTTGCTGTAAAAGGACAGGGGAAAGCTAAATATCGCTTTATAAATATAAATGAGTGAATCAATATAAGTGCTTACTCGGTATCTGTTTAATATCGGGATGCGTTTATTCTGAGCGCAGCGAAGAATCTTTCAAATGTGTTCAGCCTGTTTTTGCTATGCCGGTTTTGTTTTGCACTTCGCTCCGCGACTGCGCTTCGCTCGGACGCTCGCTTCAGCGCAAAACAAAACCTTTGTAAAGCATGTCTGTTTAAAGCTTGTTTTTGTTAACTTACCGACAGTGAGTCAGCGCCTGCTTACTTTTTCCTGTAGAGCTTGGCGGGGCGGTGGCCGGCGCCGGTTGTGAACTCTTCGGTTTCGGCCACATATTCGGCGGCCTTGCGGCGGAAGTTGGCCGGCAGGATCGAGACGTTCAGCAGAGTCTCCTGAACTTTCTGCAGGGCCGACAGAGTGAACTTTTCGGGAAGAAAGTCGAAGACGGTTTCAAAGCCGGCGGCATTGCGGCGCAGAAGGTCCAGAGCCTGAGCGATAATTTTGGCGTGGTCGAAGGCCAGCGCCCCGTTCTGCTTAATTTCAAAGACCTCCTGTCCGTTCCGGCTGCGGGCGCGGACCAGCGCGGCCTCGAGGACGGTGTCGCCGCAGCTCAGGGTCAGGCGGTATTCGTCTTCCTCGTAATCGAACTTAATGTCGAACCATTTGGCGTCGATAGCGTCGTCTCCGCCGACGGGCCTGAGACCTTCGGCGGTCATAATGGCGGCATAGGCGCAGGAGATTATGCGCCCTCGGGGATCGCGCTTGGGGTCGCTGAAAACGCCGACGGGCAGCAGCGATTTGGCGGCCACGCCGGTTTCCTCTTCCAGCTCGCGGGCGGCGCATTCTTCCAGAGTCTCCTGACCGCGCACGAAGCCGCCCGGCAGGGCCCAGTGATTCATAAAGGGATGTTCGCCGCGGCGGATGAGCAGCAGCGAGAGCTGTCCGTGGGGATCTCTGCGGTAGCTTTCCGCTTCATTGAGGCGCAGCCTGAGAGCGACAATGTCGGCGGCCACCGAAGGGCGCTCGTAATCGGAGAGGCGGTAGGCCGAGAGGAAGAGCTCCTCGTCGGATTTTTCGGTGCGGTTTTTGGAAATAAAGGCCTTTTTGAGCTCTTCCTTGGACCGCTGGGAATAAAAGAGGGGAATGACGCCGTTGATGAAGTCGGCGCCCCGCTCGGTCAGATAAATGCGCTCGCCGCGGATCTCCATCAGCCGGTTTTCCAGAACAAAAGCGATCTCCTCGGGGAAGTATTCCTTAAAATCGACGCCGAAGCGCTTTTTAAAGGCCGCCATATCCACAAAGGCAAAGTAGAACGAGACCGACACCATTTTGGCTATGCATTCGTCCTGGGGCAGGCGGTAGATATCCTGCAGAGGCAGAGCCCCGCGCTCAACGGCGCTGCGGTAGCGCTCCAGGCGCTTTTCGGCCGCGCCCAGGTTGTATGACAGATAGTTGATTCCGAAGGACTGAGCGCCCAGACCCATACCTAAATAAGGCGTGCCGTTGATGACCCGGGTAGTCAGGTAGTCGCTGGTACCGCAGTCGTCTTTAACTTTGCTGAAGGTGTTTTTGCCGATATTGGCCTCATAGCCGTTCTCGGTCAGAATGCGGTGGGCGATGCGGTACTGGTACATGGCCTTGTAAATGGAAACGCCGCCAGCCTCGTATTCGATCTTGGTGCCCTTGTAGCGGTTGCGGTAGAGCGTTATATATTCGGGACCGAGACCGACTGCGTAGTGGAGGGTATTGTCAAAGTCGGCCTCCGACTGGTGGAGGAAGCCGTACATGAGATCGATGTTGAAGCGCTCGAAGCCGGCTGCGCGGATATTCTTAACCGCCCTTTCGTAAAGGCTCTGAGAGCCGTCGCGCCCCAGCTCGGCCAGGAGCTTTTCGGAGACGGTCTGCACCCCCATGCTGATGCGTCGATAGCCCATCTCATATACCGCCCGCAGCTTTTCCGGCTCGTTGGCGGCCACAAGGGGAGTGGTTTCAATACTGAAAATTACGCCAGGCTGTATATTAAAGAGCCTTTTGACCGCCTCGGTGATGCGCCGCAGGTTCTGCAAGGAGAGCTTGCAGGGCGTGCCTCCGCCTAAATCATAGCCCACGACGGGCTTATCGCCGACAATGGCCGCATACATTTCCATCTCTTTAAGCAGCAGCCCAACATATTCATCTTCGACGGATTCGTTCGTGCCTTCCAGGACCACGTATTCGCAGAAGCGGCAGCGCGACTTGCAGAAGGGAATATGTATATACAGGCTAAGCTCGTCCGCCTTGCTCCATTCCTCTTTCACAAGCTCGAGGATTTCCTGTTCATCCCTGAGCTTGTACTGCATAAAGGATTTGGGCGTAAGCGGATAGGCGGTGTTTGCGTAGTGGTGGTAAAGCAGACCGGTTTCATAGACTTCCTGACAGTTCATTCCTGCAGACCTCTCTTTGCTTTTTGTCTTTGTGATAATATCAAATAGTTATTAACATGTCAATACTATCAATATGATAAAAACAAAAAATATTCAGAGGCCGTCGGGATGCTCAGGGATCGTCGTTCCAATCCATAGCGCCGCAGTCTTCGGCGTCGGAATTGAACACCCTGATACTGCTGTAGACGCGGCCTCTCCAGGTTATGCTTTTTAAACTCCAGCATTCATCAAAGCAATAGCTTCCGATGACGGCTGCGCTGTCTGGTATGACAATTTCGGTCAGGTTTTCGCAGCCGCTGAAAGCCCCGTATCCGATAGCGGCGACGCTGTCGGGAATATTGATTTTTCTAAGGCTTTCGCAGCCGCTGAAGGCGCATGCCCCCAATTCTGTTACGCTGTCGGGAACGCTGACTTCTTCCAGGCGTTTGCAGCCGCTGAAAGCGCCATTGCCGATGCGTTTGATTCCGTCCGGTATGACGGCCTTTATGATGCTGAAATTATAATAAGCATATTCTTCGTCGGCTCTTTTAGCTGTAAATACAGCGTCTATGAGCGCGGCTCTGTCTTTTTCAAAGGCGTCGGCGCAGTCATATTGCCGATCTTTCCAGGAGATATTTTTCAGCCGGGGACAGTTTTCAAAGACGCCGCCGCCGATGATCTCGAGGCTGTCGGGAAGGCTGATCTCCTCGAGGCCGACACAGCCCGAGAAAGCTTGGCTGCCTATTTTGACGAGGCTGTCGGGGAGAATTATGCTTTTCAGGCTGCTGCAGCCGGCAAAGGCTTCTTCGCCGATAACGGAGATTTTGCCGTGAAGGCTGATTTCGGTCAGCGCACCGCAGCCGCTGAAGCAAGAACTGCTGATTTCAGCGACTTTTTCGGGAATGACGATGCCTGTCAGATTTTTGCAGCCGCTGAAGGCGGCAGGGCCTATCTTGGCCGTGCTGTCGGGAATGACAATGCCGGTAAGCGCGCTGCAGCCGGAGAAGGCGGAATTTCCGATGGCGGTGACGCTTTCAGGTATAACGGCCTTTGTTAAGCTGCTGCAGCCGCTGAAGGCGGAATTTCCGATAGCAGTAACGCTTTCAGGTATAACGGCTTTTGTTAAGCTGCTGCAGTTCCAGAATTTGTAGTTTTTGATCTTTTTAGTGCCGGCGGGAATAATTGCTTCCTTCAGGTTCAGATGTCTTTTCCGCTCCTGTTCCGCGGCGTATTCGGCCTGCCTGGCCGCTTCCAGAAATTTCTCTGCGCTGTCATAGCATTTGCCTCGGTAGGTTATGCGCTTTAATCTGCCGCAGCCTTCAAAAGCGTCGCCGGCAATGTCGGAAGCCCGAATTCGCTTGGGGACGTCAAGGCAGACCAGATTTCTGCAGTTTTTGAATGCGCTGCTTCCTATTTTATCGTAAAGACAGTTTGAGGGAATGACCGCGCGGACGGCTTTGGAGCCGCAGTAGGCTAAGCTGTTATAGCAGCGGTTGGCAATCAGAGCGACAGCGGCGGTTTCGGAGACAGCTTTTTCAAAGTCGCTGATATTCGCGTAAACTTTGCCTCTCCAGCGGACGGCGGTTAAATTGAAGCAGCCTTTAAAGGCGTCTTCGCCGATCAGCCGGATATTGTCGGACACGGTGATTCTCTTCAGCTTTGTGCAGCCGCTGAAGCAGCGATTGCCGACGGCGGTTATGCTGTCGGGGAGAACAATTTCTCTCAGACTGCGGCAGCCGCTGAAGGCGCATTCTCCCAGTTCATGTACGCTGCCGGGAAGGGTAATTTCTGTCAGTCTGCGGCAGCCGCTGAAGGCGTAGGCTTCGATTATTTCAGCTTTGCCGGGAAGAATTACGCTTTTCAAGCGTCTGCATTGATAAAACAGGCATTGTGCAACATATGTCAGGCTGTTGGGAAGCACGGCCTTTGTCAGGCGGCGGCAATAGGCAAAGGCTCCGAAATCCAGACATTTGACGGTATCGGGCAGAGAAATGCTCTTTAAACTTCTGCAGCCCTCAAAGGCTTTGTCTTTAATGTCGGTAATTCTGCCCGGCACGGTCATATCGGTTAAGCGTACGCAGCCGCGGAACGCCTTTGAGCATATATAGGTTACTCTGAGGGGAATATCGGCGCGCCGCAGGTTTGTACAGTTTTCAAAAGCGCTCTTTCCAAGGGCGTTGACTTTCCTGGGAATTGCTATCTCAGTAAGGCTGATACAGTCCTTAAAGGCTCTGTGAAATATTTCAATGAGGCTTTCGGGCAGGCTGACGTTCTTTAAGTTTCTGCAGCCTTCAAAGGCCTCCGTGTAAATTTTAGTCAGTCCTTCGGGTATGACGGCTTCCTTTATGTCGCCGCGGCCTTTGTAAGCGCTGCAGCTGTCGGCCTTGTCGGCAATGAATGGCTCGCCGGCCGGCGTCAGCAGGGAGTGTGTTTCGGGCATGGCTTTTTTGAGATTCC
Organism: bacterium; assembly: GCA_017458675.1. GTDB lineage: Bacteria > Vulcanimicrobiota > Xenobia > Xenobiales > Xenobiaceae > RGIG3641. The sequence continues at coordinate 15,798 of JAFTAM010000010.1, forward strand.
TTTGTTGAATATGCAAGTATAGATTCTTCGCTGCGCTCAGAATGACACTAATGTGCTGCCGCCCTGAGCCGTATTTTCGGTCGTGCGTATCCGTTTTATCTGTTGTGCTGATCCGTTCAATATGCTGTCCTGATCCATTTTATTTAGCATTTTGAGCCGATCCGTTTGTCATCCTGAGCCGACAGGCGAAGGATCTATATTCCTATAGGCGTCGGATTCTTCGCTGCGCTCAGAATGACAAATACGGTGATGTGTGTCTTCGAAACGGTCTGCCCGCCTGACGCGACAGTAACGGTCCGGCGGGTTTCAGTTGTCGGTCAGACCGCAGGCCCGGGCGGCTTCGTAAAAGGCCTCGGCGCTTCCGTAGGTTCGGCCGCGCCAGGTTATGCTGTTCAGGCTGACGCATCCCTCGAATATATGTGCGCCGACAGCTTTGAGGCTGTCGGGAAGGGAGAGGCTTTTCAAGCCGGTGCAGTCTTTGAAGGCCAGGGTTCCGATCACAGTGACGCCTTCGGGAATGACAATCTCTGTCAGTTTGCTGCAGCGGCTGAAGGCCATAAGGCCTATGCATTCCGTGCCTTTGGAAACGTCGGCTCTGCTGAAGCCGCGCCCCGCGTAAGCTCCCTGCTGTGAGGCCAATTCGAGTGTAATATCGGCGCTGATCAGAACTGAGGCGGCTTTTTCAAAATCGGCGGCGCAGGCATATGTATGTCCGCGCCAGGATATGGCGGCAAGCTTGGGACAGCCGGAAAACATATCCCGCCAGGCTTCGGTCAGACGCTCCGGAAGCTTGACTGAGACCAGCGAAACGCAGTCCTTGAAGGCTTCAAAGCCGATTCTGACGACGCTGTCGGGAACGGAGAGCTCTGTCAGAGCGCTGCAGCCCTCGAAGGCCAAGCTGCCGATTTCAGCGAGGCTGTTCGGCATAATGATGTTTGTCAGGCTGCCGCAGCCTTCAAAGGCGCTTTCTCCGATGGCGGCTGCGCTGTCCGGGAGTACGATGTCCTGTAAGCTTTTGCAGTCTCTGAAGGCCGCGCGGCCGATTACGGCGGGTTGGTCGGGAATAATGGCATGAATAATGTCGCTGCCGTCATATCTGCGGTCTGTGTCGGCGCCAGCCGTCAGCGAGGCCATAACGGCGGCTTTGGAAACGGCCTTTTCAAATTCCCTGATGTCGGCATAGGTCCGGCCTCGCCAGCTTATCGAGGTCAGATCGGGACAGCCGTCAAATACATGTTCGCCGAAAAACCGGATGCTGTCGGGAACGGCGATCTCCGTCAGGGCGCTGCAGTCTTTGAAGGCCCAGCTGCCTATGTGAACGACGCTGTCGGGAATCTGCAGACTTGTCAGGGCGCTGCAGTCTTTAAACGCGCCGTCTGCGATTTTGCTGAGGCGCGGCGGAAGGCTGACTTCTTTTAAACTGCTGCAGCCGCTGAAAGCAAAAGCGCCGATTTCAGTCAGAGCGGAGGGAAGTCTGACCTCCGTCAGAGCCCAGCATAATGCAAACGCGCCGGGGCCTATCTCTGCGAGGCGATCCGGAAAGCGGACGCCGGAAAGGCGCACGCATAGGAAGAAGGCATTGCTGCCTATAGCGCCGAGACTGTCCGGAAAGCTCAATTTCCGTCAGCCTTTGGCAGTCTGAAAAACAGCCTTCAGCGACGGTTTCGAGCCCGTCCGGAAGGACGATTCTCTCTAAATCGCAGTCGGAAAAGGCTTCTGCGCCGATAGCTTTGACGCTGCCGGGTATGGCTGCGGCTTTCAAGCGTCTGCAGCTGAGAAAGGCGCGTTCGCCGATGCTGCTTACGCCCTCCGGTATGACGACCGCTTCAAGATCGCCGCGGTCTTCGTAAGCGCTGTTAAGGTGGGCCTTGTCGGCAATAAAGGCTTTGCCGGAGGTTTGCTCAGCGGAAATAACGGACATTATTTAGGCTCCTTTGTTGAATATGCAGGCATAGATTCTTCGCTGCGCTCAGAATGACATGAATGAGCTGCCGCTCTGGGCCGTTTTATCTGTCGCGCTGAAATGTTTAATACGTTGTGCGGAGTCGTCTTATTGGTCATCCTGAGCCGCTCAATTTGTCATCGGGAGTTGCATCATTTGTCATCCTGTGTCGCTCCATTTGTCATCCTGAGCCGATAAGCGAAGGATCTATATTCCTATAGGCGTCAGATTCTTCGCAGTGTGATGCGGACAAAAAGGCGAGACGTGTCTGTCGGCACAGTCTGCCCGCATGACGCGAGCGCAACGGTTCGGCGGGTTTCAGCTGTCTGTCAGACCCCAGGCTTGGGCGGCTTCGTAAAAGGCCTCGAAGCTGCCGTAAACATTGCCCCTCCAGGTTATGCTTTTGAGCTCTCGGCACTTGTCGAAGCATCGGCTGCCTATGAAGGCGACGCTGTCCGGAATTTTTATGCTTTTCAGATTGCTGCAGCCGCAGAAGGCCCGGCGGCAGATTCTGGCTGTGCCGTCGGGGAGATTGACAGCCGTCAGCGCTTTACAGCCGCAGAAGGCTTCTTCTCCTATGACGGAGACGCCGTCGGGAATTTGTATGCTTTTCAGATTGCTGCAGCCGCAGAAGGTTCGGCGGCATATGCCGGCAGTGCCGCTGGGGAGAATGACGGCCGTCAGAGCTTTACAGTCTCTGAAAGCTTCTTCTCCGATGACGGAGACGCCGTTCGGAATATGTATGCTTTTCAGACTGTCGCAGCCGCAGAAAGCATTGCTGCCGATACCTTTTACGTTTGGGAAAATAACGGCCTCAGTGAGACGGCTGCAGCATGCAAAGGCCTCGCTGCCGATCATGGCGGCGCTGTCGGGGATGATGACTTTAGTTAAGCAAGACCAAGCATAGGCGCTGCGCTCGGAGGCGTCTTCGGCGACAAAGCCGGAGTCGAAAAGCCCGTTTTTGGCTTTCTCAAAATCCGCGGCGCATGAATACTCCTGACCTCGCCAGAGGATGCGTTTCAGGTTTTGACATCTTTCAAATATATCGGCGCCGATATAAGCGGAGCCGTCTGCAATAGAGGCGCTTGTAAGACAGCGGCAGTTCCTGAAGGCGGAGTCTTCTATTTTAGCTGCGCTTTCGGGAATATGGATTTCGCTCAGACTGGCGCAGCCGCAGAACGCTTCTCTGCCTATGGTCCTGAGGCCGGAGGGAAAGCTTATGCTTTTCAGGCTGCTGCATCCGGCGAAGGCCTGTTTATCAATTTTGGCGATGCTGTCGGGAATAAGTATTTCTGTCAGACTGCTGCAGCCGCTGAATACGGCGGATTCGAGCTCGGCAAGTCCGTCGGGAAGATTGATGGCTTTCAGACTTTTGCAGTCTTTGAAGGCTTCGCCGATGATTCTTTTGACGCTGTCGGGAATATGTATGCAAGCGAGGCTGCGGCAGCTTTCAAAGGCGCTGCCGCCGATTTCGGCGGCGCCCTCGGGGATGAATGCTTCGATAAAGCTGCTCCTTGCGTAAGCGTATTCTACGGAAGCCATGACAGCGTTTAGACGCCTGTCAAGGAGCTCGGTTTTAGCTTTGACAAACTCGCCGACGCCGTTCAATATCCGCCCTCTCCAGACGATGCGCTTTAAGTCTGCGCAGCCGGCAAAGACGTCGTCGGCGATGCTTTCAATTCCGTCCGGAATTGTTATATCGGTCAGACCGCAGTTCGCGAAGGCTTTACAGCAAAGCCTTTTGAGGCTGTCGGGGAGGATTATTTCGGTCAGACTTCGGCAGTCTGCGAAGGCTTCTTCAGCTATTTCGGTGAGGCTGTCGGGGAGAACTGCCTCGCTGAGATTGGAGCATCCCGCAAATGCCTGCCATTCAATTCTGTCGATTCCCTGAGCGGCAGCCGCGCTTTTTAAGTTTTGGCAGTCCTGAAATGCGCGGTATCCAACGCCGGTCCAAGTGTAAGGAATGACGGCGTTCCAGGGTACGTCCCTCCTGAAATCTGTGTTTTGCAGCAGAGAGTATTCTGATACGCCGCTAAAAGTCGGACCGAATACCTTTATTTTCTCCTGTTCAAATTCGTTTGCATCTGCAAAGGTTTTGCCTCTCCAGATAATGCCTGTGAGGCAGCCGCAGCCCTCGAAGATGTTTCCGCCGATATAAATTAGAGCATCGGGAAGTTTTATGCTTTTCAGACTGGCGCAGCCGGAAAAAGCTCCTTCGCCGATTCTGCAAAGGCTGTCGGGCAGGGCGGCGGAGGCTAGGGAGCGGCAGCCGCTGAAGGCGTATTTGCCTATGCGCTCGGTCCCTTCGGGGATAATAACGCTTATTAGTGTACTGAAATCGGCATAGGCTCTGTTTTCAGAAGCCTTTTCGGCTTTGAAATCCGTATCCATAAGCGCAGTTTTGGCTTGGCTGAAGGCCTTGACGCTCGTATATGTTTTGCCTCGCCATAAAATGCTTGTCAGCTTAGGACAAGAGTCAAATACGCCCTCGCCGATAAATTCGATGCGGTTGGGAAGAACTGCGCTGCTCAGGCTACCGCAGTCTGCAAATGCGCCTGCGCCTATGGAGGAGACGTTCTGAGGAATTACGGCTCGGGTTAAGCTGCGGCAGCCGCGGAAGGCCTCGCTGCCGATGCTTCTGAGGCTGTCGGGAAATCGTACGCCGGCCAGGGAGGCGCAGCCGCTGAAAGAGCTGTCTTCGACGCTTTCGAGGCTGTCTGGGAGTTTGACGGCGATAAGCGCGGCGCAGCCGGAGAAGGCGTGCTTTCTTACGGCGGCTATGTTTGCGGGAATATCAATTTCGCTTAAAGCGGAGCATTTCGAAAAAGCGTTTCTCCCCAGCGCTGTCAGGCTTTGCGGCAGACGGAGGCTTTTTAAGCTGCGGCAGCCGCTGAAAGCGTTATTTCCGATTGAGGCCAGACCGTTTGGCAGACGGACGGCTGTTAAGCTGACGCAGCCGGCAAAGGCGGCGCTGCCGATTGACTTGAGGCTGTCGGGCATCTTGATTTTGGTCAGCCCAGTGCATTGGGCAAAGCACTCGCTGCCGATTTTAACGGTGGAACCCGGTATACTGACGTTTGAAAGAGCGCTGCAGCCTTTGAAAGCGCTGCTGCCGATATCCTTTACGCTGTCGGGAATGACGAGTCCGCGCAGGCTGCTGCCCGCAAAGCTTTTGCAGCCGATTCTGCCAAGATTTGGAGGAATTACGGCTTCGGTAAAGTCCTGACGCCCATTGTATGCGTTGTTAAGGTGGGCTTTGTCGGCAATAAAGGCTTTGCCGGAGTTTTGCTCTGCGGAAACATTGGGCATTTTTAGACTCCTTTGTTGAATATGCAAGCAAAGATTCTTCGCTGCGCTCAGAATGACAGCAGAGAAGGACGCAGCGCAGTAAATGCGGGGCGGATATTACGAATGTCAAGACCGTATAAACGGCAAAAAGGGCTTAAAATGGCAAACGAAACAGACGCCCTGAGCGCGGTACGGAACAGGCGTTAAGAATGCTGAATAGGGAATGTCGGGGTCAGTGAAGTTAAAGGACGTTCATACGGACAGACAATAAATTCATAATGATGTGACGCGGCAGCCGCTGAGAGCGCTGCCGCAGGCTGAGGCGGAGCCGTTCGGTATGCCGGCTTTATTTATACGCCGGCTGTATCTGCAGGTTCAGTTGATAAGGTCTTTGCCGACGGCGGCAGGAGGCGCGTCGGAGATGGTACGCTTTTGGCTAAAAATGTCTTAAATGATTCATTTTATTCTTTCAATTATGCGTCTATGTTTCTGCGTGCAGAGAAATGTTCCTGCCTTCGTTTAATAAATTTCGCAAAATATGTTTAATAACTGTAAAAACGTCTAATAATCGTCATTTTAAGTTTTCAGAAGCTTTAAATCTGCCGGTTATTAATGTTGCAGGACATTATTCGCCAACAGCAGATTAAGCCTGAAATAAAAAAAGACGGCGCAGTCGCTTTACGTCCGTCTTTATTCCGGCAGGCTGCTTTTCCCGCGCGGCTTAACCGCGAGCGGCTGCGCCGAACCTTTGGCAAACGCGGGAAGCGCATATCAGTCGAGCCAGTCTGGATAATCAGGTTCGGGATCCCATGCTTCCATAACGCCGCTGGCCTGGGCCGCTCTGTAAAAATCCTCTGGGCTGGTGTAAATATTGCCGCGGAATACTATATGCTCTAAGCTGGAGCAGCGTTCAAAGGCCTCTTTCCCGATTTCGCTCACGCTGTCGGGAATGTTTGCCGAAGTCATAGAAGAGCAGTCTGCAAATGCTTCCGCGCCTATCTTGACAAGGCTGTCCGGAAGAATAATATCTTCGAGACCTTCGCAGCATGAAAACGCGCAGTCGCCTATTTCCGAAAGGCCGTGGGGAAGTACGGCCTTTCGCAGATGCTCGCAGCCTGAAAAGGCTTTGCTTCCGATATATTTTGTGTTTTCGGGGACGGTAATTTCCGTCAGGCTTTGGCAGCCGCGGAAGGCTTCTTCGCCGATTTCGGCGAGACTGTCGGGGAGACTGATTCGCTCCAATCCGGCGCAGTCTCCAAAGGCTAAGCGGCCGATGCGCTCCGTCCCTTGGGGCACGCCGGCGCTGATTAAGTGGTCGCAGCCCAGATAGGCGCTGTCTTCGTCGGCTCTGTCCGCGCAGAAGTTCCTGTCGAGCAGCTCGGTTTTGGCTTTATTGAATTCTTCTGGGCTTTTATATATTGTTCCCCTCCAGGAGATGCTGCAGAGATTGGGGCAATCGCTGAAAATGTCGTCGCCGATAATTTTTATGCCGTCGGGAATGATAATATCAGTCAAGCCGCACTTTGAAAAAGCCGCGCCGCCGATTCTCTCAATATCTTCAGGAATGATAATCCCGGTCAGTTTGCGGCATTCAGCGAAGGCGCAGTCTTTGATTTCGGCTAAGGACTTGGGAAGGCGGACTTTCTCCAGCTCTGTGCAGTCAAAAAAGGCAAAACCGTCAATTATTTTTAATCCGTCCGGCAGTACAGCCGCCTTCAGCTTTTCACAGGCAGAGAAGGCGGAAAAGCCGATTTCGCTCAGACTGTCGGGAAGACTGATGCGTTCGAGGTCGGTGCATCCGTAAAATGCGGAGCTGCCGATACGCTCTGTTCCGTCGGGAACTTTTATGCCGATCAGAGAGGAACAGTGGTCATAAGCCCATGATTCACCGGCTCTGTCGGCGCGGAAGCGTTTGTCGAGCAGTTCGGTTTTGGCCTTATAAAAGTCCGACGCGCCTTTGTATATTTTGCCTCTCCAGGCTATGCTTCCGAGTTTGGGACAGCCGTCGAAAACAGCTGCGCCGATTAGCTTCAGGCAGTCGGGGAGGCGGATTTCCGTCAGCGCGGCGCAGTCCCGGAAAGCGTCTGCGTCGATGCGGAGCAGGCTCTCCGGAAGCGCGATGCGTTTCAGATTGACGCAGCCCTTGAAGGAGCCTTCGGAGATTTCCTTTATGCTTTCCGGAAGCGTTATTTCTGTCAGTCCGACGCAGCCGGCGAAGGCCTCTTCGCCGATTCTGACCGTGCCGCCGAAGCTTATCCGCGTAAGACTGCCGCAGTTTGCAAAGGCCCGCCGGCCGATTTCAGCCTTGCCTGCGATATTCAGATTGGTTAAGCCGCCGCAGTCCGCAAACGCGCTGTCGCCTATTATGGCGGCGCTGTCGGGAATTCTTAGGCTTTTCAGGCTGCCGCAGCATCTGAAGGCTTCTTCGGGAATTTCCGTCAGGCCTTCGGGAAGCGTGATCTCCTTTAAGGCGGCGCAGCCGGCGAAGGCCATTCTGCCGATCCTTGCGGCGGCCTCGGGGATATTGACGGAGGTAAGGGCCGTGCAGCCTAAAAATGTTTTGGGTTTGATTGCGCTTATTCCGTCGGGCAGCCTGATTTCTGTCAGGGAGCGGCAGTATTTAAAGGCGCTTTCTCCGATAGCTTTCAGTCCTTCGGGCAGATTTATCTCTGTAAGGCCGGTGCAATATGCAAAGGCGCAGGTTCTGATTTCGGCGGCGCTGTCGGGAAGACTTATCCGCTCGAGGCCGCGGCAGCTTTCAAAGGCCCGCCGGCCGATGCGTTTTATGCCCTGAGGAACGCCGGCGCTGATGATATGTTCGCAGTTTAAATAGGCTTCGTTTTGGTCGGCCCGTTTGGCGCGGAAGTTTTTGTCGAGCAGCTCGGTCCTGGCCTTATAAAATTCCTCAGCGCTTTTGTAGGTTTTGCCTCTCCAGACAATTCTGTTTAAGCTGGGACATTCCGCGAATATGTCCTTTCCGACAAACTCCAGACCGTCGGAAAGTCTGACTTCGGTGAGAGAGCTGCATTTTTTAAAGGCGCTGCCGTCAATTTCGGCGACGCTGTCGGGAAGCGTCAGGCTTTTCAGAGCGCCGCATCCCATAAAGGCCCCGAAGCCTATTTCGGAAACGCTGTCAGGCAGGCTGATATGTTTCAGGCTTTCGCATCTGAAAAAAGTCCAGGAGCGGATTTTCTCAACTCCGTAGGGGACGCTGACGGCGGCGAGGCTGCTGCATTCCTTGAAGGCGCGTTCGCCGATTTCCGTAAGGCTGCCGGGGAGGGTTATTTCTGTCAGGGAGCTGCAGCCTGAGAATGCGCAGTCGTCTATTTCGGCGAGGGTTTCGGGAAGTTCAACGCTCTTCAGACTGCCGCAGTTCGCGAAGACGGCGGCTTTAATTTTGTTTACGCGGCCGGGAATAACGATTTTTTCCAAACCGCAGTAACTGAAGGCGCTGCCGTTGATATAAACGAGGCTTTCGGGGAGCTCAATGCTTTTAAGACTGACGCAGTCGTTAAAGGCGCTTGAGTTGATATGGGTTATGCTGTCGGGAAGCGCGGCGCTTTTCAGATTTTCGCACCAGCCGAAGGCGAACCTCGCGATGCATTTCAGGCTGTGCGGAAGGCTGATTTCAGCGAGGCTGCCGCATTGCACGAACGCCCCTTCGCCAATTTCGCTTACGCTGTCGGGAATGTTGACCGAGGTCAGATTCCAGCAGTATGCGAATGCGTATCTGCCGATTTTGACAAGACCGTCGGGGAGCCTTATTTTCTCTAAATTGCCGCACCATGCGAATGCGGATCTGCCGATTTGCGCCGTGCCCTCCGGTACGGCGGCTTCTTTAAAACCGCCGCATTCGCAATAGGCCCAGTCGGTATGGGAGTTATCGGCTGTAAAGACGTCTGCCGCAGCCTGCAGCCAGGGGGAATTTGTTTCGGACATAGGTTGCAGCTCCTTATTTCGGTGATTATAGCTCTGCTGAAATTTATTTTCAACGGATTATGCGCTGTTTTTAACCAAAATATACCGTTATTTTGTTATATGTGACATTTTTAGTCAGCCAAAAAGCCAGCGGCAGGGCCTTGCCGCATTGTTTGAGTCAGTTTGACGGTCACGGATCAGAAGCTGTCAGAGGAATTACTGAACTGAGAAAAAAAGCGATTTCCGCGGCAATACTGCCGGTAATTTAAGCAAAAACAGGCTTTCAGCATACATGCTTTACACAGGTTTTGTTGTGCGCTGAAGCGAGCGTCCGAGCGAAGTGCAGTCGCGGAGCGAAGTGCAAAAGAAAACTGGCATAGCGAACAATGTCGGTAAGTTAAGCAAAAACAAGCTTTCGGCATACATGCTTAATAAAGGTTTTCTTTGACGTGTACGCGGAGATTCGAGCGTAAGCGAGCGCGGAGCGGTAACGGCAAAGAAAACCGACATAACGAAAACAAGCAGAACAGGCTTTATAGATTCTTCGCTGCGCTCAGAATGACAAGGAAAACATATCCAAGCATTGTTAAACAAGATAATATACCTTTTTTAGCTATATTTTGCCTTAACTTTATTACATTGATTTCCGGGGTGATATGGCGATATGTTAACAAAAACGAAGAAGACAGTTGTATATGCTTGACGAATAAGAAATAATCTGTTGCAGAGGAGCTATTTGGCTATGGACGATCGAAATTTAAATGACGGACACGCCGACAACGGAGCGGACGCTTCGGAGTCTTCTTTAGGGCGCATTCTGTTTGTCTGCTTTATTATTGCTGCCTGTGCGGCTGGTGCGGCAATATTTTATCATCGCTCAGTATCGGACTCAGAGCCTGAAGCGGCGCAGACAGTGCAGGTTCGCCAGCCGCGGCAGAGCGAATCATGCTGCTCATGAAGACGCAGAAGGCGGCGCGGTGTCTGAAACGCTCAAAGGCTTTATAGCTGATTTTAAAGATAAGATTAATTCAGCGGTCGGGGAGAATAAGCCGGATACGGACAAATTGACTGCTGACGCCGAAAAGGGAGACGCTGAGGCTCAGCTTCAGTTAGGAAAAGCATATTATTCAGGCAGCGGAATAAAAAAGGATCATGAAAAAGCTTTTATGTGGCTAAAAAGGTCTGCTGAAAACGGAAATGCCGAGGCACAGCTGCTTCAAGGTTTTGTTGATTTTGAATCGGACGATAAGGCTGAGGCTGAGAAACGGTTCAGAGCTTCGGCCGATCAAGGCAATATAACGGCTCAGTATGCGCTCGGAGCTTTGTGTGAGGAGGACTTCGAAAATCATAAGAGCGACGTCGCCGAGGCTTTAAAGTGGTATCGAAAGGCTGCCGATCAGGGGTTTGCGGAAGCTCAGTGCGCTCTCGGACTGCATTATTACTGCGGCAGCGGCGTCGGCAAGGATTACGGTGAGGTTTTTAAGTGGTTTAAAAAAGCGGCCGATCAGGGCAATGACAGAGGAGAGTATCTGGTTGGCAACAGTTAAAAGCACGGGCACGGAGTGGAGCAGAATTATGCCGAAGCCTTTAAGTGGTATATGGAATCTGCAAAACAAGGCTATGCAGATGCGGAAAGCCAGGTCGCATGTTTATATGCCACCGGCAGCGGCGTCGGGCAAAATAACGGTGAAGCCGCAGAATGGTTTAAATAAGCTGCCGAGCACGTCAATGCATACTCGCAATATACGTTGGGGCTGCTCTGCCTGACAGGCTCAGGCGTAAGACAGAGCGATACTGAAGCTTTCAAATGGTTTAAAGAAGCGGCTGAACGGGGATACGTCAAGGCGCAGTATCAGCTCGGCTGTATGTATCACCAGGGAGTCGGCGTAAAGGCGGACCTCAATGAAGCTTTTAAATGGTTAAAAACGGCGGCCTTCCAGGGAAATGCCGAGGCTCAGGAGGAAGTAGGCGAGTTTTACGAAGCCGGTGCAGGTGTGCCCAGGGATCTGAACGAGGCCTTTAAATGGTATAAAAAGGCGGCGGAGCAGGGCGTTGACAAAGCCATGATAAGTGTTTCCAGTATGTATCTTGCAGGCGAGGGTACCGAACAGAACGAAGCGGAAGCTGTCAGGCGGCTGAAGGCAGTTCCTAAAGACAGTGAGCTGAGGCCTTTGGCCGATCAGTTGCTTGAAGCGATAGAGGCCGCCAACAGCGGCAAATAATGCGCCGCTGCTTTAACGGAGAGCCCCGCGCAGGCATATCCTGAGCGGGGCTCTTTTAATTGTATTCCAATTTGCTTTTCTTTTCGGGCTCCTTTGACCGTTATTTCTGCTCAGCCGCGGCAGCGCTGGAATTGCGCAGGCTGTTGAAGGCTTTAAAGAAACCGTCCGCGTCGGCGTAGCTTTCGCCTCTGAATTTTATGGTTTTCAGATTATCGCAGCCTAAAAAAGCATCTTCGTCGATTTCGGCAATACCGTCGGGCAGGGTGACGGAAGTCAGACTGCTGCATTCGCAGAACGCTTCTTCGCCGATTTTGACGACGCTGTCGGGAACGGTTATCTCAGTAAGGGCGCCGCATTCTCCGAAAGCTCCTGCGCCGATCTCGGCCGGTCCGTTTTGAATAGTGACGCTTTTAAGATTTATGCAGCCGAAAAAGGAATAGTTACTGATTTTGGATACGCTGCCCGGTATGCATATTTCGGTAAGGCTGAGGCAGTGTTCAAAGGCGTCTGGGCCGATTTCGGCTGCGCCCTCGGGTATGTTGACGCTTTCAAGAGCGGAGCAGTTAAAGAAGGCATGATTGCCGATTTTGGTGACGCTGTCGGGAATAATGACGCTTTTAAGGCCGGTGCATAAGCAGAACAGATAATCGGCGACAACCGTGAGGTTATTGGGCAGTCTGACGCCGGTTAACTCTTTGCACGAGCGGAATGCGCTGACGCCGATACGGGTGACGCTGTCGGGAAGATCGATGTTTTTAAGGCTGCTGCAGCCGGTGAAGGCATTGGCTTGAATTGCGCCGACGCCTTCGCGGATAGTTATATCAGTCAGAGCGCCGCAGTCTTTAAAGGCGCAGAGGTCGATGAGGCCGACCGAACCCGGTATGCTGATGCGCGTCAGTTTGCTGCATTGCGAGAAGGCCTCTGCCCCAATATAGTTAAGGCGGGGCGGAAGCTCGATATTAGCCAGGCTGCAGCAGTTATTAAAAGCAAAATTACCAATATCTGTTACGCTGTCGGGAATTCTGACGGAGGTCAGACCGGTGCAGTCTTTGAAAGTTCCTTCGTAGATATCGACGGTGCAGGAAGGAATCTCGACGCTCTTCAGACTGATGCAGTCATAGAAGGTATACGCACCGATAAGGCGGGCGTTGCCGTGAAGTTCGATGCTTTCCAGCCTATGGCATTTTGCGAAGGCCAGTCCGCCTATTTCCTCAACATCTTTCGGAACAGCAGCTTTTATTATATCGTTATTGCCCTCATAGGCCCTGTTGCGATGGGCGTGTTCCGCTATGAAGACGTCAGTTTCAGTCTGCGGATTTTGAGAATTTGTTTCAGACATAATTATTGCGCTCCTTATAGGTATAATAGGATTATGCTCCGGCCGCTCTTTCCGTCATGCGGGAACAGCGGCGCGGATTTGCCGGCCGGTCACGTTTCCTGCCCGGTTTTATGCCTGTCAGGCCTTCATAACGCCGCAGGCTCGGGCCGCTTTGTAAAAGGTTTCGGCGTCGGAGTAGGTACTGTTCCGGAAAATTATCTTTTTTAAGCTGCAGCAGCCTTGGAATACGTTTTCTCCTACAGTTTCAACGCTGTCGGGAAGAGTGACGGCTTCTAATTTAATGCAGTCTTTGAACGCTTTTTCGCCGATAGTTTCGAGATGGTCAGGGAGCTTAATTTCAGTCAGATTGGCGCATTCGCGGAAGGCTTCGTCCATTATTGCCGTTATGCTGTCAGGGAGGCTGATTTCTTTGAGTCTGTGACAGTATGCAAATAATTCTGAGCTTATGACGGTAACCTTTTTGGGTATGCTGATGCAGGTCAGGCTGAGGCAGTCTTTAAAAGCGCCGCTGCGGATATAGGCGACGCTGTTCGGAATACTGATTCTCTGTAAGCGGAGACAGTGACTGAAGGCTTTTTCCTCAATTTCTCTTAAGCTGTCGGGAAGATCGATGGCTTCCAATTTCTGACAGTAGCCAAATGCTGCTTCGCCAATGCTTTTTACTGTGTTCGGAATGGATACGTTGTTCAGTTTAATACACAGGCAGAAGGTATTCCGGCTAATAGTTCTGATTCCGTGGGGAAGCGCTATTTCGGTGAGGCTGCAGCAGTTGGCAAATGCGCTTCCTCCGATTTTTCTGATCGTATCGGGCAGGCTGACTTCGGTAAGGCTGCAGCAGTTTTCAAAGGCGCTCGGTCCGATTTTCCTGAGTCCCTCCGGCATGTTGACGCTGACGAGGTCTAAGCAGTTTTCGAAGGCGCTTTTGCCGATTGTATCGATACCGCGGGGAATAACAGCATTTACCAGGGAGCTGCGGTTTATGTAGGCTTCTTCCTTACAGGCTTGATCGGCTTTGAAATTCAGATCTATAAGTTCTGATTTTGCTTTGTCGAATTCATCGGCATTTGTGTATATTTTTCCGCGCCAAAGTATGCTCTTCAGGCTGTGACAGTGCGCAAAAACGCCATTGCCTATTTCTGTTACGCTGTCGGGAATAATGACGGATGTGAGAGAGCAGCCGCAGAAGGCTTGGTCGCCTATAAACGCGACGCTTTCCGGTATGCTGATTTCAGTAAGTTTTCTGCAGTGAACGAAAGCGCGCTCTCCTATGCTCTTAAGATGGCCGGAAAGGTGTATTTTGGCCAGATTTCGGCAGTGTGCGAAGGCATTTTCACATATTCCGGCGAGGCTGTCCGGCAAAAATATTTCGGTAAGGCCGTCGCAGTCCTCGAAGGCCTGATCAAAGATGGTTTCCAGACTGTCCGGGAAATGTACCTCTGATAAACGGAAACAGTTTATGAATTTTCTGTATAAAACGGCCGTGATTCCTTTTGGAACAGTAACTTTCCTCAGGGAGGACAGGTTTCTGAATGCAATAAAGCGGTTATAGGTATAGATATTGTCGATACAGGTTATTCCATCTTCGTATTCACCACTAATCTCTGTTTCCGTTTCCAAATATTCCGCAGCGTATTCCGTAAACTCGCCGAGGCTTGAATAGGATTTGCCGTTCAGAACGATTTCCGTTAAAAGAGGGCAGTCCTTGAACGCGTCTTTTCCCAAAATTTCAAGAGAGGACGGAAGAACAACTTTCGTAAGGCCTTTGCAGCCGGAGAAAGCGCCTTCGCCTATAAAAGTTACGCCGTCGGGCAGGATTATTTTCTTTAAGCCGCTGCAGTTTGCAAAGGCATAGCGTTCGACGGAAGTTAAACTCTGCGGCATGTTCGCTTCCTCAAGAGCGCTGCAGTCTTCGAATGCGCTGATTCCGATTTTTTCGACGCCTTCAGAAACAGTCGCTTTTTTTAAGCGGCGGCTGCCTTCAAAAGCATGATTGCCTATTGCTAAATCGTCAGTATAATCCGGGCAGGTGATAACGGCTTCGGTATAACCGGAGTCCATGCAGCATTCGTCCAGATGAGCGTCTCCGCTGAACTTTAAACTGACAAATTCCTTTAAAAATTCATTAAAGCTTGTATATATGCTGCTTTTCCAGACGACGCCTTTAAGTTTGCCGCAGTCTCCGAAAGCATCCTTGTCAATATATTCGGCGCCGTTGGGTATGATTATAAAACTCAGGTTCTCGCAGCCGTAAAATGCTATGCGGCCTATGTTTTTTAAGCTGTCGGGAAGGCTCAGTTCCGTCAGGGCGGAGCAGTTATAGAATGCGCTTACACCGATATCGCCGACGCTGTCAGGAAGAGTGACGCTTTCCAGACTGATGCAGTCATAAAAGGTTGATTTGCTAATTTCTGCAACGCCTTCGGGAATGTGTATGCTTTTCAGAGCTTTGCAGTCTATGAAGCATTTTTCGCCAATGCCGGCAAGACTTTCGGGAAGCTTGATTTCGGTTAAGCTTAAGCACTTAAAGAAGGCTCTGTCGTCTATGTATTTTATGCCTTCAGGAAGAACCGCAGTCTCCAGACTGAGGCAGAAGGCAAAGGCGCCGCTTCCGACAGAACCGCTGTCTGCCGTGAGCGCAGAATTCGGTTCTGACGCAGTTTCCTTACCGGCAGGGGCCGATTCCAAAGTAAAAAAGCCCTTCAGGCTGCGGCAGTTAAAAAACGCTTCTCTTCCGATAGAGATAACGCTGTCAGAAACAATGACATTTTTCAGGCCGGTGCAGTCATAAAAGGCGTGCTCTCCGATAACTGCGGCGCTGTCGGGAAGCCTGACGCCGGTAAGAGCGCTGCAGCCGGCGAATGCGGAATCGCTTATCGCTTTAACTCCGTCCGGTATATCAATTTCAGTCAGGGCGCTGCAGCCCTCAAAGGCGCCGCTGCCGATAAAAGTCACGCTGTCGGGGATTTTAACGCTTTTTAAGCCTGTGCAGCCTGCAAAGGCGCGTTCACCGATAACGGTGACGCCGTCGGGAATACTGATGCAGGTTATGCCCTTGCAGTCTTCAAAGGCGCTTTTGCCGATCGATTTTATATGATCGGGGATTGTGATCTCCTGCAGATAATAATGTCCCCTGAAGGCTTCGTTTTGATCTGCGCGTTCTGCGGTTACGGGGCCGCGGCTGTAATACCATACGCAAATGTCTTCGCTGATTCCGCATTTTTTCAGCACGGCGTTGAATTCAAGAAAATCGGTATAGACTTTGCCCTTGAATTTTATGCTTTCCAGGTATTCGCAGTCGGCGAAGGCCATTTTGCCGATACGTACGATGCTGTCGGGAAGCTCGGCGCTTTCCAGATATCTGCAGTGTTCGAACGCGCCTTCTCCGATATGGGCGACGCCGTCGGGAATGGAAACGCTCTTTAAATGCCATTGACGGGCGAAGGCATATGCTCCTATTCTTTCAATACCTTGAGGTATAACAGCATAGTCGAAACTTTCAGAAAAGAAGTCTTCAGATATGCAGCAATAAGCCTTATACAAATGCGCTTTGTCGGCGATGACGGTTTTTTTAGACATAACGGCTCCTTATGGCTGTATATTAAGCTGGACGACGCATCTATTCCTCAGTTTCCTCCTGCTGAATGCCCTCCTGTAAAGCCGCGGTATAAAAATCCTCGGCGTCCTCATAAACTTTGCCGCGCTCGGAATTGCGAACTGAGCTGGCCGTATCTGGAAAAACATCCTTTTCCCATAGCTTCCGTGCTGTCGGAGGAGAATGATGTTTGTTATATACAGTTTTTACGCTTTTTTGCAAATATCCTTTAGTATACAGATGTTTTGTATGATTTCTTTTCCGCGGCTGTCCGTTCCGAGCCTGTTTCGCCGTCTTCAGCCTCGGAATTGCACAGACTGCTGCTGCAGCAACAACAGGTTAGGGGAGCGGACTTGGCCAGCTCGCTCTCATGCCGACGCTATTGCATAACTCCGCAGGCTCGGGCCGCTTCTTTGCTAAGTTCTTCAGCTATTGCAAATTCTTCGTCCCGCCGTGAGTTTTTACGTCTTTGGGATAATGAGGCCGGAAAGAGCCTTTTTCGGCCAATCCGGAATTCTCACGGGAACAAACGGAAACAGGCCGCCGCATGTAAATTTACACAGGTCTTTGGGCAGAATAAGAGGCTTCTGCATATCGCTTGAACCGGTAAATTTGCACCTTTGTGAGAGTATATTGTGGTATTTGGGCCTGCAGAAATCTTCTCTGGGGCGCTCAGGCAGCACAATGGGCGTCAAAGTGGGCGATGTGCAATATGCTTGATCGCCTATCTCTGTAACATCAGGCAGCTTAATGCCCTCCGTAAGGTCCAATTCGCAATATGCTTCAGGGCCGGTCTCTGTAAGCCGCTCAGGCAGCACAATGGGCTTCAAAGAGGGCTGTGTGTAATATGCTTCAGAGCTTATCTTTGTAATTCGCTCAGGCAGCTTGACGCTCTTTAAAATGGAAGAATCCTTATGATGCTTTTTCATAGTATATATGTTCCTTTCTATGCTTGCTTAAGCTAAGGTATCCGGGACGCCGTCTTCGCTGCCGGTTTGAACGGAGCAGCTCTTTTCATCCGCCCTGCGGAAGACGTCAAGGTCGGTGTAAACCCGGCCGCGGAAGGCGACGGTTTCCAGGCTTTCGCATAATTCGAAGGCGCTCAGGCCAGATACCGTTTTGCTCTGCGTTTGACATAGCGCTCCCTCCTTATTTTAGGGCCGGATAAAGTCTGTTCATGTCGGCAGGCCGCCGCTTCGGCGCGCTTGGCCCGAACGGACGCGGCGCGCGGTTGAAGCGGCGGTTTTGTCTGTCTGTAGGCCGAAGGCTTCGCTTCGGTCCGTCCCGGCTATGCGGCTCCGATAATACGGGACTTGGCTTTTTCGAACGCCTTAGTGTCGGAGTAGGTATTGCCTCGCCATACAATACGCTTGAGGCTCTCGCATTTAGTGAAGATGTTGTCTCCGATGCTGACGACGCTGTCGGGGATAGTGATTTCTTCGAGACCGGAGCATCCGATGAAGGCGGAGTCCTCAATGTTCAGTAATCCATCGGACAGCGCGATTCTCTTAAGAGAGCGGCAGTCTTCGAAAGATTTGCAGGTAATCGATTTGACTCCTGAGGGAATGTTGATATCGGTAAGAGATTTGCATTGAGCGAAAGCCCATTGGCCGATAAGGTTCAGATTTTCGGGGAGTCTGAGCTTTTCGATTCCACTTCCGGAGAATGCGCTGCTATCTATAATCCTGAGCCCCTCGGGCAGCTCGAGATGTTTTAAGCAGGCGGTTCCGGCGAAGGCGTAGGCGTTAATCCTGGTGACGCCGGCCGGTATGACGATGTCGGCGAGTCTCTCGCATCCATTAAATAATAAGCAGTTGATTTCGGTTAACCTGTTCGGAAGGATGACTCTTATGAGACTGATGCTGTCTTCAAAAGCGGCAGTCTCAATCTCTTCTACGCTGTTAGAGATATAAATATCTTCCAGCAGTCTGCATTTTCCGAAAGCATATTTGCCGATAGATCTTTCGCCTTCACGCACCACTACTCGCCTTAGATCATTGCGTTCATAATAGGCTCTGTCCAGGCAAGTAAATTTGGCTAGGTAAACGGACGGTTCCCTAGGTTTGTTGTTAAGCATAAATAAATCCTCCGTTTTGCTTGACTGCAGAATATGATATGTTTAGCCCGTTTGATGGGGACCTTGGCCGGACCGTCGGGGCAATCGAGAGGGGTGAACGCCTCAGTCGGCGCCGCGCCCATTTGACGCGGACTATGGCCCGGGCGTAATGGCCGAAACGGTTCGGATGGCGCATTTACGCAGCAAAGCTGCAAAATATAAGGCAAAAGCAGATATCTGTCTGCCCGCCGTCGGTAAAAGTTATTTAGGAAGCTGCGCCTGCCGGGGCGGCGCATTTGTCAACGCGCCGTATCTGCAGCGGGCGTCTGCAGGCATTGTGTGCGGTCGGTCTGCGGCGTCTGCCATGCGCCGAATCCTCTGTCGGTACCGCCGCATGGAACGGTATCAGCTTTGCATTCGCATGGAGCGCAGGTCCGCACGCTATATGCCCTTTAATAAGCTCATCAGCCATCCGGTCAGTTAAGACGGCGCTGCCGGCGGCATGCCGCTGCTGACTAATTAAGGAACTTGCTGAGTTTTGCTCATAGCTAAGCAGCTTATTCGTATTATACCATATTTGCTGCACAGATTTGCATTATCAAAATGTAAATTTTACTCATATACATAAACTTTTGTGTGCGCACCGTTGTGGATTATTCTGTTTCTTCCGCCCTTCCCCTCTATTTTAAAATGAGTTTGTTTTGGCGAAAAACATTCGAAAGGCAAGAGGGTAAGCCGCCGCTTAGGTTTAAATTTAGGCAATCTTCTGAAAAAGTCTGAGGGCCGTATGTCTGAATTTGTATCTGAAGGCGTGGGCGGCATTATCGCGGCCGCCGGTTCCCGGGCCGGCAGGCCGCTGCTGCAGGTGGGCGAGATTTCATTGGTCCGCCGCGCCGTCATCTGCTATCAGCAGGCCGGCGTCTTTCCGATTGTGGTGATTGTCGGCGGCGACAAGGCCGTCAAAAAGCATCTGGCCCCTCTGGGCGTCATTTTTCTGGAGAGCGGGGAAAATGACGAGCTTATAGACGCCGCCAAAATCGGCCTGAAATATCTCCATAATAAATGCGGGCGGGTCGTCTTTACTCCAGTCAGCGCGCCTATGTTCGCGCCTTCAACCTTGTTCGCCCTCATGCGCAGCAAAGCCGATATAGCTGCGCCTTCCTACCGGAATAAGGGCGGCCATCCGGTGCTGATTGCCGACAGGCTCATCCCGGAAATCCTGGCCTACCAAGGGGAAGACGGTCTGCGCGGCGCCGTTCAGGCCTGCGGGAGCGGCCGGTCCTGGCTGGAGGTGGAGGACCCTGGCATTCTGGCCAGCGCCGGGGACGATGAAGCGCTCAATATGAACCTTAAAAGGCACAACCGGTCTCTGCTGCGTCCGGTGGTCAGCCTTTCGCTGGAAGGCGAAGCCTCTTTCTTTTCCCAGCGCACCAAGCTGCTGCTCTATCTGCTCAAAGATACGGAAAACATGCGGCAGTCCTGTAAGCTTTCGGGTATAGCTCATAGCATGGCCTGGAATATGATCAACAGGCTGGAAAAGAACCTGGGCTATAAAGTGGTGGAACGCCAGCACGGCGGCAGCTGGGGCGGCCGCACCAGCCTGACCGCCAACGGAGAAAATCTGCTTTCCGCATTCAGGGAATTTGAGCTTTATCTCAATAAAACCGCCCAGGAATACTTTAACAAGAACTTTATATGTACGCATATAATGCCTTCATAGGCGGCAAGTGATAATTGAAAGGATTTTGCTTTTGGCTAGGACAGGGCTTATAATTTCTTAGCCATATATTTTTGTTTATATAACGGCGAAAGGTGTTCGGTCGGATGGTTTCGGATTCATGCGCAAAAAAAAGCATAGGGGCCTTGGTTTTGGCTGCCGGCAAGTCGGAGCGCATGGGGGAGTTCAAGCCTCTGATGAAGCTGCGCGGGAAAACTTTAATTGAAAATACCGTGGACAGCGTTTTGGACGGCGGCGCCGATTCAGTCACCGTGGTCGTCGGCTGCAGGGGAGACGAGCTTATCGAGCTGCTCAGCCGCCGTTGGCCCTCGGCGGTGAACTTTGTTCGGAATCCGGACTTTGCCGATACCGATATGCTCCGTTCCATTAAGCTGGGCTGCGCGGGACTGCCTGAATGCGAGGCCTTTTTTCTGTTGCCGGGAGATATGCCGGTGGTCAGGAGAGAGACCTTTCGTCTGCTTTGCCGTGAGGCTGACAGGTGCGGCGGCAGTCCCTACATTATTTTCCCCGCTCTGGAGGGGTATCGCAAGCACCCTCCGCTTATACACAGCCATTTTATAAGAGAAATTCTGCAATTTGAGGGCGGCGGCGGTCTGCGGGAATTCTGGCGGACCCAATCCGAGTACGTTAAAACCGTGGATGTCGACGATTTAGGGGTCTGGGTGGACCTGGACACCCGTAAGGATTATTTTTTCTGCAAAGCCAAGTATGAAAATGAGGATAGATAGAATATGCATGAGATAAGCAAATCGGTGGTCAAAAAGGATCATGAGGCCAAGGTCAGGGGAGAGAGCGTCTATGTCTGCGACTATCCCGGCGAGGGCGTTCTGACCGGCAAAATGCTGCATTCAAAATGGGCTAAGGCCAAAATTCTGGGCGTTAAGGTTCCCGAGCTGCCCGAGGGCTATTTTTATGTAGACGCCTCCGACGTTCCCGGCGACAACAACGTCAATATCGTTCTGGACGACACTCCCGTTTACTGCCGCGAAACCGTCGAATATATCGGCGAGCCGATCGGCATGCTCTGCGGTCCCGACGAGAAGGAAGTGGACCGTCTGCTCAAGGCCTGCGAAGTAGAGTATGAGGAACTGGAGCCCGAGCTGGATATGCTCGCCGGCAAAACCAATTTCTTCAATTACGATTTCGGTCACGGCGACGTCGAAAAGGCCTTTAAGGAAGCCGATAAGATCTATGAGGAAGTGTTCCGGACCGGCTATCAGGAGCAGGCCTATCTGGAGACTCAGAGCATGATGGCCGAGCCCGAGCCCGACGGCAGAATGTTCGTGCACGGCTCGATGCAGTGCGCTTTTTATGTGCACGGCGCGGTGGCCCGCGTATTGGGCTGCGGCCCCGGCGGCGTTCATATCTTCCAGGACGTAACCGGCGGCGGCTTCGGCGGCAAAGAGGCTTTCCCCTCGATTTTGGCCTGCCAGGTAGCCGTGGCCGCGCATAAGTGCCAGGCTCCGGTGCGCTGCGTCTTCGACAGGCGCGAAGACCTGGAGTTTACCTCCAAGCGCCATCCCTCGATCTGTATTTACAAGGCTGCGGTCAAGGACGGCAAGGTTACGGCCATCGACGCCGATATTATCTACAATGCCGGAGCCTACAGCACGCTTTCAGCGGTAGTGCTGCAGCGAGGTCTGATTGCTGCGATCGGTATATACAACGTCCCCAACGTCCATATTCACGGCCGGGCCGTCAAGACCAACACCTCTCCCTGCGGCGCTTACCGAGGCTTCGGCGCTCCTCAGACCTATTTTGCCATTGAGATGTTCATGGACCATATCGCCCGGGATTTGGGGCTGGATTCTCTGGAATTCAAGAGAGCGAATTTCGCCAAGAAGGGCGATACCACCTCAACCGGCGGAAAATACCATTTCCATGTGCCCGTTCCGGAGATGATCGAGGAAGTGGAGCAGCTCTGCGATTACAGCAAAAAGAGGAAGCTCTACGCCCAAAAGCAGACCGGCCGTTACCGCCGGGGCATCGGCATGTCTATGTATTTTCATGGGGCCGGCTTTACGGGTTCGGGCGAGCGCGACATCATTAAGGCCAAGGCCAAGCTGCGCAAATATGCCGACGGAACTGTGGAAGTTCTGGCTTCCAACGGTGAAATAGGCCAGGGCGTCAGGACTACCTTCCCCAAGATCGTGGCCCACGAGCTCAACATTCCTTTGGAAAAGGTCTATTACAGCCATCCCGACACCGGCCGCGTTCCCGATTCCGGCCCCACCGTGGCTTCCCGCTCGCTGATGATTGTGGGCGAGCTGCTGCGCCGCGCGGCCATTAAACTGCGCAGTATCTGGAAGGACGGCGAGGAGCAGGAGGTCGAGGACAACTTTAAAGAGCCCGACTTCATGATTCCCTTCTATCTGGACAAATTCCAGGGCGACGCCTATCCCACCTACGCCTGGGGCGTCAACGCCATTGAGCTGGAGGTCGATACCTTTACCGGCATAAGCAAAGTGCTGGGCGCATACGCTTCCTTCGACGTGGGCACTCCCATCGACTACAATATTGTCATGGGCCAGATGGAGGGCGGCTTCCTGCAGGGCATCGGCTACGCTTCCATTGAGAAGATGGACTACGACGCCAAAGGACGCATCCGCAACAACTCCTTCTCGGATTATCTGATCCCGACGACTAAGGATGTCACCAACTTAAAGTGCGTGCTGCATGTTCAGGAATATCCCGAAGGTCCTTACGGCGCCAAGGGCGCGGGCGAGGTGCCGCTGGTAGGCGCTCCCCCCGCTTATCTGGAGGCCATGGAGCAGGCTCTGGGCGGAACAAAGCTGTACCATGTTCCCTTCACTCCCGAGGATACCGTCGAGGCTATAGTCAAGAACGGCATTTAGGCGTTTATCGGTGAATTAAGGCCGTCGGCGGCAAGCCGGCGGTTTTTTTATCGTCCTAAGCCTCTGCGCGCCCAGTCATCCTGAGCCTGCGTTTCCTGTCATCCTGAGCCGTTAGGCGAAGGATCTTTGTTCGACAGATTCTGCGCTCAGAATGACAGGCGTTTGCGTTGTCCTGAGCCTTCGGAGAATGACCGGCCGGATAATAAGAGTCTCAATTTGTTTTTTACTGCAGGCCTTCCGCTTAATTTATTGTAAACTGTAAGTAACATACTTTAAGGGTTTTGCGGAGGATTGGAAGGGAGGCGCGCCATGGCTTTTAAGGTCGGCGTCGGAGAAGCGGATTTTGCGGCTCTGCGCAGGGAAAACGCATATTATGTTGATAAAAGCGAAATTATCTATGAGCTTGTAAACGACGTCAATAATAAGGTTACGCTTTTTACCAGACCCAGAAGGTTCGGCAAAACTCTGACGTTGAGTATGCTGGAGAATTTCTTCAGTATAAGAAAAGACAGCGGCGTCTTGTTTGAGGGGCTTGATATTGCCAGGCATACGGAGTTCTGCAGGGAGTGGATGAATAAGTATCCGGTGCTGTTCATTTCGTTTAAGGACGTCGAGGCCGAAGACTATGACAGCGCATACAGGATGCTTGAGACGAAGCTGGCCGATTTATGCAAGGAGCTGGCCCCGGTATTTAAAGGCGCGGCGGTGGACGGCGACGACAGGCAGATTTTTCTGAGTCTCAAGGCTAAAAAAGCTGAAGAGGACGACGTAAAAAATTCATTAAAAACGCTTATGCGCATGCTGAGCGCGGTCTATAAAAGACAGACGGTCCTTCTTATTGACGAGTACGACGTTCCCCTTGCCAAGGCCGGCGAAAAAGGCGGCGCAGATAATAAATACTATTCCGGAATGCACGATATTGTCAGGGGCATAATGAGTACGGCCCTCAAGGACAATGAGTTTTTAAAATTTGCCGTAATAACAGGCTGCCTCAGAATTGCTAAAGAAAGCATCTTTACCGGCGCTAATAATTTTGCATCTTATTCTGTTCTCGACGATCGCTTCAGCGGATATTTCGGTTTTTCCGAAGCGGAGGTCGAAAAGCTACTGGAGGCCGCCGACAGAAGCGAAGCGGCGGAAACAGTAAAGGATTGGTACGACGGCTATCTTTTCGGCGACAGCAGCGTTTACTGTCCCTGGGATGTGATAAATTATGTGTCTGCAATTAGTTATAAGAGCAATGCCAAGCCCAGAAACTACTGGAAAAATACCAGTCATAACGCTATTTTGCTTTCCTTTGTAAAGCGCTCCGATTTTAACGTTAAAGGCAAGTTCGAGATTCTGATGAACGGCGGAACGGTTTTGCAGACGGTTACCGACGAGCTCGCTTACGATTCTCTGTATTCTTCTGAGGATAATCTGTGGAGCGTTCTGCTGATGACCGGTTATCTCACTAAAGCAAACGCCGACGATTGGGACGCTGTAGCCCTGAGAATTCCGAACCGGGAGATCTCCTCAATTTTCGAAGATACGGTTGTCAGATTATTTAAAGAAACCTTAGATACAAGCAAGCAGAAATCTGCGGCGGAGGCATTTTTCAGCGGCGACGCCGCCGAGGCCGGGAAAATTATTTCAGAGCTGCTTTGGAAGACGATCAGTTATAACGATTATCACGAAAACTATTATCATGCGTTTTTGGCGGGAATCTTTGCCGGAATTGGCTGCGCGGTAGAATCGAATAAAGAAAAGGGGCTGGGAAGACCGGATATTCTGTTAAAGGACGAGGATAACCGCCGGGCTGTAATTATCGAAGCCAAGAGAGCCGCGGCGGAAGCCGATATGGATAAGGAATGCGGCGAAGCGCTCAGGCAGATTGTTTCAAAGAAATATGCGGACGGACTCGACGGCTATGAACAGGTACTGTGTTACGGAGTGGCTTTTTTCCGGAAGCAGGCTAAAGTGAAGCTGCTCGGCAGATGAACGCGGCAATTTCGGAGCGGAGGCGATGACTGTTTGGAATCCCTGGCACGGCTGTCACAAAATCAGTCCCGGCTGCCTCAACTGTTATGTTTACCGCCGCGATGAAAGCATAGGCAAGGACGCGAGCTTTGTCGCAAAGACCGGCGATTTTAATCTGCCCCTTAAGAAAAACCGGGCGGGCGGATACAAGCTTAAGGCCGAAGGCGGGACGGTTTATACCTGCATGACCTCGGACTTCTTCCTGGAGGAGGCCGACGCATGGCGCGGCGAATGCTGGGATATGATCCGCCGGCGGGAGGACCTGCATTTTTTTATCATTACCAAACGGATCGAGCGTTTCGAAAGATGTATGCCGGCGGACTGGGGGAGCGGCTGGGAGCATGTGACGCTCTGCAGCACCTGCGAGAACCAGGACCGCGCCGATTTCCGCCTTCCGATCCTGCTCTCTTTGCCGCTGAAACACAGACAGATCATTTCCGAGCCCATGCTGGAGGAGATCAATATTGAAAAATATCTGCGCGGCGGTCAGATCGAGCATGTAACCTGCGGCGGCGAGTCCGGCCCCGGGGCCAGAGCCTGCGATTTCGGCTGGGTAAAGGAGCTCAGGCGTCAGTGCGTCCGCTGCGGCGTTTCTTTTACATTTAAACAGACCGGAGCCAATTTCATCAAGGACGGCCGGACCTACCGAATCGAACGCCGCCTCCAGACGGCGCAGGCCGCCAAATCCGGTTACAGCTACGCTCCGGGAACGGGTTCGGCGGAAAAGATCAAGTATCGCCTGCCGGAGCGCGGAGAATTGTTCGAGCGTCTTGCCAAGTCCGAATTCCGCAGCCGTTTTCACCTTACGGCCAAAGACAGGACCTATGCCGAGGAAAAGGGCCTTGACCTTATCCGCAGCCACGCGGAAGATTTTATAGAGCGGCGGCTGGCGGCGGAGAATCCCGAAAACGACGGCAGACAGACCCCGATGCGCGGCCACCCGGTATTTACGGCCCAGCACGCCGTCGCCTGCTGCTGCCGCGGCTGTCTGGAAAAATGGCACGGTATTCCTTCCGGTAAGGTATTGAATCAGGCGGAGCAAGCCTATATAGCGGATGTAATCATGGAATGGATCGCGCGGGAACTTAAGAGGTAATTTGCTTGCTGTCCTGAGCCTGCGTGCACCATGTAAACTCTGAGCCTGCCAACCTGTCATCCTGAGCCGTCAGGCGAAGGATCTTTGTCAGTATCAGACGGCAGATTTATCGCTGCGATCAGAATGACAAGGCGCAGGAAAAAAACGTATCCGCCTCTTGCTTTGCTGAGTATATGACGTTACAATAACAATATAAAAGGAAAGACAACTGCTGTTTGGCAACCGGCGGCTGTCTCTCAATATAAATCCCCTTTCGGGTCTTTAGTATTTAGTGAGACATCCACGCAAGCTTGCTATCCTGGTGGGTGTCTCGAGTTTTTTACTTATATCGACCGAAGAATCGAATATAAGCGGAAGTGATGATTGCTTTAACATACGGCAGATTGAAACCGCAGTTTAAGTTCCACAACATAAAGATAATGAAAAACAAATCTTCAGTCATGGCATCACCTCCCTTCTCTTCGAGAATTTAAATAAAGACTCGAAGGAGAAAACGAGAGGCAGGGACCACCGGAACGGCAGGTATCTTTCCCAGGCTTTAATGATAGCACAAAAAGGACGCAATATAAAGCGGTATTTGCTTAAAAAAGGTGAATTATTCAGATACTTCGCTTCGCTCAGAATGACATGCGTTGTGCTATCCTGAGCCGGTAAATCTGTCATCCTGAACCTTCGGCGAAGCCTCTGCCATGCAAAAGGGCATAGATTCTTCGCTGCGCTCAGAATGACATGCGTTGTGTCGTACTGAGCCGGTAAACCTGTCATCCTGAGCCTCCGGCGAAGGATCTTTGTTGTTGAACGAGTCTTTAGTGCGGGACAAATATGTCCCATGTAAAATATTTTCTCTTTAAAATGTTGCTTTGACGGCAGGATTTTGCCGATATATGCCGAAGAGCAAGGCCAGAAACAGAGCATTTGAGCGGCCGGGCAGGGCCGTTATTTGCATGAGCTGAGGAGAGAGTACAGCTATGGCTGACGTTAGGAAAGAACAGGAGCGCGACGAGCTTCACCGCACTATCTGGAATATGGCCAACGATCTGCGGGGATCGGTGGACGGCTGGGATTTTAAGCAGTACGTGCTGGGTATGCTGTTCTACCGCTATATTTCGGAAAATCTGGCGGCCTTTATCGACCGGGAAGAGCATGAGTCCGGGGATTGCGATTTCAGCTATGCCGCTATGAACGACGCCGAGGCGGAAGATATCAGAAACGATATCGTAGAGGTCAAGGGCTTTTTCATGCTTCCCTCTGAGCTTTTCTGCAATGTCAGAGCTCGGGCCGGGCGGGACGAGAATCTCAACGAAACTCTGGAAAAGGTCTTTAAGAATATTGAAGCATCGGCGCTGGGGACGCCTTCGGAACCAGCGTTCAAAGGGCTGTTTGAGGATTTGGACGTCAACAGCAACAAGCTGGGAACCACGGTGGCCAGGCGCAACGAAAAGCTGGTCAAACTTCTCAACGGCGTGGGGGAGATGAAACTCGGCGACTATCAGAACAACACCATCGACGCTTTCGGCGACGCCTACGAATTTTTGATGGGCATGTACGCCTCCAACGCCGGCAAGAGCGGAGGCGAGTATTTTACGCCCCAGGAGGTCTCCCGTCTGCTGACGCTGCTGGCGGTGGGGAGCCGAAAGGAGATCAACAAGGTTTACGATCCGGCCTGCGGCTCCGGCTCTCTGCTGCTGCAGTCGGCCAAGATTCTTGGCCCAGGTCATGTGCGTCAGGGCTTTTTCGGTCAGGAGATCAACCTGACCACTTACAACCTCTGCCGCATCAACATGTTCCTTCACGATATATCCTACGACAAATTTTCGATTAAAAACGGCGACACTTTGACCGACCCCCAGCATTGGGACGACGAGCCATTTGAAGTGATCGTCTCTAATCCGCCCTATTCGGTAAAATGGGCCGGCAAGTCCAACCCTCTGCTGATAAACGACGAGCGCTATTCTCCCGCCGGCGTTCTGGCCCCCGAATCCAAAGCCGATATGGCCTTCATTATGCATTCTCTGAGCTGGCTGGCCGCCAACGGCGCGGCTTCCATCGTCTGTTTCCCGGGCATCATGTACCGAGGCGGCGCCGAGCAGAAGATCCGCGCCTATTTAGTCAGAGAGAATTTTGTCGACTGCGTGATTCAGCTTCCCGCCAACCTTTTTTTCGGCACTACTATCGCCACCTGCATTATGGTTTTGAAAAGAGGCAAGACGGACAATAATGTGCTGTTTATCGACGCATCCGGCGAATTTGTCAAAGCCACCAACAACAATAAGCTGTCCGAGGCCAACATTCAGAGGATTCTGCAAGCCTATGAAAAGAGAGAGAGCGAGGCCCATTTCTGCAGCCTGGTTCCCAACGCCGCCATCGCCGAAAACGCCTATAACCTCTCTGTCTCCGGCTACGTTGAGGCCGAAGACAAGCGTGAAAAGATCGACATCAAGGCCCTGAACGCCCAGATTAAAGAGATAGTAGCCCGGGAGGAAGAACTGAGAGCCGAAATCGACAGAATAGTCGCCATGATCGAGGGCGATTAAAGCTGCGTCCGCAGGCAGAAGGTCATTTTATCCCGAGCCTTTGGCGAAGGAGCCGGAAGGTAGAAAGATTTGTCATCCTGAGCCTCCGGCGAAGGATCTTTAAAGCAACAAGGTTCTTCGCTGCGCTCAGAACGGACTAAAGCCGAATGCCGATACGGGCAGTTGAAATTCGGTGATAGTTCGGTAAAAGGTTCGGTGATTGTTCGGTAAAGATTCGGTGAAAAGTTCGGTGATCGTTCGGTAAAGATTCGGTGATAGTTCGGTGAAAAGTTCGGTGATAGTTCGGTAAAAGGTTCGGTAAAAAATTCGGTGAAAGTTTGGTAAAAGGTTTGGCGAAACAGACGGTGTAAATATGGAGCAGCAACAGAGCAGCGAGGTTTTTTTTAGCGCAGAGTCGGAGAATACCGAATTTAAAGTACAGCTTCCCAAAGATTCCGCTAAATATATAAAATCGGTGATTGCCTTTGCCAATACCCAGGGCGGAAGGCTGATTATTGGGGTAGATGATAAAACCCGCAGGATTGTCGGTATTGACGGAGACGTTCTTTTTAAGACAATGGACGATATTGCCAACGCCGTTTCAGATTCGTGCGTTCCGCAGATAGTTCCCCGTATAGAGCCGAAAACCGTTGACGGTAAAAATATTATTGCGGTTACGGTTTCGCCGGGTCCTAACAGACCTTATTATCTTAAATCCAAAGGCAAAGAGAGCGGCACTTTTATCAGAACTGCCGGCACGTCCAGGCCGGCTTCTGCCGATAAAATTAAAGAGCTGGAAATGGAGGGGAGGCGCGTTTCCTGGGACGAGCAGCTCTGTATGGGTTTTGAGGTTACGGAAAACGCCGTGCGCAAGCTTTGCGGGGACGTATTGAAATACCGTGATAAAGCGGGCCTGACTAAGTTGGCGCTTAGTGAAGCGCAGCTTGTCAGTTGGAAGCTGCTCCGCCGGAACGGGAGCTCTTTTTTGGCTTCCAACGCTTTCGCTCTTCTCGTTTCTGATGTTTTCCCATTTTCCAAAACTCAGTGCGCAGTCTTTAAAGGCGCCGACCGCGCGGTCTTTCTGGATAAACGCGAATTTTCAGGACCTGTTTATGAACAGATAGAGCAAGCCGTTAATTTTGTTATGCGCAATATTCGCCTGGGGGCCGTCGTTGAAGGAGCGATTAGGAAAGAAGCCTATGAGCTTCCCGAAGCGGCGGTGCGCGAAGCTGTCGTCAACGCTCACTGTCACCGCAGCTTTACTGAGGAATCATGCGTACAGATAGCCGTTTACGAAAACCGTTTGGAGGTAACTTCTCCGGGCGGGCTGTATAACGGTCTCACCCTCAAAGAGGCGCTCAGCGGTCACTCCAGGCTGAGAAATAAGGTTTTGGCCAACCTGCTCAACCAGATGGGCCTGGTCGAAGCCTGGGGCAGCGGCATCGGCCGCATTATCAGAGCGTCTGATGCTTACGGTTTGCCCGAGCCTGAATTTGTGGAATATGACAGTATGTTCAGGGTCAATATTTTTCGCAGTTCGCCTTATGAGACGCTCGACGGCAGCCGCAGGAAGAAGTCCGCGGCGGTCCGCCGCTCGGAAAACCCGCGCCTGCCTGTAAATGAGACGCGGGGCAGAATATTAAAAATAATCGGGGACGACAACAATATTTCAGCGGCAAAGATAGCCGAGGTTCTTTCACTCTCCGTGCGCAGTGTGGAAAAGCATTTGAGGGAGCTGCGCGAAGCCGGTCTTCTGCTCAGGCACGGTCCCGCCCGCGGCGGCTATTGGGAAATCGTCAGTTTGGATTAGATTATCAGCGGCAAAGAAAGGCGGCGGCAAAAGGATGAACAGAATAGAGGAATTATTGCATGAGCTCTGCCCAGAAGGGGTGGAATATAAGAAGCTGGGGGAAGTGGCAGACTATATTCGTGGCATTACTTATAAAAAAAGTGATGAATTGAATGATAATATAAACAATGGTATAGGTGTAATAAGGGCTAATAACATTTGGATTGATAAAAACATATTAAACTTTAGTGACATTAAATATATAAAAGAATCTAAGAAAATTAAAGATGTGCATTATCTATATAAGGATGATATATTAATATGTGCTGGTAGTGGTAGCAAAGAACATATCGGTAAAGTTGCTTATATTTTTCAAGATCTGCAGTATGTTTTTGGCGGATTCATGGGTGTAATTAGAAACAAGAGCATAAAAGTAATATTGCCTCGTTTTATTTTTCATATTTTAACTAGTGAAATATTTAGAATGTATTTAAAAAATAATTTAGATACTTCGACTATAAATAATTTAAATGCAAAACTTATGAATGATTTTCTCATTCCTGTTCCGCCTTTGCCGGTCCAGGAGGAGATTGTGCGCATCCTCGACAAATTTACCGACCTCACTACCGACCTCACTACCGACCTCACCCGTGAACTGGCATTGCGCCGGAAGCAGTACGAATACTACCGCGATCATCTGCTGACATTTTCAACAAATGTAGCATATAAAACATTAGGTGAAATTGCCACCAGTATATATAGAGGCTCTGGCATCAAGAGAGAGGATATTACGGAGACTGGGACCCCTTGTGTAAGGTATGGTGAAATATATACTTCTTACAATATCCACTTTAATCAGTGTATTTCTCACACTGAAGTAGATAAAATTAAAAATCCGAAATATTTTTCTTCTGGAGACCTTTTATTTGCAATTACTGGAGAAAATGTTGAAGATATCGCTAAATGTATCGCATATACGGGATCAAAAAGTTGTTTAGCAGGTGGTGATATTGTTGTATTAAAACACAATGAAAATCCTAAATATTTAGCATATGCTTTATCAACATTTAATGCTCAAAAGCAAAAGACGAAAGGTAAAAGTAAAAATAAAGTTGTGCATTCAAGTGTTCCAGATATTGCTAGTATAACGATTCCTGTTCCTCCGCTGCCGGTTCAGCAGCGCATTGTCAATGTGCTGGATAACTTTGAAGCGGTCTGCAGTGATCTGAAGATTGGCCTGCCGGCGGAAATAGAGGCTCGGCAGAAACAGTATGAATATTATCGCGATCTGCTCTTGACATTCACCGAAAAGGGCGCTATAACCCAGACAGACAGACAGAC
>JAFTAM010000075.1 GCA_017458675.1 bacterium
GCCCTACTTTCGGAGCCATGTATGGAAGAAAAAATGCCCGGCGATGAACCGGGTATTTTTTTTGCCGTTTTTCCCTTCCTGCGCAGATCAGCGCCTGCGGCGAACGCGGCGGAGGCCCGCTTCGTAAGCGGACAAATATCCGCGGCAAGCAGCAATACATAGAGAGCCTGCAGACGATCGGTGCAGGACTTGCCTTCTTCAGCAAGAATGTTTTTTAAGTTGTTATTTCAGGTTGGTATAGGTTTATATGTTAAATAAAAAATTTTTCATCAGCTTAGCAGCCGGCGCAGTTATTGCCGCCGCCTTCAGCAGCGCCCCGGCGAAAGCCGATTTGCCCGTAGTCACCGTTGATCTTCCCAAAATAGGCATAACCGTCGGCGCCTCTGTAATTGACGGTACTCTGACAGAGGTAAGCAAAACCGCAGTTACGGTTGTAAATTACAAAAGACAGGAAGCTGTCACCGCCTTTGTACCGCAGGACAAATTAGCCACCACCAATTTAGAAGAAGAGTTTAAGCCCGGCGAGAACGTCAAAATCAGATATAAGGTCGAACAGAACGGGATGAGGACCTTAGTAAAAATTAAGCATATAAAGTGAAAACCAAAACCGAACCGCTCCGGCGGCAGCGTTTTGCAGACATTTAAAATCTTGAAACTGTCCGAATGCGGTCATTCAAGATTTTTTTAGTTTAATTCGGCAGTTCGGTCAATTAAAGCGGCACTAAGCAGGATTGGCCTTCAGGCTGAATAATTTTTCAGTATTTGCAAATTTGAAGGGGCCCCTTCACGGAGGAAACATAATATGAATAAACGCTGGTTTACCGCGCTGTCAGCGGCAGTTTTAGTGGGATTAAGCTGCCTGGGAGCAGGCTCGCTTCCTGCCGAGGCCGACAATGCCGCCAACACACCGATAAAAATTAACGCCTCTTCCCAGGCTAAAGTTTTAGAGGTGACGGTAACCTGGACCGGCGCTGCTCCTCCGAAATATACCTCAGAATATAAAAACGGTTCCGTCCGCATCATTATCAACAATGCCGTTCTGCAGGGCGATTCCCAGCTCATTAACCTCAACGGAACCAATGTGCGCGAAGCCTTAATCAATCAGGTTGACGACAACACCGTCATGATCAACCTGCGCGCCAAGCAGGACCCCAGAATTAAACAGTTCAATCTGAAGCCCGCCAACGGCGCCAATGGCATAAAGTACGTCGTCAATACCGATCTGCCCATAGCTAAGCCTGCCGAAAATACTGACAAGGCCGCAGCTTCCGCTGACCCCGAGACTAAAGCCAAGGCTGAAGCCGACGCCAAGAAAGCCGCCGAAGCTAAGAAGGCAGCCGACGCCAAAGCCAAGGCTGAAGCAGACGCAAAGAAAGCCGCCGAAGCTAAGAAGGCGGCAGACGCCAAGGCCAAGGCTGAAGCCGACGCAAAGAAAGCCGCCGAAGCTAAGAAGGCGGCCGACGCTAAAGCCAAAGCTGAAGCAGACGCCAAGAAAGCCGCCGAGGCTAAGAAGGCAGCAGACGCCAAAGCCAAAATAGACGCCAAGAAAGCCGCCGAAGCTAAGAAGGCAGCAGACGCCAAGGCCAAAATAGACGCTGACGCCAAGAAGGCGGCCGAAGCCAAGGCTAAAGCCGACGCCGAGGCAAAGAAAGCCGCCGAGGCTAAAGCTAAAGCTGAGGCCGAGGCCAAAAAGGCCGCCGAAGCCAAGAAGGCCGCCGAGGCTAAAGCCAAAGCTGAAGCCGAAGCCAAAAAGGCTGCCGAAGCTAAGAAGGCCGCCGAAGCCAAGGCCAAGGCAGAGGCCGAAGCCAAAGCTTATCCCCTGCTTACTGCCAACGACAATCCGGTCGACGTTAAAGTCAACATAAGTCCTAAAGCCGACGATGTGCGCTTAAGTTTCGTCTACAGCGGCAACATTAAAAATACGGTAACCAGGGCCAAAGGCAGCAATTCCAATATGGTCATTGAGCTCTGCCCCGCCACATTATCCGGACAGCCCCAGAATGTCGTTCTGAATAAAGGTCAGGTTATTTCCGTAAAGGTAAAGCAGGCAGCTCCCAAGGTCGTCAGAGCGGAGATCCTGCTGCAGAATCCTCCCTACTTCGTCCAGGACGTCAGCATTAAAGGCGGTGCCAAATACGATATTTCCTACAGCTACTCCGAAAGCTACAAGCCTGCGCAGGCCAACAAAGCTGCAGCCGTAAATGCTGAGGCTAAAGCAAAAGCAGAGGCTGAAGCCAAAGCTAAAGCTGAAAAAGAAGCCAAGGCTAAGGCTGACGCGCAAGCTAAAGCCAAAGCTGAAGCCGACGCCAAGGCCAAGGCCGAAGCCGACGCCAAGGCCAAAGCTGAAGCCGACGCCAAGGCCAAGGCTGAAAGCAAAACCGAGACAGAGGATTTAAGCTCCGGCGTAAAAGTTTCCGTAAGTAAGGGAACCATCGTCGGAACCACCCCGGATCCTACGCAGAACGCAGCGGCGTCCGGCCCCAGAAAACTGGCCCAGTTTGCCATCAAAGACCGCAGCGCCGCTACGGTAGCCGAAAGTATGAGCAAGCTCTATCCCAATATAACCTTTAAAACCGACGACGTTCTAAACGTTATTTATGCCGAAGGCGATCCTCAGGAGCTGGAACAGGTGACTAAGCTTTTAAATCTCGTTTCCAACTTCGTATCCAAATAACGTCCGGTCCGGTGTGGCAATATAGGCCTATCCTTTAAGCAAAGGTGATTACATGTCCGAGCCCAATGAAAATATGCCGCAGGCTTCAGAGGTTTCAGCAAACGACACGGCTGAGCGCGCGGAGCTTATATTAAAATCAGCAATCACTCTGTACGGAGAAGGCCAGACGGAAGCGGCGGCTTCGGCCTTTGAAAAAGCTCTTAAGCTAAATCCGGAAGATATATGCGCCCTGTCTTATCTGGGAATAATTTATATAGATTTAGTCAAGGATAAAAAAGCCCTGAAGATCTATGAGCATTTAGCTCAGCTCACTCCGGCCGACGCCGCTATATACAACAATATCGGCTTGATTTACTCCCGTCTGGGAAATGTCGCAAAGGCTTCCGAAGGCTTCGGCAAGGCCATAGAATTAAAGCCGGACTACAGCGAAGCCTATTACAATTTAGGTATTTTATATAATAGCTGCAATAAACAGGCCGAGGCGGAGGACGCCTATCGCAAAGCTCTGGAGCTGGACGGCGCCAGCCGCCAGGCCCGCAATAATCTCGGCCTGCTGTATATGAAAAGCGGTCGTTTTACCGACGCCGAAGAAGCATTCCGGCAGGCGGTCAAATTGGATCCGCTCGATATATACCCCCATAATAATCTGGGACGTCTGTACGAACGGACCGGACGCCCCGAAGAAGCGGCGGCAGAGTTCAACAAGGTCATAAGCATAGATCCTCATAACACCTTTGCTTTAAACGCCTTGGGCATGATTATGGTTAACCGCGGCCTTCTGAAGGAAGCCGAAAGTTATTTTCTCAAAGTCATCGCCTGCGACGTCCGCAACTTCTCGGCCTACCACAATTTAGGCCGCATCAAGGCCCAGCTGCAGCAATGGGACAAGGCCTCCGAATACTACGGCAAGGCCCTGGAGATCAACCCCAAGGACGCCTATCTGCACAGCAATCTGGGACGCGCCTATATGGCTCTGGGCAAATTCGCCGAAGCTGAAGCCGAACTGCGTCAGGCCCATATTTTAGATCCCAACAACACCAACAATCTCAACAATCTGGTTTTATGTCTGCTTCACGTTAACCGCTACGAGGAAGCCATATCTCTTCTCCACTGCATTTTGAATCTGAAACCGCAGGACGAGCTGGCCAATAACAATTTAGCCTTCATTCTGGCAGAAAAACAGGATTTTGAACAGGCCGCCTATCACTATCGCGAAGCCATCAAAATAAATCCCGACAATACCGTCGCTCTGCGCAATTTGGCCTATTGCTGCAGCCAGCTGGAGAAATACCCGGAAGCCATAGAATGCTATCTGCACCTCCTGGAATTGACCAGCGACAATATTATTGAAATATACAACAGTCTGAGCTTAGCTTACATGGCAAACGGCAATCTGGAGAACGCCGTTCTGACTTTGGATAAGGCCCTGGATATAAAGCCCCACGATATTTCCTCTTACAACAACAAAGGTTTAGTATATACGGCCTTAGGCCAGCTCAACAATGCGGTCTCATCCTTCCGCACCGCTCTGAACCTGGATCCCGACAATGAAGCGGCCCGCCTGAATCTGGGCATAGCCTTAGCCCGGCAGAATAAATTTGCCGAAGCTATCGCCTGCTGGCAGCCCATTCTGGAAAAAGATCCCAAAAATTACGAGGCCCGCATCAATACGGCTCTGTGCTGTTTCAAGCTCACCGATTATCAGAAGGCCTGCGAGCTGTTTAAAGAACTGAGCGAAGAATGCCCCAAAGAGGACGCGGCCTTTATAGGCAAATATTTATCGGAATGCAAAAACAGGCTGTAAAACAGCAATTTCGTTAAGTTAAAGAGATATTTTGCTGAAAACGGCATAATAGCTTGTCTGCATATGCTTGATAACGTTTCCCTGTCATTGAAAGCGCAGCGAAGAATCTTTAAAGCATGTTTTACATGTTTTTGTCATGTCGGTTTTCTTTGTCGCTGCTGCTCCGCGCTCACTTACGCTCGAATCTCCGAGTACGCGTCAAAGAAAACCTTTATTAAGCACGTATGCTGTAAGCACGTTTTTGCTTAACTTACCGACAATGTTCGTTATGCCGGTTTTCTTTGCCGTTACCGCTCCGCGCTCGCCGCAGCCGGTGCTCGAACGTCGGTTTTGCGTCAAAGCTCCGAATTTATGGGGCCTTTTTTGGCTTAAAATTCTTGCCGCGGCTTACCGCCTGCGCCTATTTTCATGCCCCGGCCTCGTTTTCGGAGAAGGAGCGAAGGCGCGGCCAGAGCGAGCGGTCGGGTATTTCGCAGCTTTCGCAGGCGCCTTGACCGCAGCGCGTTTTCTGTCCTCAGGCCGCGCGCTTCCTGCGCCTTTGTCTCCGCTGCGTTTTTTTTCGACTTCATTTAAAAGGATATAGTGCTGGCGCATGCGTTCGGCGTCGGTTTTAGCCACGTAAATTTTTTTGCCTTCGGCGTCGGTTTCGGCATAATACATAGCCGTGGCTGCCGTACCGGGAGTAGGAATAAAGCACTGCACCTGCTGGGGAGACCAGCGGCGTTTTTTCAGCCAGGCGGCAAGCTGACGCATATCGGCTTCGGTGCAGCCGGGAAAGGCGCTCATCAAATAAGGAACGATATACTGCTCCTTATGAGCCTGTTCTGAATAGCGCAGGAAATAATCGACAAATTTCTCCATTACCTCTATTTTCGGCTTGCGCATGAGCTTGAGCACCTTCTCGCTGCAATGCTCGGGAGCGATCTTAAGCTGGCCGCCGGTGAATTCGCTGACATAAATCCGGCAGGCTCTGTCGTTCTGCAGAGCCAAATCGAAGCGCACTCCGCTGGCCACCCGCACATGCTTAACCTTAGGATGCTTTGCCACCCGGCGCAGCAGAGCCGCATATTTATCCTGATCGGCCTTGAAGTTGGGACAGATCTGCGGAAATAGACAGCTTGATCGCTTGCAGGCCCGAGGATTTCCCTGGCAGAAGGCCTGCCACATATTGGCGGTCGGGCCGCCCACGTCGGAGACCGAGCCCTTAAAAGCGGGATCGGCGGCCATGATTTCCAGTTCCTTTAAAATGGAAGCCTCGCTGCGGGAGGCGATGGGACGCCCTTGATGCAGAGCCAGCGAACAGAAAGAACATCCTCCTCCGCAGCCTCGGTGGCTGTTGATGCTGTTCTTGATCATTTCCAAAGCAGGTATAGCCTCTTTATACGAGGGATGAGCCTTTCGGGCAAAGGGCAGATCGTATATTAAATCCATCTGCTCGGTCTGCAGAGTGGGAACCGGCGGAGCGGCAATAATATAGCGCTTCCCGAATTGCTGCACACAGTCTGAGCGGCCCTCCTGAATATGACGCTCCGCCTCCAGCGAGGCCCGCACCAAAAGCTCAGGATTCTTTTCTATATCC
Organism: bacterium; assembly: GCA_017458675.1. Classification (GTDB taxonomy): domain Bacteria; phylum Vulcanimicrobiota; class Xenobia; order Xenobiales; family Xenobiaceae; genus RGIG3641. Next base: position 6,058 of record JAFTAM010000075.1, read on the forward strand.
TCAAAGGACGGCAGAAGCAGCGGTTCCTCCAGCCTCTGCACATCCTCCTCCGTCCCGGCGCGCACTAAACCGTTTATGCCCTCAAAATAGACGGGACGGTTCTGTTCCAGACACTTTTCTATTCTGCGCGCCGTTTCCAGCAGCGCATACTCGCCCATGCCGTAAATCAGACAGTCGGCCTTGGAATCGAACAGAATCGAACGGCGCAGGGAATCGCTCCAGAAATCGTAATGAGCATAACGGCGAAGAGAAGCCTCTATGCCGCCTATGATGACCGGCAGTCCCGGAAAAGCCTGACGAACCAGGTTCGTATAGACGATTACCGCCCGATTGGGACGGGCCCCGCACTTCCCGCCGGGAGTAAAGGCGTCGTCATGGCGCTTTTTGCGGAAAGCGGTATAATGAGCCAGCATCGAATCCAAGGCTCCGCCGCCGATTCCGACCGCCAGACGGGGACGGCCCAGCGCCAGAAAATCGTCGGTACTGTTCCAGCGGGGCTGACAGATCAGCCCGACTCTGTAGCCGAATTTCACCAGAAAGCGGCCCAGCAGAGCGGAGGCAAACGAGGGATGATCCACATAGGCGTCGCCGGAAATCAGCAAAATATCAAGCTCCGACCAGCCCAGACGCTCCATTTCCGCTTTAGTCATAGGTAAAAAATCAGGCTGCTTCATATTCTCCGTCCTCTCGCCTCTGTCTATGCAGGAGCATAAAAAAAGCTGTTTTCACAATTGAGAAAACAGCCTCCCGCATAAAAAAAACCGGCGCAATACCGTAAAAGCTTAAGATTCTTCGCCTGGCTCATACTGTCAAAAGAGAAAGCTAAGAATTACAAAAACAGTTTACCGGCCCTGCGCGGCTGTCTCTGCCGCTCGGGGCCGGCTGAGCCGTCCCGAGCCGGCAGGAAACCTTCAGTTAAGAATCACCTCGGAAAAAACCGTGCCGAAACGCCGGTTAAGGGATCTTATACTTAGGCATATCGGGGAAATCGTCGGTTTTAAAGGTGACCTCGGCGGTCTGGCTGCTCGGTCTGAAATCGACGCTCTTGCGGGCCGTATTGCCGCCGACTTCAGCTTCTACTCTAATCGTACCGAAACGCTCTACCCGATATTCATGCGAATAATTCTTGTAAAGCTTGCCCTCGTTGCGATCGTCGATCATAACATAAATTTCATAACAGGAATCGTTATGAACGGTAACTCTGCAGTTGGGCTCCGGCTTGCGGTGATCGGCCGAAACCGCCTCTGTAAGGGAAAGGCCCAGAGTTATAATTCCCAAAATCAAGATAAAAATTTTATTGATATTTTTCATACCGTTTTCTCCAAAAGCTGCAGCTATTTTCAAATATCACTTAAAAAACATTTCGTCATTTAAGCTGATACTGGCAAACAGCTCAGAAACCTCTTTAAAATCTTCAAGCAAAACCGAAGCGCTCCTATACAGAGGAGAGGAAGTTAATTCCAATTTCGCATTATCCGGAGTGCCGATCCAGCTTAAGGTTAAGGATGGACCTTCGCCCCATACAGCGCTGATGAGCTTCAGCTGCTCTAAAACTTGTAAAGCCCGTTTCAGAACTATTGTTTTCAAATGCAGAGACCAAAGATGATTATTTATTTCCGTTCCTGAAAGTCTCGGAGCTATTTTGCCGCATTGAGTGATTTTCGCAGCCCAGCGATAAACCAATGCTACAATATCACGGTCCAAATGGTAATTTTTTAATTCATTAACCGATTCAGTATAATTATTCTCATTAAAGAGAATATGAATATGCTCAATCTTATCCCAGCCGCGGCCGGAAAAAAACTCTTTATTCATAGGCGGAGTCAGCATGGCCAGCTGACGGCAGCCTTCATTCTGCTCTAAGAGCTGCAAAAACTTATTGCCGTCGTAAGTTGCGAAAAAAGAAACCGTCTTTAACAGAGCGCCGCCAAAACACTCCCTATAGCGAGCCGCCGTTTTATTATCCGCAACCGCACAGATGCATTCTCCAGGCCGAATTCTCTTCAGAAGACGGCTCAGATACAGCTGCACATCTATGACATTGCGGCCGTCTATAATTTTATTTTCACGGCAAAAGACGCCCTGATACTTATACTTATCATATCTGAGAGCCTCCAATACCCGTACCCCTTCGGGATAGCCCAGGAAAGGCGCTGTCTGATCCTCGGAAGGCGGCATTAAGTCGGCGACGAAGCGGCTGCGGACCGCAAAATATTTGACAACAATCTGGGCCTCGCTGGATCCGCCCCAGGTATTGTCCTCCACCGAATAGAGAATATCCAGAGTGCAGTTGTCCGTATCCAGAGCGGACAGGTCCTTAACCTTATTGAAGGCCACCGCCTTGACGGTTCTGCGTACCTCAGAGCCGGCGCCGCAGACCCGGAAATTTACGCTGGCGCCCAGACGTCCCACCGCTTTGAGCATACCGCATACCTTGACGCCTTTGGCAAAGAAAAGCGGCTGCTCATTATTTTTGCCTACCGGCTCCAGGCGCTTAAGCTCACGGACCAGATTCATGCTTACGCTGCTTATGGGCAGAATCGCATCGGCATTTTTCATAGGCAGAGGAATTCTGACGCGCTCGCAGACCGAACGCAGCCTCTCGGCGAAGCGCTCAAGCCCGCCGCTTATTACGGTAAAGCCGCCGGCGTTGTCGTGACCGCCGTACTGGCTCAGATATTCGGAGCATTCCGAGAGAATATCCAAAAGCTTATATCCCTCGGGAGTGCGCACCGAGCCTACCAGCTCGCCGTCGCGCGTGGTAGCCACAAAACAGGGAATGCGGTATATATCCATGAGGCGCTGAGCGCAGAGTCCCAAAACTCCCTTATGCCAATCGCCGTACACAAAGATAAAGGAACGCGTCCTTTCGTTTTCTTCATCGTGCAGGAGAATCTCATCGATCTCCTTGAGCGTCTCATGCTCGACCGCATGCCGCTCCTCACTCCACTTCAAAAGCTCGGCGGTCTTGATCCGGCAGGCGTCTGTATCCTGAGTCAAAAACAGCTCCAAAGCCTGATCGGGACTGTCCATGCGGCCGCAGGCATTCAATTTAGGCCCTAACGAGAAGCTCAGAGTCTGCGAATTGATATCCTCGGGGCTTACCTTGCAGGCCTGCAGCAGAACCTGAAAGCAAGGCCTTCTCAGCTTGGAAAAAATATCCAGACCCAGCATCGCCAGAGTTCGGTTTTCCCCCACCAAAGGAACCATATCGCACAGCGTAGCTAAAGCGACAAAATCCAGGTACTCCTTGGGCAGCGGCAGCGAAAAGCGTTTATAAACGGCGCAGAGCAGCTTCCAGGCCACTCCGGCGCCGCAAAGCTTAGTAAAAGGATAGTTGTGTCCGGGCAGATTGGCGTTTACGAAAGCATCGGGCTTTGTAGCGTCATTTTCCAGCATATGATGATCTGTAACGATAACCTTCATGCCCAGGCTTTTTGCATAAGCCACGTTTTCGGCATTGGAAGATCCGCAGTCCACGGTAATTAAAACCTTAGCTCCGAATTTATGGGCTTCCTCAACCCCTATTTTGGAAAGGCCGAAACCCTCCAGAAAACGGTGGGGCAGATGCCAGCCCACTTCCGCCTGCAGAGAACGCAATCCCAAGATCAATATGGCCGAAGCCGAAATACCGTCTACATCGTAATCGCCGCATACAAAAAGCTTCTGCCGCTTTTCCAGGGCGCAGCTTATTATATCCACAGCCTTCGGAACGCCGGGATATTCGTCCGGATCGTGCAAATCTTCAAAAGAAGCCGAAAAATAGCGCCTGGCCTGCTCAACAGAAGCGACTCCCCTGTTTATGAGCAGCCCGGCCAACAGCTCCGAACAGTTTAGGTCCTTAGCCAGAGCCGACTTCAGCTCCTTATCAGCCGACAGAATATTTATGCTTTCTATATCTATCATCGCCGCAGTACCGCTACTTTTACAGGATGTTCGCTGCCGGCAAAGGCGGGGAAATCTTCGTCTAAGGACAGAAATTCACAAGAGGTCAAAGCCAGTTTATTCTTATCGGCACATCTCAGCAGGGCCTCCCGCCATCCCTGCCCGGATACCTCCGAGCTATGATTGACCGCCAATAAGGCTCCGCCCGGGGCCAGCGCCAAAAGGCACGGCTTCAGAAGGGCTTGATAATCGTTTACAATATCGACCTTTCCGAATATGCTTTTCGCCAATGTAGGCGGGTCCAAAACAATAATATCAAACTGCTGCGCCTTGACGTGCAGATACTTTCTCCGGCGCGCCCCCCGGCCTTTGACGTCCAAGCCGGCCAACTGACGGATCACCGGGAAAAAATCCTCCTGCCAGCAGAGAAAGTCTTTATCTCTGACAGAGTTCAGACGGGCATTTTTACGCCCCAAATCAAGACACCAGCCGCCGAAATCGACGTTGAAAACTTTTACGGCGCCGCTCTGGGAAGCCGCCACGCCAGCCGTACAGGTGTAAGCGAAACAGTTTAAAGCCCTAACCGGTTCCGAGGCTCCGGCCTGACGCTCATCCAGACGTCTTTTTGTCTCGGCGCGCAGCCAGCGTCTGCCGCAGCGGAAATCCAGATAGAGATAAGGATCACAGCCGCAGGAGCGGGCGTCGACATAAAATTTCTGCCCCTGCTCCAGGCAGGTTCTCAGCTTTGCCGTATCCTTAAGGTTTTGGCGCGCTTCCAGCGAACCGGCCTTCATTAGTTCCTTATCGAATTTAGGCCAGATATTGAGAAGCAGCCCTTCTCTTCCGGCAAAAGCTTCCAAAAGACGGCGTTCCTCTTCGCGCAGGGGCTCAAAAAAATTCTGAACCAGCAGCAGCTCTCCGTAACGGTCGACGGTCAGGCCGGGACGTCCCTCAGCGCTGCCGGAAAAAAGCCGATAAGCGTCGGTCTGTTCGGCGCGCAGACGGTCAATCAATTCTTCACGCCGCTGTAAAGCCCGGTTCCACAAATCATTATTTAAATATGCCGCCTCCGTCACCCTAAAGCACCTATAACCCTTTTAATCTCAATACTTCCTCAGCTTCAAGCAGACGCCACCGGCCCGGCTTTAACCCCTCGAGCTGCAGACCGGCAAAGCTGCGCCGGTGCAGCCTGACAACCTTGCTGCCGACAGCCTCAAGCATACGCTTAATCTGATGATAGCGCCCTTCGGTAAGAGTGAGAAGCAGACGGCAGGAAAGCTCCGGTTCTTCCGCTTCCTCCGCCACTTCTCCGTCCTTCAAAAGACGGACTTCGGCGGCCTTCAGCGGTTTGGGATCGCCCTCCAGATACAGACCTCCGGCTCGAAAAAGTTCAGCCCGCTCCTGAGATACAGGCTCTTCGGTCCAAACCTCATAGACTTTCCGCACGTGCTGCTTAGGCGAAAGCAGCTTATGATTCAAAGCGCCGTCGTCGGTTATCAGCAGCGCCCCGGTGGTGTCCTTATCCAGACGGCCCACGCAGCTGATCCCTCCGCTGCGCCGGCAGAAGCGCTGCGGAAGCAGCTCATAGACTAGAGTTCCGCGGTCCTCATGACTGCAGACCGTATTTTCCGGTTTATTGAGCAAAATATAGATAAGCTCCCCGTCCAGCGGCTCGCCGTTCACCCTGATCTTTTCCGGAATCACCTTGGCGTCCGGCTTCAGAGGAAGCCCATCAATTTCGGATACCGCCCCGGAAGCTATCAGCCTCGGCGTCTCGCGGCGCGAGCAGATCCCCCTGGCTGTCAGAAGCTTATCCAGACGCATCATAAGCTATACCGCCGCTTCCGCGATCGGAGACGAAGCCTTATAGACCTTAAATCCGTTGTTCTCCGCGATCTTGACATACTCCTTAAAGTAAGTGGCCAGAGTATCTTCGTAAGGCAGAGTGCGGTTGACGACCACATACAGAGTTCCGCGCCAGGTCAGAGCCCGGGCGGCGGAAGCCACAAACTCGCGGCCCAGATTGAGAACTCGGGTCTGTCCCTGATGGAAGGGCGGATTCATGACGATCCAGTCATACTGCTGACTCGGCACATCAGAAATGACGTCGGCCCAGTTAAAGCCCAGACGCACATCGTCGGCTATGCCCTTTAAAGAGAGCTTAGCCGCCGCTAAAGACAGATACTCGTCCTCAAAGAGATCGATGCGGCTGATATTGCCGGCCTTGTAAGAGACAGACTCCAGACAGGCCTTGGTCAAAACGCCGTTGGCGCTGCCCAGATCGGCCCCTACGCCGCGCAGGTCCGCCGAGGTGCGCAGATAATCGGCCAGCAGCGCACTGCCGCCGTCAAGCTTATTCCAGCTGAAGATGCCGGGACGGGACAAAAGTCCGGTTTCTCCGCAGACTCGGTAAGCGAAACTTTCGTGCCACTTATCGATAGTCTTGAGCGCTTCTTCCGTCAAGGCTGAGCTCTCCGGAACCTTGACCGCAAAGGTGCGGCAATGATATTTTGAAAGCTGCAGATGCAAGGGTATAACTTCGCTCATGGCCTTCTCAAAGCTGGCCGCTCCCAAGCCGTTGACAATCGAAAATACGATCAAACCGCCGGGACGCACGCAGCGCAGAGCCCGTGAAAAATTGACATAATTTTCCGCCCTCGAAGACGTACCCAAAATCAGGGCGGCGTCATAAACGGGCTTAAAAGTCTCTTCAGCGCTCCAGGGCTGGCACATACCGACCTCCGGCTGTCCCTCTTCCTCTCTCAGGAACAAAAGACAGTCAGCTGAACGCCTGCGCCCGAAATCTTTGGGCTTCAAGCAGCGGCGCGCCAAATTTTTATAAGCTCGGGCCGAGCTCTGTTCCAGAGTTGCCTCGCCGTCAGCGGAAGCCGGGGCAAATTTATCAAGACCGCTCTGCAGATCGGGATAGAAGAGCTCAGGATAATAATGGGCTCTTATAAAAAGCCATTTGCGCAGCGAAGCAAAACTCTCCCGGTTCTGACTCAGCAAAAGGGAGATAGCCCTTAAAGCCGATTCCTGCTCAGGACTCAAAAGCGCCGAGGCCTGTTCTTTGGCTCTGATTCTGTTTCTCGAATTTTCAGAGCCGCGCTCTCTGAAGCCGGCCTCCCCGAAGTCCCCGGCCTCAGACTCATGAACGGCCGAACCGCGGCCTGAGCGCATTCTGCCGCTTTTAGACTCTCTGCGGTCTGCGCTTCCCTCCCGTTCATCCAAGCTGATAAAACGGCCGCCTTTATAGTTGTTTTTGGCCGAAGCAAAGCCGTACTGACGCTTTTCCCTGCGATCATTCCTGCGTTTTTTAAATAAAGGCATAAATACTCCCGCTTCTGTTCGCACCGCCCCTATGGGATGGCGAAGACAGACAAATAATGTTTAATATATTGAAAACAGCGCCGCCGAAGACGCCATAACGCAGCCGCTTATAAAATAAAGTGAGACAAATCGCGGCTTTCGACAATATCCTCAAGCTCAGCCAAAACATAATCTTTGTCGATGACGATTTTTTGGCCCTGCAATTCCGGCGCTTCAAAAGAGACCTTTTCCAGAACCCGCTCCAAAAGCGTATGCAGACGCCTGGCGCCGATGTTTTCGGTCTGCTCGTTGACATGACAGGCCAGACGCGCCAATTCCTCGATACCGTCGGGAGCAAATTCAATTTCAACTCCTTCGGTGGCCAGCATCTCACGGTACTGCCTGGTCAGAGAGTTGGCCGGTTCGGTCAGAATGCGCCGGAAATCTTCCTCTTTCAAACTCTCCAGCTCTACCCGAATGGGGAAACGTCCCTGCAGCTCCGGGATCAGATCGGAGGGCTTGGTCTCGTGGAAAGCTCCGGCGGCGATAAAGAGAATATGCTCGGTATGGATAGTTCCAATCTTGGTATTGACCGCCGAGCCCTCGACGATAGGCAGAATATCGCGCTGCACGCCTTCGCGGGAGACATCGGGACCGTGGCCGCTCTCCTTGCCGGCCACTTTGTCTATCTCGTCCAAAAAAAGAATGCCCTGGTTTTCCACCAAATCTATGGCTTCACGCTTGATATCGTCCGAATCTATGAGCTTGCGCGACTCCTCCAGAGTCAGCGCTTCCAGGGCCCGGCTCACGGTAACCTTATGCAGGCTGCGCTTTTTGGGGAAAAGGCCGCTCAGCATATCCTGAATATTCATATTCATGTCGTCGTTGCCTATGGCCGCGACCTGCACGCCCTGCTGCGGCTGCTCATCGTCGAGCTCCACCTCTATCAGACAGCCGTCCAGCCTGCCGCTCAATATGAGGTCTTTGATCTGCTCCTTAATTTCTGCCTTTGACACAGATTCGGCGTCTTTGTCCCCTTCTTTAAGAGCGTTCTTCAAAAGATTCCAAACCGTATTTTTGCCGTTTTTCTTATTTAAAACGACATTGGCCAGCCTGTTTAAAGCCTCTTTCTGCGCTTTATCCCTGACCTTTTCCAGCCGGTTCTGCTCTACCATGCGCACTCCGGCGGCGGCCAGGTCGCGGATCATCGATTCCACGTCGCGTCCGACATAACCGACCTCCGTGTATTTGGTGGCTTCCACTTTGACAAAGGGCGCGCCAACCAGCTTGGCCAGACGTCTGGCTATTTCGGTTTTGCCTACGCCAGTAGGGCCGATCATCAGAATATTCTTGGGAATAATTTCTTCGCGGAGCTCGCCGCTGAGACGCTCGCGCCTATAGCGGTTGCGCAGAGCGATGGCTACCGCTTTTTTAGCCTTGTCCTGACCGATAATATAGCGGTCCAAAGCTTCAACCACCTGCTTGGGAGTCAAAACCTCGCTCAGCGAGAGCTCCTCCTGACGGGGCAGGTTATTAAGCAGAAGCTCGCTCACCAGCGAATCGGCTTTCAGCCCCTCGCCGTCTTCGGAAAAGTTTTTGCCGCCGGCAGAACTCAGGCTCCAACCCTCGGCGCTCTTTTCGTCCGCTTCATCATCAGAATCGGCTTCATTCTTATCAAAGGCTTCATCTTCATCGTTTTCGTCATCGCCGTCCAGGAGGTCCGACAGCTTCATACCGTCAATCGCCTCCTTGGCCTTATCCAGATTTTCTCTGAATTTGCGGAGTTCTTCGCCGAACATAAAAGAGGGGACAAAAAGTTCGTCTGAGTCCTTGGATTTCTCAGAGGATTCCTCGGACTTCTTTTTGTCCTTATCATCCTTGGAAAGCTCAACGGCCGCTCCGTCCAGGTCTTCGTCGTCGGAATGGGCGGTTATCTTAATTTTTTTATAATCTATGCCCATATCCTCCAGGCCCTTGGCCAGGCGCTTCATCAATTTTTCCAAATCATCGGTATTGTCAATATCCATAAAATATATGCCCTTAATGAATTTTAAATATGCGCCTTAAGGTTTAAGGCCTTAAAGAGGCGGCTTTTTCAAAGGGGACTCCGAATTTTATGCTCTTAATGGCATCTTTCTTAAATGTCGTCTGCCCCTCGGCATTGGAAAAATAGAACTCGGCCGTCAGCATATAGCCGGACATGCTCTGTCCGCTTTTTGTTACCGCCTTATCCAGGGACCAGCTGTTGGAGGAAAAATCTATCTCCTTAAATTCTTCGGGAGCCCCCTTAAAGCTGTCGGCCGTAGTCTCTAAATTTATCTCCTGAGAATGGCAGCGCCCTATATATTTTTCTCCGCTTCTCAGAAATACCACGTCCACCAGAGAGCCGTCGCTGTAGTTAGGCTCTTTATTTCCGGCGTTTTCCTTGTCGTTTCTGCTTTCGAGAGCGGAAACGTCGGCGCTGTCCTTGACTTTATCAAAATTTATGCGGGATTCCGGCATATATTCCGCGCCCTTGACCGAGGAATTCTGCTTGACTGAGCTCCCCTCGGACGCGCCGAACCGTTCCTGCCAGCGGCCCTCGCCGCCCTTATCGGCCTTATCCTCAGTTCTGTCCTCGCCGTCCAAGCTGCGGGCGTAAACGCGCCCTTCATAGCGCGCCCCCTTACTGACCTCTGTTCCGGAACCGCTCTCAGCTTTAGCCGAAACGCTCTTGGAGCCGCCGACCGCCTTTACATACTGAGAAGACTCGACATATTTGGCTTCCGGACCTATCAATTCGCCCACGCGCCCTTCGCCGCCCACTCCGGGGACGCCGTAGCCTGCCGAGTAGTCCAGCAAATTGTACTGGAAGCGCTTGCCAGACAGAGATTCGGGCCAGAGCAGACATTTAAAGACCACTAACCCCCTGCCGTCTCTGCGCACCGCCGCCAAGGCCGGCGAATCGGAGGCAAACTGCAGCAGAGGCACGGTATCGCCCTCGACCGTCACCGCGCTGTAAACATCGCGCTCTATTTCCGGCAGAAAAACCGTGCACTGTCCGACGCCGGCCATCGACTCGTGCTTTTCAAAGGACATGACGCCGGCGGCTTTGCCCTTGTATTTCAGCTCTCCGAGTTCTCCCTCTTCATCCTTTCCCTTAAACTGCTTCGAGGACAGGGCATAAGCCTTCATTCCGAAATACGGAGCATAACGGGAATCGTAGTACCAAAGGGAATGGCCTTTACGCACCCAATCCATGATATCCCCGCAGCAGGAAAGATCAAAATCGGCAAAGGGGATCTGCAGAATCAGTATATGAACGTCAGGATTGCTTATAACAGAGCGCACATGTTCAGCGCCGCCGCGGGTTACTACCTTCGCGCCCAAGGTTTCATACTTATGATATTCTTCCGTCAGAAGCGACTTATCGGCCCATACGCTTAAGGGCGCTATCAAAAAACTGCCGACAACAGAAGCAAATATTGCTTTTTTCAGAAATTTATGCACAAAACAGTCCTCTGCACAAGTAAAAAAATATTTAAACAGGACTGCTTTCCTTTTATGTATTTAAATCCCTTTTCAAAGTTAAAACGCCCCCGCTTTGCCTGTTATAGGAGCCGCAGACAAGCCCAGTATCATTCAGTTAAAACTGTAGTTTGCTAAAAATGGCACAAGAGCTTTTCTCTGTTACGCTTGTATATGTTTGCCCTGTCATTCTCAGCGCAGCGAAGAATCTGTAAAGCATGTTTAACTTGTTTTCGTTATGACGTTTTTCTTTGTCGCTGCCGCTCCGCGCGAAGCTCTGCTCGAATCTCCGCGTACGCGTCAAAGAAAACCTTTATTCAGCGTGTCTGCAAAAAGCTTGTTTTTCCTTAACTTACCGATAGTGGTGCTAAGCCTGTTTTTGCTTAACTTACAGGCAGTACAGACAAGCTCAGTTCTCTTTATTCAACAGCGCCGCTTTAATAACCTGAAGCATCCTGTCAATATCCAAAGGCTTGGCTAAATGGTCGTTCATGCCCGCCTCTTTGGCCATCTGCACGTCTTCGGCAAAAGCGTTGGCTGTCATGGCGATAATTGGAACGGAGGCCAGTTTCTTATTGGGCAGAGCGCGTATCGCCTTAGCCGCTTCATAACCGTTCATGACCGGCATCTGAATATCCATCAGCACCGCGCCGTAATAGCCGGGCGAAGAGGCGGCCAGCATATCCACGCCAATTTTGCCGTTCTCAGCGTTATCCAGCATAAATCCTTCCTCAGAAAGAATCATGTTGGCAATTTCTCTGTTGATGTCGTTGTCTTCAACCAGCAGGAGCCTGATTTTGCTGAAGTCAAGTTCCGGTGCAGCCTCCGCTTCCGCTTCGGCAGGCTCCGGCGCGCCGCCGTCCTCGGCCAGCGGGAACGACAGTCTGACAATGAATTCGCTGCCTTCGTTTACGGCGGTAACGACCTCAATGGAGCCGTGCATGAGATCAATAATATTTTTGGTGATAGCCATGCCCAGGCCGGTGCCCTGGGTTTCATTGACGGCGGTCGTCTGCTCGCGCTCAAAAGCGGTAAATATGTGAGAGACAAAATCGGGACTCATGCCTATGCCGGTGTCTTTCACCTTCAATTCATAGTCGCCCAGACCGGGGTCGCTGGTCTGATTGAGCGTAACGCTCACAGCGCCGCCCTTAGGCGTAAATTTATAGGCGTTGCTAAGCAAATTGAGCAGGACTCTGTTGAGCCGCTTCTTGTCGCAGACCACAAAGCGATCGCTTACGCCCTCGGTATTCAGAGAAAAACTGAGCTGCTTATTTTCCATCTGCACGGCAAAGAGATCGCAGACCTCCCGGCAGCTCTGCACCAAGTCTACATTTGAAGGTTCCAAGACGATCTTGCCGCTCTCAATGCGGCTCATTTCCAGCACATCGTTAATCAGCGAAAGCAGATATTTGCTCGAATGATCGATTTTGTCCAGATAGGTCCGCATCTCCGCCGCGGAAAGCTCGCCGCGCCGGGCCAGCTCCGTATAGCCGATAATGGCGTTCATGGGAGTGCGCAGATCATGGCTTATATTAGACAAAAAGATGCTTTTGGCTTTGCTGCTCTTTTCCGCCTGAACCTTCTCAATCTCAAGTCCCTTTTCCCGGCTCTTCATAATCACGTATATGCTGAACAAAATACAGATAGACAGCACCATTAAGCCCGAATGGACCAGAGAGTTGCTGAAGAGGAGGCTGTGCAGCGTACCCAGTTCTACCTTAAGGAAGCTCTCCTCGCGCTGAACCAGGTCCTCGTTCCATTCGATCCCCTGCTCTTTAAGTTCGTCATAATAATACCAGCTGATTCGGCTGACCGCCTGTTCCACACTTGTATTCATGGTCTGGCGCATCCACATCATAGAGGTAAAGAATATCAAAGAAAGCAGAGCTATCCAACAGAAAACCGACTTGCCGAAACGGCGCATCTTATCGTTGGCAAAAATGGAGCGGAAAAACAGTATGCCCAGCATACTCCAAATAGCCAGAATCAGGTAAGATTCCTTGGCCAGGGCGCTGCCGGAAAAGAGATTGGGAATAAGCAGAAACAGAGAGAAGAATATGGAGATGACAATACCGGCAACGCCGCTTACGCAGATATATCTGTACAGCTTCTTGCCGCGCTCCTTACGGCTGCGCTCCCTCGCAAATATATACACCGCCGCGGAAGTATAACCATAGGCGACGGTGGCTCCGACCGTTGAAATATCCACTTGCCAGCTTATGGCCGTTCTGCCCAGAAAGGGAATGGCCAGAGAAATTAGGGTCAGAAACAAAATAGAATTGCCGGGGGCGCCGCACTCATTTTCAATTCCGAACCAATCCGGCAGAATATTTTCCTTAGCCATGGCCTTCATAAGGCGGCTGGCCGCGATCATATTGGCTATGATACTGGTGCCCAGGGCGCTTAGTAAAGCAAAAGCCATAATAAATATGCCCCAGCCGCCCAGAAGCTTCTGAGCCGCCCAAAAGGTTGGCACCGCTTTTATGCCGCTGAGCTGCTGCAAATCAGCCACATAGCTGACCCAGTCAGGGTATTCGCCAGGGATAGCCGATACCGTAACTACCACTAAAAAAATATACGAAAGGGCTATGCCGATTATCGCCGCCGTAAGGATTTTAAAGGTCTTCTTAGGTGAAAAACTAAATTCTTCTACCGAATGAGAGATAGATTCAAAGCCAACAAAGGCCCACGGCACCAAGGCAATTATTCTGAATATTTGCGTACTGCCTTCTACGCCAGGAACAAAAGCAGGCAACATACAGCCCAGCTTGCAATAATTTTCAGCCACCGCCGCCGAAAGCAGACAAAGAATGCCGACGCTCAGCACTGCAGCCATAAAAATCTGCAGACCTCCGGCCAGGCGCTTATGCCATATACATAATAGACCGAAAAAGAGGATCAAAGCGTCGCATAGCAGAGCTTCGCCCAAATATATATCGTAGCCGGCAACTTGGTAATGAAAGCCTATTTTAAATAAATTGCCCATCGTATAACGGGCAACCAGAGCCAGCGCCGTGGCATTCGCCCATATCATAGAGATATAGGTCAGGCATAAAAACCATGAGCAAAGGAAACCGTGGTCATAGCCGAAGACTTTTTTTGTATAAGTAAAAATTCCGCCGCAATCAGACCAGCGATTCAGCATCAGATGATAATTTTTGGCTACAATTATCATCATAAAGGCGCCCAGCAATATACCTATCGCCGTTCCCAGGGGACCGCCGCTGGGCAAAAAGGCCACGCCGGGCATCATGAAAGCTCCCCAGCCCACTCCTGCGCCCAGAGCCAGAGACCAGGCTCCTATGGGAGATAAATATTTATGTAAACTGTCAGATTCAGTTGCTTCACTTTGCTGCATGGCTCTGCTTTCTATTTTGCAGGAAAAAATCTTGTAAAATATGCTTAAGAGCCGAAAATATTTTTAAAGGAAGCTTCGCTCGGCGAATACTGAACATAGCGGACCCCGGCCGCATCCAGCATCCGGCAGGCTTCCTTATGGTCCAAAGTATGTCCGTATTTGTTGTCCTCATAATAGATACAGGCTATCCCGGACTGAATAATGGCCTTCGTGCACTCCCGGCAGGGAAACAGCGTCACGTACAGCGACGAGCCGACTAAATTGTGATTGTCGCCGAAGAAATTGAGTATAGCGTTTAATTCTGCATGTATTACATAGGGATATTTGGTATCGTATTCGCTCTCCGCTTCTCTGGCCCAGGGGAAATCGTCGTCGGAACAGCCGTTGGGAAAGCCGTTGTAGCCTAAAGACAAAATGCGATCCTTATCGGAAACAATAACCGCGCCCACCTGGGTGTTCGGGTCCTTGGATCTTTTGGAGATCAGCTTGGCAATAAGCATATAGGCGTCCTGTTTGGAAATAACATTGAGATTTTTGTCTGACATGTATCAGTTCGCTCCGTTCAATAATATCTTTTAAACCGTTTTACAGCGGCTTAGGCCTTCCCTGTCATTAAAAGCGCAGCAGCTTGCAAGTTGCTTCGGCGAAAAGCTCAGGAAAACATTATTTCGCCATACAAGGACGGCGCTTTGTCATTCTGAGCGAAGAATGTGTACCGCCTGACCTTATCGGAAGCTTCGCCAAAGGCTCAAAATGAAGCCGCCTGCCGCGCCGCAGAGAGAGCTTTTGAATAAATTTGTCAGTATAGACACGTTTGGGATAAGTAAAGCCGATATTTTTATTAAAAATGCTTGTTGTTTCTTATCTTTTAAGATAAAATAATGCTGTCCCTTTCCTCAGACGGAAAGGGAAACGCATTTTCCTGAGGCCGGCGCACATCGGCTGAAGGCATTTTTTAAGGACGCTCCCATGACCGGCGATCTCATCCTCAATCCTCTGATACAGCAGCTCAAAAAAGAGATAGAGGAACTGAAAACAAACCTTTCCGTACAGATTCTTGAGCTCGACAATATACGCTTAGTCGAAAATAAGAATATTGAAATGGAATATATGATGGCCCTGGGAGGCCTTGAATATAAACTCTACGAGCATCAGTGCCTCTATCTGCGCCTGAAGCGCAAGGCGGAAATGATTCAGGCTCTGAAAAACCGCCAGAAGCCAGTAGATATTGCGGAAATCGAGAAACAGCTCGACGAAGAGTTCAGCGTTTATCAGGAGCGGCTCAAAGAGCAGACGGAGAAGATGAACGAAGCTTTGGATCGGCGCTATTACGGGATAACTTTGTCGCCTGAGGATACCAAAGAGCTTAAAAGACTTTATCGCCTGATCGTCAAGGCTCTCCACCCCGATCTCCATCCCGATCTCAGTCCCGAGATGAACCGGCTCTTCCGCAATGCCATAGACGCTTACCAAAACGGCGATTTAGCCGCAATCCGCGCCATTTCCGATATGCTTTCGAACAGCGTCCTTCCCGAACGCGAGGAAGACGCCCTCGAGGCCCTCCTCAAAGAAAAGGAGCGTCTGCAAACTTCCCTGGAAAACATAAATAAGCGAATCAAAGAGATAAAAAACGAATATCCCTACAATATGCAAAAGCTGCTCAGCGACGAAAAGCTGCTGCAGGCCAAAAGAGACGAGCTGCAGGGAAAAATCGACCAATTCAAACGCCTAATCGGCGTATACCGGACCAAAATTGAAGAAATGCTGAGATAAAACAGATGAACGAACTCGTAAAAGCCGAAGGCGGAAGCCTGATAAGCCTGCTGCACAGCGCCGAAGGCGCGAATATTCCCCAGCCCTTTGAGAGAGACATCTTCCTCTTTGACACCAGAGTGGCCGGGACCTCATTCATAACCGGCATCGAGGATTTAGAGCCCTACCTCAACCCGGGAGACCGCCTGCAGTTTTTCCGCGAGCCCGACAACCCCTACGACGAAAACGCCATCGTCATCAAAAACAGCGCCGGCGTCAAAATCGGCTACGTCCCCCGCGCCGACAACATCGTCTTTGCCAGACTAATGGACGCCGGCAAGCTGCTTTTCGGCAAGATCACCGATAAGGAAATGCGCGGCGCCTGGCTCAAGCTGAACATTAAGATATTTATGCACGAATAAAAGGCGGTCTGGACTGTTAAGCGCAGCCCAATTATAATTAACCCATACTCAATAAAGGCGGTTTTCTTATGACCGGAATCATGAGCCTCCGGAAAAATGCGGAGAAACGGAACAATTCCGCACGGCAGCTTCAGAAGCGCCGCGGGGGCGACGATATTCAGGGAACTTTAGAATTCGGCGGCGCTTGGGATATTCCCGAAGAGGCTGATAAACCTGCCGCGCTCGCTGAAGCCGACGGAGCCGCCGGCAAAGTAGATCTGTCAGAATCGCACTGGAAGATGCTGGAATTCTTTGCCGGGAGCGGTCTTGTGGCTTACGGAATGAAAGGCAGGTTCTCGCCCGTATGGTCGAACGATATTGACGGCCGCAAAGCGGCGGTTTACCGCGCTAATTTCAAGAGCGATCACTTTGTACAGGCGGACATAAGAAATATAACCGGAGCAAGCCTTCCCTGCGCTCATTTGTCGTGGGCCTCGTTCCCCTGCCAGGATTTATCTTTGGCCGGAAACATGAAAGGCATTTACGCCGAGCGCAGCGGTCTTGTCTGGGAATGGCTCCGCGTCATGTATGAAATGAAGGAGCGGCCGAAAATTCTGGCTCTCGAAAATGTGACCGGGCTCCTCTCCGCCGACGGAGGTGCCAACTATATAAGCCTGCATAACGCTCTGGCCGAGCGCGGATACAGGTGCGGCGCTATGGAAATCAACGCCGATCTGTTCGTTCCTCAGTCGAGACCGAGAATATTTGTGATAGCCGTCAGAAAAGACGTGCCTGTTCCGGAACGGATGGTTTCGGGCGGACCGAACTGGCTGCACAACAACGCGGCCCAAAAGCTGGGCAATCAGCTTGACGGCTGGATTTGGTGGAACGCCGAAAAACCTGCGGCAAGAAAAGCGGAGCTTAAGGATATCCTGGAGCCGGACGCCGTTTTCGATAAAGACGGCGCGCTGAAGCTCATCCCGGAAAGAATGATGAAGGAGCTGAACAGCCGGGATAACGCCGTCGCCGCCGGATATCGCAGAACCAGACGCGAAGGCCAGCGGCTTGAGCTGCGTTTCGACGGACTGGCCGGATGCCTGCGCACTCCGTCCGGCGGGAGCAGCAAACAGTATATTGTCGTCCGCAGAAACGGAACCAACCACGCCAGGCTGCTGACCGCCCGCGAAACGGCCAGGCTGATGGGAGCGCCGGACAGCTATTCGCTCCCCGGCAGCTACAACGACGCCTACTTTGCCATGGGCGATGCGGTCGCCCTGCCCGTGGCTAATTTTTTGAGCGAAAAATTCTTAATGCCGCTGACGGAGGCAGCATATCATGACTGAAACAAATACCGAGCGGAGAAACGACAGTTTTTCGGAGAGCGTATCGCATCGCCTGAAGACTTTTCAGAGCGAACAGGACGTCTATTCCAAAGGAAGGCTCTCTCTGGTTATCCAGTTCACCCACATGGCTGCGGATAAGGAATTTCCGCTGCGGAAAGAAGATTTTCAGACGGACAGCAAAGGCCAGGTCAGCGGCATCGGCGGCGGAAATCTCAAAAGGATTCTTCAGGAGCACGGAATCACGCGGCAGCTCACCTCCGAAGGCGGCAGAACCAGCCGCGGCAGCATGGGCCTGATGATGGCCTATGTCGATTTCCTCAATAAGTGGCATGAGGAAGAATCCGTCAATCTCAGCGAAGCCGAAAATTTCTGGGCGGAGGAAGTCCGCCGGTTTTTCAGCAGCCGGCCCTTCATACTGACCGCCGACACTACCAGGACGCTGAGAGCCAATCTTGACGATCTGTTTGAGCAAGCCAGGAAACGGGAACAGCAGAACAAAGGCACCCGATACCTCGGAGCAATGCTCCAGCATCTCGTCGCCGCCAAGCTTCAAGCCGTTCTTCCGGACGGCGCGTTTGAAATCCACGGGGCCTCAGTAGCAGATTCGGTTACAGACCGTTCCGGAGACTTTGTAATCAACAACACCATTATCCATTGTACGACCATGACCGGCGATCTCCTCATGGAGAAATGCAAACGCAATCTGACCGCCGACGCCCGCCCGGTGATAATCACAATTTATGACAGAGTACATACGGCGCTGACAATGCTTGAGGACGCCGACCTGTCCGGCCGCGTGGAGGTATGGGACATTCAGCAGTTCCTCTCCTCCAATATCCTCGAACACAGCCTTTTTGTCGAAGAAAACCGGAACACAACTCTGGCCGACATAATCAACCGCTACAATAAAATCATAGAAACCGTCGAAAACGATCCCAGCCTGCGGATCGAATTCAACGCAAACTGACTCGGCGTTAAGCAGACAAGCTTGACACAGGTTTTGTTTTGCGCCGAAGCGAGCGTCCGAGCCAAATGCAGTCGCGGAGCGAAGTGCAAAACCGGCATAGCGAAAACAAGCGTAAATGTAAGCAATCACATTTTGATAGGCTTTATTCCATTTTCAGCAAAACATAGCCTTATCTTATAGATATTAGGTTAAATTGTGACGGACGTTTTTTCAAACGAGGAGCGCTCAAAAATTATGAGCAAGGTGCGCTCCGACGGCAATAAAAGCACCGAGCTGAAATTGATACGCTATTTCAGTGAAAAGAATATCAAAGGCTGGCGGCGTCATTACAAGGTTAAAGGCCATCCTGATTTTGTTTTTCCTGCCAGGCGTATCGCCGTCTTCGTCGACGGCTGCTTCTGGCACGGCCACGACTGCCGCAACACCCGCCCCGCCGACAACGCCGACTACTGGCAGAAAAAACGCCGCCGCAACATGGAGCGCGACCGCGCCGTCACTTTACTGTTTGAAAAACGCGGCTGGACCGTCTGCCGCATCTAGGAATGCGAACTGACCAAAAAGAACCGAGCGCTGTTGGACGCGAAGATGAGACTGCTGTTTGACTGATGGATATATCTTTATAAGGATATGCTTCAGAGGGTAGTTTGAGACTAAGGGGGTGTGGAGGTGGCGGCGGAAATGCCGATAGAATCGGCGATCCGTAGATCGTCCATCGTAAAGTAGTTTGCGACTAAATGCCCTCTTGCACCCTTTAAAAGTCCGTTTAAAACTAATAAAAAAGCATTTAAAAAGCCGTTGAACGCCTGCAAAATGGCGGTTTCACGGCATTTTTTTATTGTGAATAAATGCGGTAAAAAATGGAATTCAAGAAATGCCGATTTTATCGAGTTTTTTTGCTATTATCATTTTGCACAAAGTGCACATTTTGCAGTTAATATCTTTTAGACGCAACAGCATTTTCTACACATTCAAATATATGTTGTTTGCCACTTTCATTTAAAGTTCTAAACATAGCTATTAGTCTTTTTTCTTCTGATGTCGTTTTAAATTCTTCATCAGTACTAAAAAACCATGAGAGTTCGCGACCTGTAACGTTGGAAATATGAATCATTGTTTCAATATTTGGGCATCTAGTTCCGTTCTCATATCTGCTAATAGTCTGCGTCCCTGTCATCTTTAACTTTGAAGCTAGTTCTTCTTGGTTTAAATTAGCTGAAATTCTAGCTTCTCTTATTCTATTTTTTAAAATATCTAGTGTGTAATCCATAATGGATTATTAACTGTGTTTTTTTTATTTCCCTACTTGACTATTATTCCATATTGGATTATTATTCTAAGCAAGACTAATCCATTATGGAGTAATTATGAATTTTGCCATAAATTTAAAAAGAGCTCGTTTAGCCAAGGGCTTTACACAGAAAGAACTGGCTGCTCAAATCGGATGTATTAGTCTTAGTATTAGTCGCTATGAACGCGGTTGCCGTATTCCTTCTTTAAGGACGATACAACAGATTGCAAACGTGCTCGGAATTAGTGTCGCAGAACTTTGTTGTCAGCCGGAGTTAATAAATGAGTGAACTTTGGCTGACAACTAATAATGTATGCAATTTGTTGAATCGGAATAACAGTACGATTCAACGCCGTATAGTTGCAGGAGCTTTCAAAGTTCGGCAAGTTCCCAACCCGAACGGCGGACGCGGCGGCTTCAAATATGAAATCGCCCTCGAATCTTTGCCCCAAGATGCACAGCAGCGCTATTGGCAGCAGGTGCGCATCGAACAGGAAGCGGCCGCCTCTAAGCAGTCCAAGCGCGGCAGGCCGTCAAAAGCCGAAAAGCAAGCTCAAGAGGCCGCTAAAGCCGCCAAACAAGCAGAAATTCAA
>JAFTAM010000076.1 GCA_017458675.1 bacterium
CTTCAGGTGTATGAAGTCTTTTTGCCATAGGTAGACTCCTTTCAATATGAATTTATGGTAGGATAAATCCAACTTAAAAACCATATTTTTTTTGTCCGAATTTATGGGTTCATTATAGATGATTGCCCATTCTTGCCTGCTGATTATCACATAAAATGTTCCTTCCCGCCCTATCGGACACAGGTTGTTATTATCCGTCCGCCTCGTTCGACCTGCTCTTTGACTGACAGGGGAAGAAAGAAGGAAAGATTGATGGTCAGCATACTGTTATTCCGAACCGATTTAATGTTATCCCTAGCCTCTTCCCCTGAAACACATGAAACCGCGCCGGCGCATGTATGAAGCAAAGCAGGATCGCAGCCTCCTTCTGCCGATTAGTTTCAGACAAAATTCACACTGAAAAGCCTGCCGCTATGATAAATAAACGTCCCCTTCCCATTGAACTTCTGACCTTTGCAGACAGCGCCAACGCCAAAGGCCAGCTCGCAGCCGAACGCGCCAACGGTCTGCCCGCCCGCGCCTTCCTGACCGCCCCTCAGGACGAAGCGCTCTGTATGCTGGGGGCCAAAAGGCGCGGGGCCAGACAAGGTTATCTCTGCTCGGTCGAGGTACCAGGTCCCGATCGCCGTCAGCCCGTCTGTCCCCATTTCGGCTTCTGCGGCGGCTGCGCTTATCAGCACCTCAGCTATGACGCCCAGCTGCGCTTAAAGACCGAGCCGCTCGAAAAGAAGCTGCTCAACGTCTGCCCAGAGGTGGAAATTCTGCCGGCGCAGCCCGCTCCCAGTCCCTGGTACTACCGCAGCAAGGTGGAATTCAGCTTTATTGGCGAGCGCCTGGGCTTCAATATCCGCGGCCTTTTTCAGAAGCTCACCGACGTCAGAGAGTGCTTTATCGGTCCGCCCGCCAATAAAGAGGTTCTGCGGATCGTGCGAAGCTGGCAGAAAAGATACGCCTTTCCCGGCTGGGACCCCAAAAGCAATTCCGGCTTTCTGCGCTATCTGGTCATACGCCACAGCTTTGCCGGAAATGAATTTTTAGTCTCCGTAATCACGACGACGCCCGCCGGCTTCTCCGCCGACGATCCCGCCAGTCCCATGCACGAGCTGGCCGAAGAGCTCATGCGGGCGGGCGCGGCCGGCGTCATCCACGCCTTAAACGACAGCGTCAGTCCCACCGCCGACAGCCAGAGAGACATACTCCTGGCCGGCCGGGAGAGCATCGTCGAAAAGGTCAACGACCTCGAGCTCAGCCTGGGCTGGAAGTCCTTTTTCCAATCCAACCCGCCAGCCTACGCCCTGATGCTGCGCCAGGCCGCCGAATTTGTCGGCGCTCAGGAGAACGTTCTCGATCTCTACTGCGGCGTCGGCAGCATAGGCCTTTCCCTGCCCGGCAGCATTACCGGCGTAGAAATTGTCGGGCAGGCCGTCGAGCACGCCCGCCTGAACGCCCAAAAGCTGGGCCGCCAAGCCGAATTTCACTGCGGAAGCTCCGAAGACTGGCCCAATCTGAATTCATACGGCCTGCTGGTCCTCGATCCGCCCCGCAGCGGCTGCTCCCCCAAACTGATCAAGCGCCTCCCCGCCGAAGGTCCGCGGCAGATCCTCTACATCTCCTGCAACCCGCCCCGCTTCTTTGAGGAATACGAAGGACTGCGCGAATTTTACCGCCTCGAAAAGGCCAGGATTTACGACTTCTTTCCCCACACCCCCCACGCGGAAATGATGACTCTGCTGTCGCGCAAAAACTGAGGAAACAGCGCGCCCGTCTGATCAGAACGCAAAAAGCCGCTCAGTTGGAAACATCGGCCGATTTTTCCGGAGCTGCAACAAGAGGTTTTGAGGATTATGCCGTAAGTTAATCTATGTAAAAATGAAAACTGCCCGCTTCATAACCGGTCATTGCATATCAGCGGCACATTTAAGACGCCGGAAAAAGTGAACATTGAGGACCTAAAAGCGAACATTGAATATGAAAAAGTGAACATTGAAAATTCGCTCACAGCCAAAACGGCTTCTCATGTCTGCAAATTATTGGATGAATTCGGATTTGAGACGATCTTCGGCAGGTCGGATGTTCAGAAAATCCTCGGGCTGAAACCGGCCGGAAACACTTTGCTGCTCAAAGAAACGGCAGATAAATGGACTGTCGAATCTGTCGCCGGACTCGGAAAAGGAAAGTACAGGTTCATACCGCATAGGAACTGACAATAAAACGCTTCATAAGCTGCCAGACAAAGCCCCGCAGATATTGTTCTGCAGGGTTTTTCTTCAGTTTCAGCGGAGCCGGCCGTTCAGGAGCAAACAAAGAGACAGTAATGTACTGCAGTACAAAAATATCCGAAAGAATGTGGAATCAGCCTGATAAGGGCGAACTTGAAGCGCAGCGGGAGCGGACGTTTATTGACGATATCGTGCAGAAAGCCCATATTGAAAGGGAACTGCTGCAATCCCTGGACGGCATAAAAACCGCTTTTGACGGCGGCGCGGGATGCGGAAGGTTTTCTGTTCTTCTCGCCAGGCGAGGAATTCAGGTCACCCATTTTGATATTTCTCAGCCGATGATCGATAAAGCCAAAGAGATTGCGGAACAGGAAGGGGTAACCGACAGGATCGCTTTCGTCAAAGGCGCTTTGGAGGATCTGACAGCTTATGCGGATCGCTCTTTTGATCTGGTTATGTCGTTTGATTCGCCGATCTCCTACACTTATCCGAATCAGGAAAGGGTTATCGGAGAATTGGTCAGGATTGCCGGCAAACGTATTATGATCAGCGTCTCCAGCAGACTCGGGGCTTTGCCGTATCTGGCCAACCCAGTGCAGAAGAATCAGTTTATTCTGGATAAAGACAGCAAGGACCCTTGGGTTCAGTGGTGTTTAAGCAGCAGAGAACAGATGATTGAAGGTTTTGCTTTCAATGAAGAACCGCTTCTCAAAGCGTATCATACCGGTCTGCTGTGCGATATAGAGGAAACTGAAGCCGCATATGAGCGCGGAGAAGCTCCCTGGAGTATTTCGTATCATTTTATGCCGGATGAACTGGAAGCAATTCTTAAAAGGTTCGGAGTGCGGAATATTTCCCTGGCCGGTCCCGGAGCCTATGCGCGGACCGTTCCGAATGAAATTCTGGTGAAAATAATGAACGATCCTCAGCAGCGGGCGGCGTTTCTGGATTTCTGCCATATGTTTGACAGCAATCCCTATGTCTGCGGAATGGGCAAAGATAATCTGTTTGCAAAAGGCGAGATCGCATAAAATCGCCGCCGGCTATATGATATAATTACCTCCGCCGCCGACATATTCCGATAAGGCTGTTTGGCAAGCCTTTCAAAATCGGCATGTTCGGAAGGAAATTGCGGAGGAAGACGTTCCTGCTCCCTGGCTTCTTGAGGAGATCAGTCAGCAATGAGTGAAGAAGAAAATAAGCATCTGTTTGAAACCGCGCCGGTGCTTCAGGCGGTTGTGGCCCTGGAGGTACCGACCGTTATCAGCCAGCTCATAACGGTTGTATATAACATGGCCGATACCTTCTTTATCGGTCAGGTCGGCGACCCGAACCAGATAGCCGCCGCTTCGGTATGTCTGCCGCTGTTTATGCTGCTCACGGGCATGGCCAATCTGTTCGGCATCGGCGGTTCCAGTCTGATAGCGCGCTCCCTCGGCAAAGGTGACTTCGATCAAGTCAAAAAGGCCGCCGCGTTCAGTATATGGACGGCCGCCTCTGTCGCCCTCGTTTACGGAATCCTGATTTATGCCTACCGAAGCGTTCTCCTGCCCTTGGTAGGCTCGGACAACGCAACCTACGCCTTCTGCTGCCAGTACGCCTTCTGGACCATCACTGTCGGCGCCGTACCCACCGTCCTCAGCGCGGCCCTGGCCCACCTGGTGAGAGCGGAGGGATATTCCAAGGAGGCCAGCATCGGCATCGCCATAGGCGGAATCCTGAATATTTTCCTCGACCCGATCTTTATTTCCGTACTTCATATGGAAATAACCGGCGCCGCCGTCGCTACCCTGCTCTCAAATATCGCGGCGTTGATTTATTTCGTTCTGATTATCCGAAAGAAGCGCGGCAGCATTATAATGTCGCTCGATCCTCGGTACTACGCTGCGAAGGGCGGAATTCTCCGCGAAGTAATTCTGGTCGGAATGCCGAGCGCCATCATGAATATCTGCGGAGTTCTGTCCAACATCTTTATGGACCGCCTTATGGTTTCTTACAGCGACGAAGCTCTGGCCGGAATAGGAATTGCCAAGAAGGTGGATCTGCTGACCTACGCCGTTGCCACCGGTTTGTCCCAGGGCGTCATACCGCTGATCGGCTACAACTATTCGGCAAAGAATTACAAGCGCATGATGGCGTCGCTGAAAACCACCTTTATTTTAAGCTTTGCTGTGGCCCTGACGTGTACGGTCTTTCTGCTCACGGGCGCCCACGTTATCGTCAGAGCGTTTATTGACGATGCCAAGACGGTTATGTACGGCGTTCAGTTCCAGCGCATCATCTGCGTGACCGGTCCCATAATTCCTATTTCCATGGTCATCATCACGATGTTTCAGGCCGTGGGTCAAAAAACGGTTCCTATGGTCCTGTCGATGCTGAGAAAAGGCGGAGGAGACATCCCGGCCATGCTGGTGATGAATCATCTTATCGGAGTAAACGGCATTGTCTGGGCCACTCCCATTGCAGACGTTATCTCTCTGATTGCCTCGATCATATGCTTTATTCCGTTCTGGAAGAAACTGCAGCAGAAGATAAAAGAGAGCGAAGCCGAAAAGGCCTGCAGCTGAAAGACGCCTTCAATCCGGTTTTATCACGAAAGCTTGTTCTCTTGACTGCCGACGGCGACGCAGATCCTGCCCTGCGGCGTATCCGCATAGCCCTCCAATTCGGCCTCCGAGAGCCTTATTTTGCGGGACAGCGGATCGCAGGCCAGAAAAGCGTCTTTCTCATAGCCGTACAGCAGAATCCAGTGCAGCGTCTTATCGTGCATTCCGTCGGCGTCTCCTGGAACGAGGCACTGGACAATCAGCAGCCTGCCACCGTCCAGCTGGCTGCGATACCAATCTGGAGTGAGGCTGCAGCCAGTTTCAACGCGGACTTTGCTTCTTATGTTTTCAAGCGTTTTCGTGTACTCCTCCAGTATGGCCTGAAAGAGCGGCTCGGGAAAATAGCCGTCCAAATTGTCCAGATATTCCGGCGAAGAATGATAGAGGCCGACCTCCAGTCCGTTTTTGGAAAGACAGTCGGCAACCGCCGAAGCCAGCGTTCCCTTAAAGGCCCGGCAGCGGTAAATTCCGTAAAGCTTCATTTCCTGCTTTTCCGTCGGATACTGCACCAGTCCGAAAGCGTCCAGCGCCGTCAATATACAGCTTATCCCGCATGTCTCCAGGCTGTGCTGCCGGAAGAATCTCACTTTATTATGTTTCATATTTTAACAGCGCCAGCCTTTACCGCCATGATGAATGAATATTCCGCCCCCGCATATAATGAAAAGCCCCTTCGCCGCAGGCTCAGAGAGACATAAACCCTGACCCGGAAGGCTATTCAGATTCAAATTGTTTTAACAATTCCGGGCATAATCTTTTGGCCAGTTCTATTACTTCTTCATCAGAGCCGCTCAAAGTTATGTCGTTGTCTTTTCGTATAGGCTCAAATTTGTCCCATTCATTTTCAGCCATTCTTTGGCTTCGTCTATGCTTTTTAATTCCCCTGAAGCAAGCATTTTTCTGGTTTTCATTACGTCAGGAAAACAACGCGGATTAAAACAGACATAGCGTAAATAAGATATAAAATCTTCGTAGTCTGAATCTGATTTATCTTTCATACCGCGGCAGCCTCCCCGCTGCGTTTTCTGTTAAAGACCTATTTTGCCTAAAAGTGTGCGAAACCGACTAAATTTGCGGGCGCGCACAGCGTTCATGCGGGCATCCTCTGTTTTCGCTTCTTCCATAATACCCGCTGAAAATTCTTCATCATAAACCATCGGATTTCGGCGTCTCAGATCCTCACAAATAAGCTGCCGGGCCTCTGTCCGGGTATGGACCTGTCTGCAGTAATTCTCCGCCCATTCCTCGCACAGCAGAGACGCGCTTTTTCGATAAAACATCAAGATTCCGCGCTGTTGCTCTCATCCGTTTCATCGTTTTCCGCAATAAGGCCAATGTCGCTGCGGCTCGCCGTACACGGAGCTCGGACGCTTGCTTTCGCGCAAAAAAAATCGGGCCGGAACTGCTTTAAACCGGATTAGGCGATACAAAAGCTTTGGCCTGTTCGCCGGTGAGTCCGAATCTGACGGCAATTTTTTCAATAATGGTGCGATCGTCCAGTCCCATGTCCTCGCGGTAAGCTGCAACCAGGGCGAAAATGCCTTCGGCTTTGCCTTCAGCTCTGCCCTCAGCTTTGCCCTCAGCTCTGCCGGCCTCTATGTCTTTTTGAATTTCATCTTTCATCAGTTCTCTCAGTGCCTGGCACATAGCTGAATCCCCACGGCATTTTAATCTGCTTCATACCGGATTAGGCGCTACAAAGGCTTTGGCCTGTTCGCCGGTGAGTCCGAATCTGGCGGCTATTTTTTCGATAATGGTACGGTCGTCCAGCCCCATGTCCTCACGGTAAGCCTCTACCAAGGCGATAATGCCCTCAGCTTTGCCTTCAGCTCTGCCGGCCTCTATGTCTTTTTGAATTTCATCTTTCATCAGTTCTCTCAGTGCCTGGCACATAGCTGAATCCCTCCTGACTTGCTCATATAGTTGGCTGTTTGCGGAAACGCTGACCTGCAGAATAGAATCGACATTGCTCTGATCTCCCTGCTCGGTCTCAGTCACGGCGTCAGCCAAAAAGCGGCGTATATCGTCTTCCTGAGCGCGGTTTGTCAAAATCCTGAGACTGCTGTGGGTACTTTTGCTGAGCTCTCCTGTAACAACGATTTGCGTAGGAAACAGTATCTGGCTGATTTCCGCGGTCTGCTGGCGCAGATAATAGATGCCGTGATATTTCTGTGTAATATCGGCGCCAGCCGAGGTAAGGGCGCGAATCAGTTCCTGGGGATATCTGTCCCGCACCAGGGATAGGGTAATCTCTGAAGCCGGTATCTCGTTGACGCGCCGGCCGGAGCATTTATACAGGCAGGCGTAAGCCGTAGCCTTGTAATAATCGTCGATGTTCAGAGCGTCATCAGGCGATTTAAATTCAAAGATATTGTGCCTGCGGAAGATGGCGCCGATTTCGTTCTCTATCTGGACATTTTCCAGGAGTTCGATCACCAGCAGGTCCGCCGCCAAAGGTCCCTTTGTCAGCTTGTATTCGCGTTTGAAATAAAGAACGTCTTTATTTTTGTGCAGTTCGAATTCCACCGCGCTGCAAAAGCCCGAATGCCACTGTATAACCGCCGCAGCCTCGCGGGCTTTGTTCGAGCCGACGGGCAAGGAATCATTCGCCATTGCATCACTCCCGCGCATTTACGGATACTTTCATCGGTATTATAACTTTTCAATTTGAAGAAGGCAAGCCGCTCGCGTTGGGCTGTTCGCCGGGACCGACGTCATTAAGCGGAGATGACAGCCGCTGAAAGCAGAATAGCTTGTTTATTTCGCGCAAAAGATAAACCTATATACAACATGTCTGCTTAGCGCATATTTCATTTAGTACATATTGCACATCACAGCATCATACGCTGAAAAATTATCTGTCATACCGGCAATACAATTTATTCATAGCCTATTTATCAATATCTGCATATTTAAGGCCAGCTTTGGAAGCAGAACATTCCTGAACGGTCATCTCGGCAGGACGGAACGGTTATTCTTCCGCGCCGATTTTGCCGATTTGCGCCATGTCGGTTTCTGCTTCAAGGATTAAAAGCGCCGACTGAAAACATATACAAAGCATATTTGCATCAGAACTAGGCAAATGATTTTAAGCAAACAGCCCGTTTGGCAGCGGACAGGCCTCGGGCCTGAGGAGGCATATATGAAACAGTTTATCGCATACTG
Source organism: bacterium (assembly GCA_017458675.1). Taxonomy (GTDB): domain Bacteria; phylum Vulcanimicrobiota; class Xenobia; order Xenobiales; family Xenobiaceae; genus RGIG3641. The sequence goes on from JAFTAM010000076.1 coordinate 7,991, forward strand.
CGGCCTGGACTGCGAGGTCTGCGAAGCGCGGCTGGCCACGGTCAGGAACGACAATGAGCTGCGCAGAAAAGTCGCCGCGGAATGGTCGGAACTGAACAAAGTGGAGATTACCCCCGAAATGATCAACTGCGAAGGCTGCCGGATGGAGGGCCTCAAAACGCCCTACTGCGATTCGCTCTGTCCTATCCGGCAGTGCGCCCTGAGCAAAGGCGTCGAGACCTGCGGCGGCTGCAGCGAAATGGAAAGCTGTCAAAAGGTGGGCATGATTATCGGCGGCAATGCCGAGGCGCGGCGGAATCTGCAGGGCTGAGCCTTTTCCGCCGGAAACGGACAATGTCGGCACAGATTCTTCGCTGCGCTCAGAATAATAAGGACCGGCCTTGAACGCCGGCAGCGCACTGCGGCAGACATGGCCGAGGCTCAGGACAGCAGACGCTGAACCGCCGGCGGACAGAAAAGACAATAACGCAAGGAGCTAAGCAAAATGAATAATTACGAAGAAAACGCCTACAAGGTATTTGGTATCTTTCACAATCAGTGGGCGGCGGTTACCGCGGGGAGCCCGGAACATTTCAATTCCTGCACCGTCGGCTGGGGCTCGATGGGAACGCTCTGGTCAAAGCCGGTGATAACCGTATACCTCCACCCCTCGCGCTATACAAACGATTTTATGAAAGACAGCGGCGAATTTACCGTAAGCTTCTTCCCCGCCGAATATAAAAAAGCCCTGGGCATTCTGGGCTCGCGCTCGGGACGCGACTGCGACAAAACCAAAGCCTCCGGCCTGACCCCCGTCAAAATGGGCGAAAGCATAACCTACAAAGAGGCCGAGCTGACCTTCCTGTGCCGCAAGCTGTATCAGCACAAAATGAGCAAAGAAGACCTCGCTCCCGATATTCAGGAGTTATACCGCTCCAAACCCCAGGCCTTTCCTGTGGACGAAAACGGCGAATGGCAGCCGCACTGGACCTTTGTCGGCGAAGTTATCGCGGTTGAGGATAAACGCCGGCCTTAAGCATTCCCTCAGAAAGAGATTAACGCCGATTGCCGGAAAGAGAGGCAAACGCATGGCTTCAAGCAGAGAATATCTGGAATTTGTGCTCGATCAGCTCTCCCTGTCCGACGGAATTGCATATAAATCCATGATGGGAGAATATATCATTTACCTCCGCGGCAAGGTTATCGGCGGAATTTACGACGACCGTTTCCTTATAAAGAACACAAAAGCCGCCGCGGCCATGCTGCCGGGGGCAAGCCTGGAGACGCCCTACGAAGGCGCCAAGAAGATGCTCCTGGTGGACAGAATTGACGACCGGACTTTTCTGCGCAGCCTGCTCGAAGCCGCATACGCCGAGCTTCCCGCCCCTAAAAATAGAGGCAGGCGGGCCGGCTGTCAGTAAATCGAACGAAAGAGGCTTTAAGCAGAAATATACCGCCATTAATCTCACGCACTAAAGCGAGCCGCCGGCCAAGACGGAAAGGGCTGAACCGAATTGCAGCAGCCTTCTCCGAACAGAGCTCCTGCGCTCAGCGAAGATATAACCGGGAGGGAACAGTGACTGAAAATAAATACGCAAAATGTAAATTATTCCAAAAGCTCAGAAGCGCGGTTCCGGCGCTTTTAATCCCGGCGGGGCTGCTGCTCTGCCTAGCCTGCTACGGACAGCGCCACGAAAACTTTCCGCCGACGCCGGATACCCCGGTGCCGGCCGCTCACACCGGCCTCTTTGTCTCCGAGCACGGAACCATGCTCTTTAACGGAGACGGCAAAAGCATTACCGTCAATTTTGATGAAAAGCTGGCGGAGCTGTCGAATCTGCCTTCAGGTTTCAAGACCGGAACCTATGAATTTTTGAGCGGAGACCTTCCGCCACACGGCAGCTTCCCGATCCGCTATGACGCGGCCCATGAAATGCAAATCACAATAGAGGGCAGTTCCTCCGTTATCGATATGGGCTTTGCCTCCGAAGTAGGCTCCACCGGTCAGGTCGGACTCAATACGGTAACGCCTGAGCGAATTCCAATGCTTTTCCATAAGGAGAAACATTTTTCCACTATCTTGTTCAAAAAGCAGGACAGCGGCTCCTAGAAACCGCCCCGGCTAAAGGCTCCCGTCATTCCGAGCGCTGCCTGCCAAATCCAAGCGCGCTGCCTGCCAAATCAGGGCGGGCGCCATGTAATTCCGAGCCCCTCCCCTGTTATTCCGCGCTCTCCATGTCATTCTGAGCGAAGTGAAGAATCTAAAATCATTTGCCTGTTGTCAGCATAAACAGCTTCAAGCTGCGCTGTTTTTGTGCTATTATTAACTTCCGTGGAAAGACTCCCGCCTGTTCCGGTGGTTCTGCCTCTCTGCTTCTCCTTCGGGTCTTAATCGGCCGCCGAAGAAGCGAGAAGGGAGGTGATTCCATGACTGAAGAGCTGTTTTACATCTGCTTTTTGTTATGGACTTTGACCGACGGTTTCAATCCGTCATACGTTAAAGCATTCACTTCCGCTTATATTTGGCTGTTAAGCTCATATAAGTAAAAGCAAGAGACACCCACCTGAATACCAATCTGCGTGGATGTCTCAATAAACATAAAGACCCGTAAGGGGATTTATATTGAGAGACAGCCGCCGGGTGTAGAAACAGCGGTCGTCTTTCCTTTTTTACACTCTCATTGTAATGCTTCCGGCCGCACGAAGCAAGTGTCAAAACTAAAATTCCTCCGCTGATTGTGCCAACGCTTCATTCTCCGTCTGTCTTCGGCCGCTTCAGGCCCGCCGCCCGGTCCTGCTCCCGCTCCCGTCTTTCGAGCCCCTTCCCCGCCATTCCGCGCTCTCCACGTCATTCCGAGCGCAGCGAAGAATCTTACGCCTGAATGCCTCTCATTAAGCGCAGTGCGGCCGTTCCGACGCAAGGGAAACACGCCGAAACGGCTAAAAACAGCTATTTACGGTCCCTGCACGGCCCTGAAAAAAGGAGAGCGTAAACTTACTGTCGGTAAGTTAAGCAAAAACAGGCTTTAAGCATACTTTTATTGCACAGGTTTTGTTTTGCTCTGAAGCGAGCGTCCGAGCTCCGGCTGCGGCGAGCGCGGAGCGAAGTGCAAAACAAAACCGACATAACGAAAACA
>JAFTAM010000077.1 GCA_017458675.1 bacterium
GCTCGAATCTCCGCGTACGCGTCAAAGAAAACCTTTATTAAGAATGTATGCTAAAAGCTCGTTTTTGCTTAACATACCGGCAGTAGGAAAGCAGGACGCAGAGCTTCAGCCCGAAAATGCTCTCTGTTATGAAAGAAATCTGGGACATACTGACGCTGGGCTTCCGCGAATGGCCCGCTATTCTGCGAATAAAAGGCTTATGGAAAGTAGAGATTCTGATGGGCCTGTATTACCTTCTGCGGCTGCCCTCCCTGGATATTTGGCTGCAGCGGCGTCTGAGCTCGCGCCCCGCCGAGGACTTCCGCTACGGCGAAACGCCCTATCATACCGGCCTGAAGCTGCTGGACATGGCCAAAGTGACTGAAGACGACGCATTTATCGATCTGGGCTCGGGGCGGGGGAAAATGGTCTTTCTGGCCGCCCTGGCCAAAGGCTGCCAGGCAGTAGGCATCGAGATGCTGCCCAGCTACAACATTCTGGCCAACCGCATCGCCAAAAACACCAAGCTGTCCAATAAAGTTCAGTTTCTCAACGACGATTTTCTGGCCTGCGATCTCACCGGCGTCACTGTAATTCTGACCGCCTGCACCAGCTGGTCGCAACTCACCCGCGATTTGCTCCTGGACCGGGTTGATGAGCTCGAAGACGGCGTGCGCTGGATTTCCATCGGCCGCGAACAGCGTCATCCCGACCTGGACCTGATCCAGGTCGACAAACTCCTTTTCAGCTGGGGTTATGAAAACGTCTGGCTTTACACGGTCAAGCACAAAAGCGCCGCTTCGGAAGAAGTTCGGCAATAATGTCACATTCAAATGCGCCGGCCTGAACTGAGCCGCAGCTCTCAGCCCAAGCCATGATGACTGACAGAGGCTCTAAAACGCGGAAAAATACAATAGACAGCGTTCGTTCAGCCGTTTGAGCGTCTCGGCGATCTCGGGAAGCGGCAGAGCCAATTGGCGGCTCAAATCGAGGGCGTTGGAGCGTCCGTCAGCAAGCAGCCACAGCTTAGCTTCCAGGCCGCTCAGGGTAAGTTCGTCAACAATAACGCTGTCAGAGGAACTGCCGTGCTCTAAGCCCAGACGAATCGGATAAGCCTCAGGACTGTAGGTCTGCTCACGCTCCGAACTATGATAAATGAAGGCGCGCAGGCGGGAGACATTTTCCCATACTTTGCGCCAGCGCCAGTTGAGGTTAAGCAGCGGCTGAGTGCGCAGCGGCCCGCGCAGCAAATCCGATTTGCGACAGTTGAGCGCTTCTGCGGCATAACAGTCGGCCAGCTCCGTATCGAAGCGATCCTTCCAGGCGATCAGAGCCTGTACATCCAAATCCTGCGTTTCCACGACCGGCTGCTGCATGGTCGTCACCGTATGCGCGTTTCTTTCCGGGATAATTTTAAGGCCGAAGACTTCGGGATTCTTGGTAATGGGCGTACCGTAATAGGGTGAAAAATACACCGTATTTATTTGCGCCATTCCTCTTCCGGAGCGAATGAGCCGCTTGGCCTGGGACAGACTTTCTTCTAAAGTTTCGTCGCTCTCAAAAGCGCCGCCGATAATATAATTGCCTTCAAGCGTAGGCAGTCCGGCGGCGTGGCAGCGCTCGACGATACGTTCCACCCCTTCTGACGTAATCTGCTTCCGATAGGCGTCAAGGACTTTTTGACTGCCGCTTTCAATGCCGATCTGCATGGCAATCAACCCGGAATCAACCATAGCGTCGATAAGCTCAAGATGACCGATAAGTCTGGAGACATGGGCTTCGCAGGTCCAATACAGCCTGCGGGCCTTCAGCTCCCGGCAGAATTCCAGAACCCGTTCCGGCTGCAGCGTAAAGGTATCGTCAAAAAAATTCACCTGACGAAGACTGGGATTATAGCCGCGGACCTCGTCAATCTCTCCCATTACGTTAGCCACGCTGCGCAGCCGCACTTTCTTGCTGGCCGCTCCTTCATAGCAAAAAGCGCACCTGAAGGGACAGCCGCGTCCGCTGAGCATACCGATACAGCGTCCCCTGCGAAAATCCGCATGCAGGCTGTCTTCGGGACGCGGATAAGGAATCTGATCCAAATCCGCAACAGGCTCGGCCAGCGGAGCTTCATGAAATGAACCGTCCGGCCGCAGATAGCGCAGCGATTCAATTTCATCCAGCCGCCCCTCCCCACGCTCCAGACAGTTGAACAGCTTGGTCAGAGGAATTTCTCCCTCGCCGGCTACCAGAAAATCACAGCCCGTATCGCGCAGAAAATCCGCTCCCAGAGCGACCGCCTGCGGACCGCCGACCAGAACGACCGCCTTCATTCCGGGGGCGTTTCCTTTTTTGATATGCCTTATTAAGTTAGCAACCGGCACAATATTGTCAGAGGCGGCATAAAAACCCAGATAGCGCACGCCGTGATTTGTAATTTCTTTAGAAATAACCTCTTCGGCGTCCGCAAAGGTTCCGGCATAGCAGCGAGAGCGGACGCCCTGACGCGCCAGCAGGGCCGCCAGGGCGTGCTGGCCCAGCGGTTCTCTGAAATGCTCCATCGTGGGAACCGAAGTGCGGCTGAGCGATATAAACAGTATATCGTACTTCATGCCTTTTCCAACTGCGCAAGCAGCTCATCTCTCTGCGTCGTCAGCTGCTCCTTTAAAATATCTGCGCCCTCAGTGCGCAAAAAGTTAAGAATATACTTTATATCTTGGCACATGGCGCTGGGCTCCTGCAGCGTGCGCTCCGTAAAGACCCTGTCGCAGGAGCAGCCCGCCGCGCAGTAAGGCAGCTCGCGGCAGCCGCGGCAGACCGGAGGCAGCGAGCAGGTGCGCCGCGCCTCCAAACGCTCCAATCTGGCCGCGCCCTCAGCCGTTATGCCGCCGGCAACCGTTCCGATCGCAAAGCAGCCTCCGTCGGCAAAATGACCGCAGGGATAGACCGTTCCCTCCGGATCGATACTGAGAAAACGGCGGGAACAGAGCGGGTCAAACGTACAGCCCCGAGGCTTCTCCTCAAACAAAAGGGCGGTAAGCAGTTCAGCCAGCGGGGAAATGCGCAGCCTCAGACTGTGCTCGGCGGCATAGCGGAAAACCCGGGCCAGAAAACGCCCGTATTCGCCGGGCTCGAGCGCAAGCTCAGGACGGCTCAGAGCCTCTCCCAGGCTAAGCAGCGGGTTCACTTTTAAGGGAACGTCCAGAGTTTCAAATATTTGCAGAAAATCGAGATCAGCTTCCAAAGCGGCCTTAGTTACCACCATAAGCGCGGCGGCATGGAGGCCTCTTTCCCGCAGCCGGCGCAATCCTGCCATGATGCGCTGCCAGGTGGGCGCTCCTGAGACGTCCCGACGCTGACCGTCATGAACGGCCTGACCTCCGTCGATAGAAAGGCCCAAACTGATTTTATGCTTTTCCAGCAAATCCAGCCAGGTTTCATTCAGAAGCAAGCCGTTGCTCTGCATCAGCATATCCAGATTTAAATCAGGGAACTCAGCCCGAACGGCGCTTATGCAGTAATCGTACTGCTCGGGCGGAAGCAGCAGAGGCTCGCCGCCGTGGAATATGACCGACGCTTCAGTTTTGCCTCTTTGTCTGACGTGTCGGGCAAAAAAACGCAGGGCGTCGAGCATCCGCTCCCTATCCATCGACTTGGGGCGGGACTTGTCGCCTACCGAACAATAGGCGCAGCGCAGATTACATCCGGTCAGGGCCTTGAGAATTAAAGTCACCGTCTCAGCCTATGCGCAGCTTCTGCAGATCGGCGGCGGCGCTCTGTATGCAGCCTATGGCTTGTGAAAGCAGCCTCTTGGATTCTGCCAGATAGCACTCGCCGATTTTTTTCATCATGCCGGGAATCTCGCGCGCAAAGACAGCGTTGACCTGCTCCCGGGCCTGTCCGGAGATCAGCCGGGTATAGACTCCCAGGTCGATTTCCACGGTCTCCGTCTTCGTCTTTACAGTATCTCTGTAGTAAGTTTTACCGAACCAACCGCATACAGTTTCAAATAAACCGCTGGGAGAGCGTTCTACGGAACCAACATACTTTACTTCATAGGAGAAGCTGTCCTTTTTAGAGGTAAGGCCTTCAACCCCGGAAATGCTCAGCTTATCGGTATAATTGCTGAGAATATTGGCGCTGTCGGCAAATACTCCCAGGCAGTTATTGAGCAGCACTTCATAGACGGTATTGCTGATGGCTTTGGAAAGCTCGGCGCCGCTCATGGCCTTTCCGCCGGAGGAGAGCTTGCCGGCCTCATGTTGGATCAGATTATCGACGCGCCGGTAGCATTCCAGCTTCATAGTCTCGATGAGACTGTCCGACTCCTTGGCCAGCTTCCGCTCCTTGATAGCCAAATCCTCGCCGTAGCTCCGAAGCGCCTTCTCCGCCTCTTTAAGTTTGCCGCCGATCTGATCTATAGCGTTATTGAGGCGTTTCGTCGGAGTTTTGCGCTTGAATTCGGCGGCCTCGTTTTCCATGATGCCGACCAGCACATCGAGAAAATCGCCCATATGGCTGTCCGCGAACATCTGTCCGTTGTCCGTTTTCAGCCCCTCCAGGGCCAGCTTGGCCGACAGCGTCAGGATCTCGCTGTCTTTAAGTTTAATTCCCTGCTCTCCGGTTACGCTGCGAAGATAATTCTCCTGATCCTGTCTGTCTTTCTTAGACTTAGGGACTAAGACGGAAATGACTTCGTCCGTTTCGTCGTTATAATCTTCCTCGACCGTATCCGACTGAGTGATCAGCAGCAGGAAGGGCTTCTCCATGCGGTACAGGTCCAGCATTTCCTTAAAATCCTGCTGGGTGCCGGCGGCGTCGCTGTTGCAGGTATAGACGACGAGATCGGCGTTCTTCACATACTCCTTGGCCAGCATCTCGTTTTCCCAGGTGACAGAGCCTATGCCCGGCGTGTCGAACCAAGCCAGCGCGCCCAGACGGAACAGCTGAATCGTACTGGTGGCTTCGGTGGCGTCCACATAAAAGCTGTCCTTGTCCAGCTCTTCGAGGCGCTCCTTAGTCGTTACCTTGCCGCGGTCATAGACCTCAACACGGGGAGGCGTCTGCAGACGGTCGTAGCTCGTCTTCAGTCCCATCTCCCGAAAGCGGTTGCCCATAATGAAATTGCCCAGATAGCTCTTGCCGGCCTTGACCTTGCCGAAAACCGCAACATTAAAAGACTGCTCGTAATCTTTAATAAACTTCATGCTCTTGCGGGTATTTTCCAGATCGGCGGCAGTACCCTCCAGCAGCTTCTGAAGCCGCTCCCGGATCTTTTCGCAGAATTGGCGCAGCTCCGGTTCGTCGGCCGATACGGAAACAGACATGGCCTGTCCCGCTTCCTTGCTGAAGCGTTCCACCCGGCTGCGGATTTTCTGGTCGCGATCGTCAATATCTCTTTTTATGGCCTCAAAACGGCTCTGATTGTCCAGACAGACGTCCACAAAGCGATTGATTTTCTCAAGCATATTCATTTTGTACCGCTCTCGCCTTTGAGCTTTTCAATGCGGGCAAGCAGGCTGTCAATGTCTTTGAGCTCTTTCTGCAGACCCTGAGTGTCCCGCTCAATCTCTCGGTTTTGCTCGGCAGTAATTTTACCGACGGCATCTTTGTTCATAGCATCCGCTTTAACGGACATAGCCGGCTCCCGCTTCAGTGCTTCCGAAGTAAGCTCAGGATTAATCTCGTTAAATTTCAGATTATGCAGTTCCCTGGCGGCGGATTCAGCGTTCTCTTTGGCGCCGGCCACCTCTCGCTTCATGACCTCCGCAGCGTTGCTGTACTCGCTCCAATCACCGTAATCCCTATGCGAACTTCCGCTGCTGGCAATACTGATTACTCCCACTACAGCGCCGCCTCCGATTGCTGCAAAAACTATCGGCATATCTTACCCTCCTTCTTTCCCAGCTTAATAACCGTTGATCGATTTTTCAAACTGATCATATTCGGCCCGGCGATCGTCAGAACTCCAGCCGCTCACCGATGAATTCAGCTTATAAGCGTCTTTCACATTCTGCAGCCTGCTGCTGGCTGTCTTGCGGCAGTTCTTAAAGCGCTCATAAAGATGCTCCCAGCTTTGGAATTTATACTGATATCTGCGTTTTATCTCTTGCTCGCGGGCAGACAGCTTACTGTTAAGAACCGACTGATGCATGCACAATTGTGCAGAGGTTGCCGCGGTTAATTTAACCAATTCCTCTTTCCGCTCGCGGGCCAGACCGGCGCGGAGCTTTTCTGCCTTCTGCAGAAGATAGTTTCGGAAATCGGGAATGCGGCTGGCCTTAACCAGACCCTGCTTCTTATTTTCCCTGCCGTTGAAATAGCGCAGAGCGCTGACCTCCCAGATATCGGCGCTGACGCCGAGCGCGCTCAGCACCTGACCGCGCAGGCTCTCCTGCAGGCCTGAGTAGTTCTGAACCTGCTCGCCCTTGTCCAGCCAGGAATTTACAAAGACCAGACGGTCGGCGATCCTTTCGCGCCCGAGATTTTGGCCAAGCCTGGTCAGCCATTCGCTCTCATAGCGATCGAGCGGCTCCTTGCTGTTGTGCACAAAGACGATCAAATCAGCTTCCACAACCGCCGCGAAAGCGGCGTCATCGTCTTCCGAAGTGGCCTGGGTTCCGGGCGTGTCCAGCAATTCAAGGCCGGTGCACAGCTTTTCCCGTTCGCCCTTGACGGTGGTGCGCACCGCCCCTTCTTCAAAGCGACGCTGATCCAACAGAGCGTTAAAAAGGGTGCTCTTGCCGGAATTAACACGGCCGGTATTGGCGACCGTCAGCGTATTTCCCGACTGCCATTTCCGCTCCAGACCCTCCCAGCGCTTAGCCAGCTCCGTACAACCGGCGGCGCGCAGCTTATCCAGCTCCTTCCTGGTCAAAAGTGTCATCACTATTCCTCCGCTGTAAATACAATGCCCAAACGAATAAACGTCAGGCGGTTTCTACCCTGAGATCGTCCAGCTCTGCACGAAGCTGACGCAGTTTGGCGATCAGCGCTCTAACACTATTATCCAGCTGCGTATGCTCGTCGATGGCCCGGTTCAGCACCGCAATTATTTGTCCGAAAGCTCGGTTCAAATTTTCCGAGGCAGCCGGGCGCAGCTTATTCTCCAGCTCGTCCAGCCAGCGGTTGGCTCGGTTCCTGGCCTCCTGGCGATGCAGCGTCTGCTCGGTGACCATCTGCTGGATCCGGGCGTTATGGGCGCTGACCTCCGCCTCCAGCTGCTGCCGCCTGGCCTCCTCGGCCTCGCGCTGTTTGGAACTGCTGCTGATGATACTGCTTATCAGACCTATGGCGCCGCCGATAATGGCCCCCGCGGGACCGCCCAACAACGTACCGAGCCCGGCAGCGCTAAGACCGCTCCCTATGCCCGCAGCGGTCAGGCCAGACGCGGCGGCCGTACCTAAAGCAGGAGCGGCCGCATTGCCGATAAGCGCCCCCGCAGCCGTTTTCACTAAGGCGCCGCCCAGACCGGAACCGCTTTCCGAGGCGCCGGCGCTTCCCGCAGAGCCTCCGATATTCATATCGGGCTGAGGGCTCGGCGAAAGGGCTCCGAGAGCTTCAAATTTGGGCGTGGAATAGTTAAGTGAAAAATTATTGTCAACGGCGACGCCCAGTTCGCGGAAACGCTCATCTACATATTTAGCTAAAGGCAGCAGCTGCTCCAGGCAAGCGTTTTTCACATCCAGTTCCAGGTCCTCAAGCATACCGGGAAGGCCGTCGATTCCGCCCAGCTGCATGCGGTAGGCGGCGTCGCGCTTGGAACCTATCAGCTGCTGAATACGCCCCTTTAAGCTTTCTTCCGCAGCTTGCCGCTTTTGTTGCATAATATGCCGCTCAGCCACATAATCGTTGTCGTTTTTGCGGCTCAATAAGGCGTTCTCGGCTTCTTCCAGAGCCTTCATGAGATGGTTCTGCGGCGTGCGCAGCCACTCCAGGGCGCCCTGACCGTTCAAAATAGAGCCGATCCTGTTTTCCAGATCCCTGACCCCGCTCTTCTCAAACAGCTTCGGATTGTTTTTTTCTACTCCCAGCCAGGCGCGCCTGGCATTGAGCTGTATAACCACGTAGCGCCCGCCGATGGCCGGATCTCCGCTGAATTTTTCCAGATTAATCAGAATTTTGCGCCTAATATTCTCCAGTTCTTCGGCGTGCTTGACCTGAGCGCGCTTCTTCTCCTCTTCTGAGGCATTCTCCGCCAAGGCATAACCGCGATCGTTCAAAACTATGTAAAAAGGAATATTCAGGCGAATCAGCTCGCACATCTTGCGGTAGTTGGCCTCGCTCTCAAAGCCGCCTTTAGAGGAAATCACGAACAAAATCACATGACATTCCCTGAGCTTGCTGTCGGCAATCTGTTCATGCTCCTTCGGAGCGTCGACGCCGGGCGAATCGATGAGGACATAGGAACCGGTATCGTACTCCGCGATCTTCCAGGTCATGGGGCGATCCGCCACCTCGGCCACCGCTTTGCCCATTATGGCGTTGACCAGCGTGCTTTTTCCGGAATTGTAGATTCCGTACACCATAATTCTGGGCTTGGGAGAATTCAGCAGACTAAAAACTTCTTTATCCAAAGTCTGCTTCAGGCTGCTCAAATATTTCTGTTCTGCAAGGCCGCTGCCAGACATAGCCTCATAGAAACGCTCTCCGATGGATCGCACACGCGACGTATATTTTTCATTTACTGTCATAATAGTCATAGCCTATCGATAATATCAAAACTGTCGGACACACGTATGTCTTAGTAAATACGCATTTATCATTATTTGAAAATAAATTTTTTTGGAGTCCTTTTGCAAATATGAACTGTCGGCCGAGGCCTCTGTCTCAAATCAGCATTATTATTCAGTAATAAAAAGAATATAACAATTATATATATGCGATTTCAAGTATCTTATGACCAATTTTTGTATCTTTATGCATACGACGGCAACCACGGCCGCCGTATAATTATTCCCGCATGGTTAAGCGCAGACCGTGCAGACAATCGCTTATCGGCTTTTAAAAACCGCCCGGCGGAGCTGCCTGCCGCTCCACGCCGTCTTAAACCGACGGAAAAATTCGCCGATTATACAGAATAAAACGGGTATAACGAAAATAAGCGGAATATGATAGATGCTTCGCTCAGAATGACAA
>JAFTAM010000078.1 GCA_017458675.1 bacterium
CAGACGGTTTGGGTCCGTAGCTCAGGTGGTTAGAGCGCGTCCCTGATAAGGACGAGGTCATAGGTTCGAGTCCTATTGGACCCACCATTTTTTTATACAGTCCTGCGGCAGAGTTCAGATTCGGCGGCAGGCAGACGGTTTGGGTCCGTAGCTCAGGTGGTTAGAGCGCGTCCCTGATAAGGACGAGGTCATAGGTTCGAGTCCTATTGGACCCACCATTTTTTTTATATGAGCTTTGGGGCTATGGCTCAGTTGGAAGAGCGCTGCCTTTGCACGGCAGAGGTCGTCGGTTCGAATCCGTCTAGCTCCACAGAATCAGGCCTCGCTCAGCGCGGGGCTTTTTTTTTTGCCGCCGCTGAGAGGCAAATATTATTTGCGGAATTAAAAGGCTTTTCAGCTTTCAGTTGATAATTATAACCTTTGTTGAAAATATCCGACATTTTTCTGTATCTGTAGGGGAACGGCAATGAAATTTCCTGGTTTCTTTTCTTGGGCGGGCATCGTCTGTGCGTTGGCGGTTTGTCCCGCGGCGCTTAGAGCTGAAGCGGAAGAAGGAAACATGCGCTTTCTTCAGCCTCTGATCTGCTCTCAGGCGGGAAAGGAATTCTGTACCGAGTTGAAGGCCGGGGAAGATATTAAGGATATTTCCGTGGAGATATTCCGCTTCGATATCATGTCGGCCCTGACGCGTGGGCTGCCGGTCGATTACGGCGCCATAAAGCGCGAGGATTTCGGAAGTCTGGGCTTTGCTCTCAAGCCTTTTTCCAAGGAAAGCGGCTGTAAATTTACCCGGAGCGGAGACGTCATAAGCTTAAATTTGGGTAAAATTCCCCAGAACGGGACCTATCTCATCAGAGCCGGTTCCGGCGCGGAGGAAGCTTATCAGCTTTTTTCCGTTTCCGATATAGGTCTGGTAAATCTCTGCAGTTTTAATCAGGATGGAGGCAGTTGTTTCTGGGTCAGCGATTTGAGAACCGGAGCAGGCTCGGTCCCCGACAGAGCGGTTAAGTTTTCCGCCCAAAAGGGCGTTTGCGAAAACGGAGTCAATATCGGCGGCGGAGGTCTGGCCGACGCCAAGGCCGAAGCGGAAACGGTTTTGTACGCTTTCAGGAAAGGAGAGCAGACGGCTTTATTTTTAGCTGCGCCGGTGGAAAGCTGCTCAGGGTGCTGGCAGGGCTTTCTGACCTGCGAAACGCGCACTCTGCGCCCTGGCCAGAATCTGAGCTATCGTGCCGTGCTGCGCAAGGCAGGACCTTACAAGGCGGAAAGCAGCGACTCTAAAGAGGTTTTTACGGCGGAGCTGCGCGGCTCTGACAATAAGACGGTCTGCTCGGATAAGACAGCCCTGGATTTTGACAACTGCATAAACGGCATGTTGAAAATCCCCAAGGAGCTGGAGGACCGTTCTTATACCCTAGTGCTCAGGGACAGCCGAGGCGCGGCGGCGGCTTCTTATGAATTTGACTCCGTCGGCGCCTCCGAGCAGCAGCTTTCTTTGAACGCCGGCTCCGACAAGGCCTTTTACGGACTCGGCGACGCCATCGTATTGGAGCTGGAGCTTCAGGATAAGGACAAGCTGCCGGTCGGAGCGGCTGATCTCAAGATCCAGGCCAAGCAGTGCGAAGCCGATTTCGCCGGCGCTTACGGCTACGGCTGCCTGGGTCTGCAGGCTGTTTCCGCTTTTAAGCCCTGCCCGCTCATCGACGGCTTTGTAAAAACCGACGCAGCCGGCAAGGCGGTCTTTAAGCTTAATGCCAAGGACCTAAACCTCAATGACGGCAAATGTCATGTCGTGCGCTTCAATATCAGCTCGGAGGACGGTAAGGCGTCCGCCTCATGCAGCTTTTTGCTGACTCCTAAGCCCTATTATCTGCAAATTGTCGGCGGGGAAGACCTCTGTTCCGGCGACAAAGGGAATTTTTATATACAATGTAATGACTGGCAGGGAAACGCCTTGAGCGGCGCGGAGGCTGAAATTAGTATCTCCGGCAAAGACGGCAAGGCTCTGCAGAGCTTACAGCTTAAGACCGACGAACGCGGACAGGCCGCCTTTGCCTATGATTTTACCGAGGGCGGCGATTATACGGTCAGGGCAGAAATAAATAATATTTCTTCTGCCGCTTCCAAAGCGCCGTCTGCAGAAATCAAAAAGCATTTCGCCGTGAGGGCCAAGGCAGAGCCTCTGCATTTAAAAATACAGGACTCCTTCTGCTTAACCGGCGAGGAGACGGTAATAAAAACGGAACTTCCCGCCGGCGGCGGAGATGTTTTATTAGTTCTGGAAAACAGCGGATTTTTCAGACGTTATGTTTTTCATACCGATAAAAATGAGCTGTCTTTCAAGATCCCTGCCAGGGCGGATATGTTTCCTTCGGTAAATGTCAGAGTTTTCTGCGTTTCCGGAGGCCGGCTCTATTCGGACAGCAAATCTTTAAGCGTGTGCGATCCGGATCGTTTTGTTAAGCTCAGCGCGGCTTTAGAGAGCCTGCCGGTTAAAGGCCGGAACGGCAAGATCAAGGTTAAGGCCTTCGACAGTCAGGGCAGACCCGCGCATGGAAATGTTCAGCTGGCGCTTATCAATACTGAAGACAAGCCCATTGCCGCTGATGAAAATTTTTTGGCCTCCGTCGTTCTTGAGGGCAGACGCAGAGGCGATATTTCAGAAAATACCAATCTGAGCCGAAACGGTCTTTCCGAGGTAAAGAAAGCGTCGGAGCCGCCCGCCGTATTTTCCGGTTATCGGCACATAGATTTGGGAAGCTGCCGGCTGGGCGAGGACGGATTAGGTGAAATTGAAGCCGAGATGCCGGATTTGCAGGGCAAGTGGACGTTGATTGCCTATACCTTTACCAACGAAGGCTATATCGGTTTTAATGCGGCCGACGTCAATATTTTTGAGAACTTAAGTCTGTCGGCGGAGGGCCCTTCGGTTTTAAACGGAGGCGATTTTGCCGAGTATAAAATCAAGCTGCGCAATACCTGCAGCGAAAGCTTAAAGCTGCAGATCGGTCTGCACGCTCAAAAGCAGAGTATTCTCCATCTGCAGCTTAAAGGCGGCTCTGAAAACCGCGGCGGAGTCAGCTATGTTCCCGAATTTGAGCTCGCTCCCAACGCTGTAAAAGAGCTGGAATGCATAGTTAAGGGCGGCCTTCCCGGCTCGGATAATATTGTCGTGGAAGTTAAGAGTTCAAAGGGCGCGGATAAATACCATATGCCCATAGTAATTCAGCCTATGGTTACCGTGTATGACCAAAACCGCCAGGCCTCTTTAAAGGGCGAAACCGTTTTGGAGTTCGATAAATTCAAGCCTGAGTTTATCGGCAGAGTGTTTGATCGCAGCTTGAATTTAGGACTTATGAACGGCTTGGGCGGAGTTCTGGCTTTAAATGCGGAGAATCTGCGCAGCCGGGAGAGCCGAGGCTGTACGGACGAAGTTCTGGCGGAATGGGCCGTCCCTGTTATCTGCGCTCCCGCCTTCAGCAAATACAATCTTGATATTCCCGAAGGTCTGAAGCTCTCTCCCTCTCAGGATGAAGACTGCCGCAGGCTGCTCTCTGCCGCCCGAAATTCCGACGGAGGCTGCGCCTGGTACAAGGGCTTGAAATCCGATCCGGTCATGACCGCTCAGGTTTTGCTTTACAGCAGAAAACTGAAAAACCTGGGCCTTGACGGACTGGACGAGATGATCGGCGGCGCGGAAAAATATCTGCATAAAGCGGCGGATAAGGCGCCTTTAAATATGCGTATGCTCTATTATTTGGCTCTGCCGGATTTGGAGCTGAATAAGGACGACGCCCAGAAAATCGAGCGATTGGGCAAGGAGATCGATACTCCGGCCATTTTATGCTATATACAGTATCTGATAGATCATCAGCAGAACAGTAAAGCTCTGGCGTTATGGTCAAAGCTCGCTGCGCGTCAGCAGAATGGTGAGGAAACGGCCTGTTTCCGGGGCAATGAAGCGATCAGCGGCTGTCAGACAACGGCCTTGGCGCTCATGATCGGCATAAGTTTGGAGCTGCAGGACGAGGAGCTTGAGCCTTTTGTAAACTGGCTCATGGGCGAGCGCGAGAACGGTCTCTGGAGGACTCCCGGCGATACTCTGGCCGCCTTGGAGGCCTTGGCTCAGCTTATGCGCCGCAGTTTCTCTCCTCCCGGCAGTCCCAGCTACGGCGTCTGGATTAACGGCAATGAGATCGAGACGGGCGACAGCCTGAACGAAAAGAACTGCTGGTACAGGCGCATCAATTTAAAGGTCTCACAGCTGCCTGACAGCAATCTCAGAGTTAAGTTTGTCAAAAACGGCAAGGAGAAAATTTGGGTTGAGGCTTATGAGAGTCTGGTCGTTCACGGTTTTAAGGAGGCCGGCTATTTCAATAATATAACCGGTGAAACCGTTAACGATCCGGCCAAGGCGCCGTTCTTTATTGAAAACGGCTGGCAGGAGATCGGCAAAAAGGATAAGCCCTCTTTTGTAAAAGAAGGCGATAAAGGGTATCTGTTGATCAAGATTACTTCAAGAGTAAATTTAAACAGAGTTAAAGCGACGCTTCCGAGTTTGGGAGGCTTCACCCCCTATAAGCTGCTCAGCCCCGGCGGAGTGAACTGTGTTTTTGACCGGCAGGGAGGCTGTATTTATATAAACAGTTTGCCTAAAGGAGAATATCGCTTTAAGGTGGAGGGAAGGATCTCTGAATGCGGTGAATTTACCGCTTCTCCGGCGCGCCTGCAGCCTGCCGGCAATCCTGACGAATATGCGCAGGCTGAGCCCTTTGCGGTAACGGCCGAGCGCAGCGGGGATTAAGCTGATATTCGGCTGGGCGATAGGTTTTTTATTCTGGAAGCGGAGGTCGGTTTTGGATAAAGCGCTGCATATGAGTATATATCGTAAATTTGTTTGCTGTATTCTGCTGGCGGCAGATCTTTTGTCCGCTGCTTCCTGCAATTGGCTTGAGCAGGAAAATGTACCGGTTCAGAATATGTCTCAGCGCGACGTCGCCTATAAGTACGCCGAAGCGATATTCGCCGAAGACGACGCCGCTGCAGCTTCGGGCTATGCCTCGGCGGAAGCTGTAAACTCTCTGCTTTCCGTTACAGACGCCTGCGATCCGGCCGCGGCAGGGAAGGTGAAAATAGAAGTTACCCCTCAGAAGGAGAATGATTCTGAAGCGGAGTTCAAAGTGAGGGCTGCTAATATATCATTCAACGGCCGTAAAGGCGCTGAAGCTGATATGACGGTCGCCGTCCTGAAAAAAAGCAACCTCATAGTCCGCAGTTCCTGCAAAATCAAACTGAGCGACGGCACTATAGTTTATATGTAAGCCTCGCGTCTTTCCGCGCCGCCGAATCCTGTCATTCTGAGCGCAGCCCGCACCACGCAGCCAGGAATTCTGCGTTTTTACTCTTTCAGGCAGGGCCCTTCCCGCCGGCTGCAGCCGCAGGCGCTCAACGCCATGAAAAAAGACCTCCCAGCCTCAGCGGCGGGGAGGTCTTTGATTTTAAGACCTCAGGCTAATCAGGCTATTTTGCGGTCTCTGCGGTCTTGCCGCTGACGGCGGAGCCTTTTTTATTGACCTTGCGGGTGAAGGTTTCAACTTTTTTGCCTTTAGCGTCATAGACGTTGAGGGTAATGTTGATTACAGAGTCGCTTTTAATGGAGGATAAATCTACATCCTTTTTGAAATTGCCTTTGGAATCAGCCTTGACGCTGCCGTCAATGTGGCTGCCTTTGATGGTGATAACGCCGGCGAGGCTGCTCTGGGGCTGAATCTCGTAATCTACTTTGTAATTGCTGCCGGTTGTGCCGACCAGATGGAGGATGTCGCCGATATTTTCATTCTCGGCGGGCAGGGTCAGTTTAAGGGAATTGTCGGCCGTCGTTTCGGCTGCGCCTTCCTTGCAGGTGAACTTCCAGGAGTAATCGATCTTTTCTCCGTCGTTGTCTACGCCGACGATCTGAACCTTGTGAGTTCCGGCGGCCAGCTCTTTTTTGGCCTTATAAGTAATGGTCTTATAAGCGAAGGTGCAGGACGAGCTTACATCGTCGCCGTCTAAGAACATGCGCACGACGCCTTTTTTGACTTCGTGGTTGAAGACGGCTTTAATGAGCTTAACGGGATTGTCCTTAATGACTTTGCCGGGAGCGGGAATTAAGGTTTTGAAGTAGGCGGACGCCTCTTTATTGCTCAGGGTCGGGGCTTCGCTGGCATTTACGCTGACGGTCTTGCTGTAATCTGCTACGCTTTCCTTAGAGCCGTCTTTAGCCTTCAGGCGGACGACCAGGAGCGCGCCGGTTACGCTCATATCCTTAGTGGCCGTAAAAGTGCCGGAATAGGTTCCGGGCGACGTCTTGGATTCGACCATGGGGATATCTTTCTGCAGGCCGACAATGTCGAAGCTGGCTTTGCAGTCCTTTTCACCTTCAGCCTTGACTTCCAGAGTCTGTCCGGTCTTAATCAGGTTGTTTACAACCGTAAGCTCGATGTCGGCGGAGGCGTCGGCTTTAGCTGAAGCGGCGCTGTCCTTGCCGTTGACGTTGGCGGTGCGGGTGGCGCCGTCCCATTTGACCTCTGCGCCCAGGGCTTCGCCGATAAAGCGGAGAGGCACCATGGTCGCGCCGTCGATAGAGGCGGCGGGTACTGAAAGCGTCTTGACCTCGCCGTTGATGTAGGCGGTAGGATCGCCCAAGGTTAAGCGGATTTCGGTGCTTTTCTTGTTGGCCTTGACGGAACGGGTAGCGCCGTCCCATTTGACCTCTGCGCCCAGGGCCTCAAATATGGCTCTCATGGGAACCATGGTGGCTCCGTTCAGCATGACGCCGGGCTTGGAGAGCTTGTTCCCGTCTACAATGACGTTAACTTCCTGATTGCCGGCAGCCTGAACCCCGGCGGAAAAGAGCATGGAAAAGCCTAAAACGGCTGCAGCTAAATTGCGGTATTTAAACAAAATATATTCTCCTGTTAAAAGATTATTTGCCAAAAGCAAATACCCCCTGGTTAAAATTCAATATAAACGGCAAAAACCTCTTAAAAACGGCAAAAAAATAACTGCCGTTTCCGGCAGTTATGCAGAGCGTCTATTTAAACTTGATATGTAATACCTTAGTTATGGCGCGTTCTCCCTTTTCATCGGAAGCGTTGATGGTGAGAGCCGCATGCAGGTTGGGCAGTTTCATTATGAAGCCGTATTTGCATTCAAAAAATCCGTTTTCATCGGACGTACAGGATATAGACCCTAACCTGTCATTGTGCTGTACTGAGTTGGCGGCGTCGACGTTATCGCTTAAGCCGATATTGGGAGTGACGCTGATATTGCAGTTGGGACGGGTGCGTCCTTTTATGGTAAAGGAGAGGGGGACCTCGGCGTTTTCCTCCGGCTCGAAGACGGTTATCTGGAACAGGCTGCCGACAATGACGGGGTGCTGCTCGCAGCTTAAGCTGTAGGTTTCAAAATCGGATTCGATGTGACCGACAATGTTGGCCTTCAGAGCGGAATCGCTGAGCTTAACCGTGTATTTGCCGTTATAAATTCCGGGATTGGCCGGATCCTCTTCCATGGGGATGTTATCGGCAATATCCTCGATATCAAAGGAAGCGATGCAGCCGTGACGTCCGACGATGCGCACCCACAAATCCTGATAGCCGCTCACCTGCTCCTGGCTGTTGACTACGGAAACGGATTGGATGACCTTGGGATGATGCAGGTTGAAGATCCAGGTGCAGTCGTCGTGTTTTCCGTCGGCGTAGGGTACGTAAATTCTTACCGTTACCGGACCTTCGGGGATTACGGTAAAGGGAGTAAAGCTGAAGAACGAGGGGGTCTTTAAGCAGTTCCCCGTAACCTCAATGCCATTGAACCACATGCGCACTAAATCGAACTTGGTGTTCTTGGGATTCTTAAATTTGACGGAAACGTTGGGCCGCTCTTCGACGACGGTGCTTTCAGGCGGGGGAGTTACCTGCAAAGTCTCGGGCAGCGAATTTTCGGAAAGAGCGCAGAAAGAATTTGTGAAGGGGAACAGTATTTTATGCGGTTCATCTGCATAAGCTATGCTTTTAAATGTGCATAAAACAAGGATTGCAGCTAAAATTTGTACAAAAAACGCTATTGTTTTGTGATTATTCGGTGTGCTCATAAGTGTTAGTTAGGCTTTATTATCAAAGAACCTTCTTGAATTTAAAAAAACACAAAATTGTAACATTTTTATATAGTTTTCTATATACAATATTTAGAAACCTCGATAAACTCACGGCTTAAGACTTATGCTTTGACAGAAGGAAGGCTATTTTAAGCGTGGAAAGGCATAGTCCGTTATACTATATTATCTGCGGCCTGAAATTCAAAAGGCAAACCTGAACAGGATGTTTTTCTGCGCTATGCGCCCGAGGGGCAGAGGGCAGAGGTCTGTTTTTTGAAATGTCGGGCAATGTTTACTTTGAGGTGAAGATGTCTCCGCAAAAAACGGTTGTTGTTACTGGACTGGGTATTGTTTCCGCATTGGGAACCGGGAAGGATATTTTCTGGGAAAATATAGTTGCCGGCAAGAACGGCATCGCTGATATAACTCAGTTTGACGCTTCCGGAATGCCAAGCCGTTTCGCAGCCGAGGTTAAAGATTTTAATCCCGAAAGTTTTATGGATCGCAAGGACGCCCGCCGGCGCGACCGCAATATTCAGTTTGCGGTAGGAGCGGCCAGAATGGCCTGGCAGGATTCCGGCTTGGATATAGCCGCTGAAGATCCCAGTCGGATCGGAACTCTGATAGGCTCGGGCATCGGCGGAATATCTACTTTTGAGAGCAATTTTACCGCCTATTTGAATAAGGGGCATAAGGGCGTCAGTCCCTTCTTCATCCCCATGCTTATTTCCAATATGGCTTCAGGCACCGTCTCCATTGAGCTGGGACTGAAGGGCCCCAGCTATGCGGTTGTTTCCGCCTGCGCCACCAGCACGCACACAATCGGTGTAGCTGTAGATACAATTAGGTTGGGCAAGGCCGATGTCATTCTGGCCGGCGGTACGGAAGCAGCCATAACTCCGGCGGCTGTATCCGGCTTCTGCGCCCTTCATGCGCTTTCCACCCGCAACGACGATCCCGCTCATGCCTCCCGTCCTTTCGACAAGCAGCGCGACGGCTTTATTATGGGCGAGGGCGCGGCCATTTTGGTTTTGGAGTCTTTGGAGCACGCTTTGGCCCGCAAGGCTCGGATTTATGCCGTTCTGGCCGGCAGCGCCGCTACTTCAGACGCCCACCATATTACGGCTCCCGATCCGGAGGGACAGGGAGCGGCCGCCGCTATGCGGCTGGCTCTGCAGGATGCCGGACTGAATCCTGAAGATGTTGATTATATAAACGCTCACGGAACCTCCACTCCTTTGGGAGATCCCGCCGAGATCAAGGCGATTAAAAATGTCTTCGGCGAGCACGCTTATAAGCTCGCGGTTTCTTCGACCAAATCCATGATCGGTCACGCTTTGGGAGCGACCGGAGCTTTGGAGACCGCTATATGCATCTTCGCTTTGAATACCGGTATCATTCCGCCCACCATCAATTATGAATACCCCGATCCGGACTGCGATTTGAATTTTGTTCCCAATGTGGCTGTCAAGCAGAATATCAGGGCGGCGGTCAATAATTCCTTCGGCTTCGGAGGTCAGAACTCTGTGGTGGTTTTAAAGAAATACGAGGGCTGATTTTTGCTGTCAGGTATTTGATATGGATAATGATTCGCTGTTTTTGGATGAAATTCAGAAGCTTCAGGAATGCATAGGCTATAGTTTCAGCGATATCGGCTTATTGAAGATGGCGCTGACTCACGAATCCTATGCCAACGAGCATGAAGCTGACTGCGGAGACAATGAGCGTTTAGAGTTTTTAGGCGACTCAGTTTTGGGTATGGCTGTTTGTCTGTATCTTTATGAGCGTCATCCCAAGGCGTCCGAAGGCAGTATGGCTCAGGTCAAGGGCTTCGTGGCCAGCACCGCTTTTTTGGCAGATAAGGCGCGTCAGCTCCGCCTTGGCGATTATCTGCGGATGGGCAACGGCGAAAGAGCTTCCAACGGCGGCAATAAATCCAACGTCCTGGCCGACGCCATGGAGGCTTTAATCGGAGCTATTTATTTAGACGGCGGTTTTGTTAATGCTCAGAACTTTATTTACAGCCTTCTGCAGACCGCCATGGACAATATGGAGGGCTCCCGCCGCGATTATAAAAGTCTCTTCCAGGAGGTAGTGCAGAAGCATTTCCACATCCTGCCCGTGTATAAGGTCGTAGAAGAATCGGGACCCGCTCACGACAAATACTTTGTCATCGAGCTGAGCTTCAACGGCTGCGTAATGGGCAGAGGCGAAGGCAAAACCAAGCAGATCGCCGGTCAGGGCGCGGCTAAACAAGCTTTGGCGGTTATGTATTTGAAGTTCGGCTTCGACCTGGATATAAAAAACGATATAGTGCTGGACGATTCTGTTTTGTAGGTGGGAATGAGCATGAACCGCGCCATCAACGACTGTCCCGGCGGCTGTACCGTAGCCGTTAAGGTTGTTCCCAGAGCTTCGGGAAATTCCGTCGCCGCTCCTGAGGAGGGCTCGCAGGAGCCTGTCTGGCAGATACGCCTTAACGCCCCGGCCGTGGAGGGCAAAGCCAACGCCGCTCTGCAGGAGTATTTAGCGAAAATACTCGGCTTGAAGCGCCGGCAGGTTAGTTTGAAAATAGGGGATAAGTCCCGCCGCAAAGTGATTTTTGCAGAGGGGTTGACGGCTGCCGAAGCCGAGGAATGTCTGAAGAAGAATATTAAATAATTGCCTCTGGATAAGGGCCGGCTCATTCATGCTGGGTGAGCCGGCTTTTTTTATCTTTGTCAGATTTTAACGGTCGTCATAATCCCATAAATTCTTGCCGCCCAGAGCCGCCCGCCTGTCATCCTGAGCCGTAAGGCGAAGGAGCTTTGCGGAACGCAATAATATAGATTCTTCGCAGCGCTCAGAATAACGGTGGGGGGGCTTTTAAACGGCCGATAGGTATAGCCGGAGGCCTTACGGATATTCGCTAAGATTTACTGCGGAAATGCTCTGTTTTGAGCGGCGGCAATTAAAAAGCCCCGTCCTTTTTCAGCGGCGGGGCTCTTTGTATTTATAGGACAGTTAAACGGCTTCTGCCGTATTATTCAGTCTGTCAGTTGGACCAGCGGATGAAATCAAGCGTGTCCGTAAATTCGGCCTTGCTGTGGGTAGGAACAGCGCGCACCGCATAGGCGAAGCTGCCGATAAAGGCGGGCTCTATCATTCCGTCATAGCAGTGGCAGCCGTCGCGGTAGCCGTTGTACTTAAGTTCCACGACCTGAGGTTTGACGATCTCATTGTCCTCAAACTGACCGGCGTAAACTTCGACGCGCACGTCTTCGGGTCTGAGGTCGCCCAGATAGGCCTTAACGGTAACGGGAATCTGCTGGCCGCGTTTGATCTCGGCGAGTTTGGGGAATTCGCTGCGGAGATTTACTGACTTCCACTTTCCGTAGCTGAGGCCGAGTTTCCATTCGGTCAGCTCTCTGGCTTTGCTGAAGTTGTTGTAGCAAGCCTGCTCGCCGGCTATAGCGGCGGGAATGTAGAGGTTGTGGCAGTAGTCGTGGAGCATGCGGTGAGTGGAATACTCGGGCAGCAGGTTGGTGATGGAGTTGATCATCATATCCGTCCATTCGCAGGGTATGCCTTCGTCGTCGCGGTTATCGTAATAGGCGGGAACGATCTTGTTTTCCAGGGTGTCATAGAGCGACTTGGCGTCGGCGAAGTCCTGCTCGTTGTTGTCTCCGTATCTGCAGGTCTTTCCGATAGCCCAGCCGTCTTTGCCGTTGTAGCCCTCGGCCCACCAGCCGTCCAGGACGCTGAAGTTCAATACTCCGTTCATGGCCGCCTTTTCACCGGAGGTACCCGAGGCCTCTAAGGGACGGCGGGGGTTGTTCAGCCAGACGTCGACGCCCTGCACCAGATGCTTGGCCATGTCGATATCGTAGTTTTCCAGCAGAATGATATGACCGCGGAATTCGGGAGTGACGCTGATATCGTGAATCTGCTTGATGAATTTCTGACCGGGCTCGTCAGCCGGGTGAGCTTTGCCGGCGAAAACGAAATTTATCTCGCGTCCGGGGGCAAACATGATTCTCTTTAAGCGCTCGATATCGGAGAAAAGCAGCACGGCGCGCTTGTAGGTGGCAAAGCGGCGGGCAAAGCCGATAGTCAGGGTTTCCTTCTTTAAGTTCTGGGTCAGGACTTTGCAGGCGCTGCAGATATCGTCATAGGGAACGCCCAGACGGCGCAGGCGGTTTTCGCTGCACTCTAAGACTTTATTGATCATCTTCTGCTTGAGATTCTGATGGGTCTGCCAAAGTTCGGCTTTAGGAAGCTTGGCTTTGTTCCAGATCTTATGATCGTCGGGACGGATACGCCATTCCCTGCCGAGATGCTTATCGAACAGCTCAGCCATAGAGTCGGCGATCCAGGTGCCGGCATGGACGCCGTTGGTGACGTGAGTGATGGGGACCTCGGCCAGCGCCACTTCTGGCCATGCCTTCCTCCAAAGTCTGCGGGAGACGGCGCCGTGCAGTTTGCTGACGCCGTTGCGGAAGCGGGAGAGCCTCAGAGCCAGGATGGTAAGGTTGAAGTTTTCGTAAGGATTGCCGGGATTCTGGCCTAAGCTCATGAACTCTTCGTTGGACATGCCCAAACGCTGACGCATGCGCCAGAAATGAGATTCGATCATATTGGCGTCGAAGGCGTCCTGGCCGGCGGGAACGGGGGTATGGGTAGTAAAGCAGACCTGCGGGGACATAGCTTCAATGGCCTGTCTCCAATTTAAGCCTTTTTCCACGTATTCACGCATGAGCTCCAGGGTAAGGAAGGCGGAATGACCTTCATTCATGTGCCAGACCGAAGGCTGCAGACCTATGCGGCGCAGAGCGCGGACGCCGCCGATGCCCAGAACTTTTTCCTGAGCGATGCGCATATTGTTGTCGCCGCCGTAGAGGTTGTTGGTCAGGCTGCGGTAGTAGGTATCGTTGTCTTCAAAGTTGGTATCGAGCAGATAGAGGGTGATGCGTCCTACGGCAATTTTCCATACCCGGGCGTAGATGCGGGTTTCGCCGGGCATTTCAATTTCGACCTTAATTTCCTCTCCGTTGGGATCGGTGGCTCTTTCCAAAGGAACAGTGGACATATCCAGGGGCTTGTAAGCCGCCTTCTGCCAGCCGTCCCGGTCAATTCCTTGAATGAAGTAGCCGTGATGGTACATCAGACCTATGCCGACCATCGGCAGTCCCATATCGGAGGCGGTCTTTAAATGATCGCCGGAGAGGATGCCTAAGCCGCCGGAATAGATGGGCAGACTTTCGTGCATTCCGAATTCGGCTGAGAAATAGGCGATAACCTTATTTTTGCTCTCGGGGAAGGCGTCTGCGAAGCGGGTCGTTTTGGGATTGAGGTATTCGGTGAACTGCGAATAAACCTCGTCATACTGAGCTAGGTATTGCTCGTCGGCAATTACTCTGTCCAAATCGGCCTGACTGATATGGTTCAAAACTGCCACCGGACTGTGGCCCTCAGAGACCCAAAGGTCTTCATTCAGACGGGCAAAAAGCTCAATGGCCTTAGGGTTCCAGGACCACCAAAGGTTGCGGGATATCTCCTGCAGTCCGGCAATGCGCTCCGGAAGCACGGGACGAACCATTACGGTACCTAAAATATTCACGGGGAAAAAACCTCCAATGTATTATAAAAAAATATAGTTCAAGGTTGTATATCTAAATATGCGAAAGACGCTCGTCCGCAAATTTGCGCTTGTCCTTCGCATGATTTCACTAAATGCCTTTATTGAGATAATTATAAAATATCAGCTCAAGGCGCTTATATGTATGTTCAAAGGCTATGAATGTGCAGCATTTACTCTTTGCCGCTGAATTTGCGCTTTAATACATAAAAGCACAGCCATAAAACGCCTATGCCGGTCACAGCGGCAATGGCAATATTCAAAATTTCGCCGGCGGATTTTGAAGACTTGTTATTGGCAATAGCCGGCAGATTCTGCAGACCGCCGGGGACGGAAGCGGGAAGAGGAGCCTTTTCCGATTTACTGCGGTTTTGAATTCTGTCGAGTATGGAATTAGGCTCTGTAAACAGACTGGCCCGCTGCTTTTTTGCGGAAACCGGCATAGACGGCGGCGCAGGAACGGAGGGCGCCGCTTCGCCGTCCTGAGCCTGAACGATTATCTCCTCCGACTTCTGATCTTCCGGAGTTTGTTCCGCCGCTGCAGACTCTGTCTGAGAGGGGGCTTCCGCCGACTCTGCGCGGTTTTCAGCCTCTTGCTCACTGACGGCTGCGCTTGCGGCGATAATATTATCTTCCAGCTCAGTTCCGCACTTTTCGCAGAATCTGGCAGCCAGTAAATTTCGGGTTTTGCATTTAGGACATACTATCATGGAAAAACCTCATCTTTTTTCTTGCTTTAAACAGCGCAGATAATGAGGCGGCCGCCGCTGTCCGCGTATTCGGTCCTGGGTGGCTGCCCTCGGCTGTAACGGAGATAAATTTAAGCTCCTGACGCTGCGGATACCGATTGAGCGTAGGTCATTTTTTCGGCGCCTTCATAAATTACTTCCAGGCCTTTGTCCAAAAGCTCATTATTCTTATCGGCAATGAACTTATTGAGACAGCCAAGCCCTTCTGAAAGCATATTTATACCTTCTTCAAGCTCTTTATAGCATAAATCCGTCTGCTCCGTGTGAGGCTGGTCGGCATACTGCTTTTTCATCTGGGCAAACTTTTCTTTTCCGGATTTAACCTTTTCGGCAAAGAAGCCGATTTCGCGCTTGAGATCGTCGAACGAAAGCAGTTCCTTCCGATAGGACTGGCAGGCGCCCTGCAGGCGGACTAAATAGGTATAGGACGTACCCGTTCCGGCAGCTTCGCTGTCCTCTTTAATTTCTACCGTTTGGGTGGACAAGCCTACGATGCTGGGCATCTGGGCCGAACAATTGCGGCAGCGCTTGGCCCCGCCGGGATTCATGGTTCCGCAGTTGGGGCAGGCGGCGGGCTGGGCTGTAGAAGCCTTCATCATGCGTTCCTGAACGGCAATCAGAACTTCGCTGGACTGCAGCAGTTCGGAGCAGCCGTCCTTCAGAAGCTGCTTATCGAAATTGCGCAGGAAAGCGGCCATTTTATCCAGGGAAGCGCCCATGCGGTTTAAGGCCTGCTCGGCTATGGGTATGAGCTTTTCGACGTCCTCGTTTTCTTTGGGAATGTCCTTCATGCCCGCAAAGTCGTCTTTAAATTCCAGATAGCGATCTCTGAGCCAGTGCAGCTTGTCGCGCAGCGCTTCCGGTTTGTACTGATTCTTGGCCACTCCCGTTGCGATGCGCACGATTTCCTGAATGTAGGGGGATTTTGAGAAGACCGGGAAAGATTCTTCCTCTTTCTTCATGCGCTCGAAAATTTCGAACATATTGCTTAAGGAATGGCGTCCCTTGTCCAGAAGCTCGGGTATGGCCTGAACCGACTTCTCCTTTAAAATACCTTTAAGGGAGGAGATCACCGAGGTCATGGTCTGCAGCTCTTTTTCAAAATCCTTGGGAGCGCTGACGGTAAGCTCAGTTTTGGGCCGTATTTTTATGGCTTCCTGGAAATAGGCGGACAGGGTCTGCATAAATTCCGCCATGGCGCGCAGGCTTGCGCCGAGATCTTCGCGGAACGCTTCATCGTCCGGGTAGTTGAATACCGCTTCGGCGGCATGTATGACTTCGTTAAAAACTGGAGAAATAGAAAGTTCGAACTGTTCCATAACCGTATATTTTCTATGCTTGATTAGCCTGCCCTTTTGCCTGAGCATAATTGCATTTTAAAATGTCCGGCAATTTTCGGAGCGAGGCTTATGGGGCCGCGGCTCCAGAGGCGGCTTCGGAAAACCCAATGTCATTAAGTTAAGGCAAATAATGCTTAAAAAGGTACATTAGCATGTTTTACCAATGCTTGTTAACATTTCCCTTGTCATTGAGAGCGCAGCGAAGAATCTTTAGAACATGCTCTGCATGTTTTTGCTATGCCGGTTTTCTTTTGCACTTAGCTCCGCGGCTGCGCTCCGCTCGGACGCTCGCTTCAGAGCAAAACAAAAACTGTTTAATACTTGTCTGCTTAAAGTAAAGCCTGTTTTTGCTTAGCTTACCGACAGTGTTGGAAAACCGAATGGCTTTTATGCAGGTGCAGAGCGGTTTTAACTGAAAAGACGTAATTCAGCACGCAGAAAGGGCTACATATATGCTGCAGTTTGAGAATATAATAACGGAACGGCTGATTTTGCTGCCGCTCGGCATGGAATACTGCGACGATATTTACCGTGAATTTGACGAGGAAGTCGCCTTATATATGGTTCCCCGGGCTTTTTCAGTACAGGATCGCAGCGCGGCGGAGATGTTTCTCAAAAACTGCGAGCTGGCGAATTTGAACGGGACGGATTTGGAACTGGCGGTTCTGGACAAAAATACGCGGGAATTTATCGGGGCGGCCGCCGTTATCAAGCTGCACCGCCGGGTTCCCGAAATCGGCCTGTGGGTCAAAAAGAGCGCCTGGGGACGCGGTTACGGCCTGGAAACCGTCAGAGCCCTCATTGACTGGACCTTCGCTCATAAGGCCTATCCTTACATACTCTATCCGGTTGACCGCGACAATAGGCCCAGCTGTCTGATCGCCGAGGCCTGCGGCGCCAAAGAGGACAACGATTATATGCAGAAGAGCGAATCGGGCCGTACTTTAAACGTGATTGAATATCACATTGTCAATAAAAATTCGGACTGAAGCTTGCGCCTGCTGCCCTGAACTTAAAGCTGTACTTGTCATTCTGAGCGAAGAATCTAAAATCTCAGCCTGCGCGTATAAGTCCGCAGGCTTTTTTATATCCTGTAGGCTAGGATCATCATGGGAACGCCGTTTCGGCGGGTGATAAAGACGGTCGCTTCCTTTTTGCTTCTGGCGAGTTTGAGCTGTTTGCGCAAGGTCTCCGGCTCCACGGCGGAATTGCGCTTTTTTATTTCCAGTATGCCGATCTGCCGTTCGCTGAGATATTTCTGCAGCTTCTTTAAGGAGAATTTTTCCGCCGTCTCTATGTGAAAAGACTCTGCCAGAGGATGGCGGCAGAGCTTATCGCTGATCAGCCAGCTTACCTGCGGATCGAAGAGATGCGCGCCGATCTCCCCGGCAATGTTTTCCAAAGCGCCGGCTCTGAGCATGGCCGGTTCTATTTCATATATGTATTGATCGGCCAGAAGCGGTCCTGTCTGCAAATGCTGCTCTTCCTCAGGCGTGCCGGCGCGCTCGAGCCATTTGCCTTCTCTGCTCAATACGGAGCCCTGCAGCCGGGGCAGAGAGTTATCTGTATTGAGCCAGAGGACGGCTTCCTGACACTGCTTGCTGCGACCGGTAAATTCCAAGGCAGCCGCCGGGTATTCGTTCAGCAGGCCTTTGTCGAGGCTGGGCGCCAATTTAACGGCGGCGGGCAGTTTTAATCTGTCCGAAAGCTTCAGAAGTTCGGCCAGGGGCGGCTGGATTTTGTCGATACTGAAAATGCGCTTTCCGTCCTGTCGGCGGGCAGGATCAATAAAGACCGCCCCGGCCTCAGGCAAGTTCATTTCCAGATAATCTCCCTGCAGGATAGTTACAGTGAAGGGAGACTGCGTTTTCAGACAGTTGGCTTTGAGTATCTGCAGTCTTACCGGATTTAAGTCTATGGCGGTTACGGGACGGAATTGAGCCAGGGCCAGGGCGTCGCCGCCTATGCTGCAGCCCAGGTCCAGGAATATGCCGGCCGGAGCCAGTCTGTGCAGCTTTTCCGCTCTGTGCAGCGCCAGCTCCCAGGAGGTGGCCTGCTCCAGGGCCTCCGCCTCAAAAAACATTTTGTGAGCCAGGGGAAACTTAACAGCCGCTTTTCTGCGCAGTTTGGCCTGGGTCAGTATTTCCCCGGCCTGCTCGGGCGGGAAGGCGGCTCTGAGCTGTTTTAAGATTTTAAGCTCGTTCTCTTTATTTATGTCGGCAGAATTGAGTCTGTCCAGAGTCTGTTCGACACTTTCCGACAGCCAGAAATTTAAGTCAAAACTGTTCACGGTCCGCTTCTTTCCGCCGAATACGCCCCTTTTCCTTTAGCTTCTGCGCGGGGTCTTCCGCGGATTTGCTTCTGCAGCTTCGCTTCCGCGTCAGCCGCTGCAGGCCATACTGAGCGTTTTCTCGCGGTGCATTTGCTTTAGCTCCGAAGTCGGCGGCCGGCTTGTCTGTGCACAGCTTTTCGGCTGTAAATTTGGCTATAAATTTCGTTTTTTTTGCTTTGCATTTTTAGCCGGTCACCAGTCTGTCGGCCTGCATTTATATAATGGCCTAAAACGGACGGCAATTTCTTTTCAGAATGCTTTTTTACGCATAGGGAATTATTGCCGTTCCGTATCGGAAAAGGAGCGGATATATGAAGAAAATAACTCGGGCGGCGTGGCTGTCAAAGCTGTTTAATTCAGAAAAAGAACGGAACCCAGCTTTTAAGCGCGGTTTAAAGTATTTTACCATCTGTCTGGCATTGGGCGCCGCCTGTTTCTCGGCCCCGGCCCTGGCCCGCGACAGCGACGACTGGGGCGACGCGGCTGAAGGCTTAGTCAAGCTGGGCGCTTCGAGCGGGAAGCCCTATGAGCCCTATTACGACAAATCGAAATATAAGAACTATTCCGCCGAGGCCCTTTATCTGCACGGCTAGGGTCTTGAGGATGAGCTTGAGGCTTACGGCTATATGAGAGCGGCCGGTGAAAAAGGGCTTGTCGACGCCATGATCTGGCTGGGCAATTACTATAATAAGAATAACGACCGCCGCGAAACATTTTTCTGGTTTAAAAAGGCCGCCGACGCCGGCAGCGCTGAGGCCGCCTATGCGACAGGAAATATGTTTGCGGAGGGGTTGGGTACAAAAAAGAACGAAGGCAAGGCCGCCGATTACTATAAACGCGCCGCCTACAAGGGCAATACCGAGGCCGCTCTCAAACTTTCGGAACTGAATATGGCCGACGCCGATACCGAATTGACGCTGAGCGATTATTGCAAAAAGCAAAAAGATTATCGGGAAAGCCTGAAGCATTTAACCCGCGCTGCCGAGCTGGGCGGCGCCGAGGCTCAGTTCAGGCTGGGATATATCTATTTGACCGCTCCGTCTGAATACGGTATATCCGCAGATAACAAGCGGGCTTTCGAGCTGTTCTCTGAAGCTGCCGGGCAAAATCTGCCGAAGGCTCAGTTTTCGCTGGGAGTAATGTATTATTACGGCTCTTATGTCGCCAAGGATTATGACAAAGCCTTTGCTCTGTTTGAAAAGGCGGCTCAGCAGAAGTTCGCCTCGGCTGAAAATATGCTGGGAGAAATGTATCTTGAGGGGCAGGGGACGGTCAAAAACGAAGCAAAGGGCTGGGAGCTTATCGAAGAGTCCGCCTGCCATAACTGTGCGGAGGCGCAGTACAGGCTTGGAAAGAAGAAACTGGAAGACGGTGATTATCAGTACGCCTTTGTCTGGATGAAAAAGTGCACTGAAGCCGATAAGAAAGACGACGATTGGAAGTCGGCGGCCTCGGTTCTCAGCTATTTGTATTTTAACGGCCAGGGCACGGAAAAAGATTATAACGAGGCCTTTAAGTGGGCGGAAGCATCCCAGGACCTTGCCGCATCAAAATACTTGCTGGCTTATCTGTATTATTTCGGCTTGGGAACCGGCAAAAATGTTGACAAGTCGGCGGAACTGTCGAAACAGGCCTCGGAGATTGCCGAAATAAACAAGGACAAAGATTCCCGACAGGAAGAGATTCTGTCCCTCTGCAGCCAGAAACTGCGCCTTAAGGAGCTCTGCGCCGAGCTGAAAGAAACCGCGGACAAGGATCGCAAGCTGGCCGGCGGTCTTTTGCCGGTAAGCGTCAGTATTTATCAGAATACTGCGCAGTATGACGGCTTAAAGCCCTATGAAGCTTATGTTCAGGGCAAGGCCGCCATAGAAAAGAACGACCCCAAGGGATACGCTCTGCTGGAATCTTCCGCCCGACGGGGCTGCAACCAGGGCAAAGTTGCCTTTGCCGAATGTTTCCTGCCTCCCGGCAGCTCTTTAAAGCCTTCAGGTTCGCCTTCCTTTGAACTGGAAGGCAAGAGCTTTGACAGTAAAGAGCGCTTGCAGCGCTATCTGAAGTGGATGACCAGCGCCGCCGATAACGGCAGCTTAACCGCCGCCAAAACCCTGGCCGACGTTTACCGCGAGGGCAGATATGTCGGCAAGGATGTCAGCAAGATTTTCAAATACACCAAGCAGGCCGCTATGGCTAAGGACCCTGAATACATGTACCGGCTGGGCATATGTTATGCTCAGGGCCTGGGCTGTCAGAAGGACCGCAGCGCCGCCGTCAAATGGATAAAGCAGGCCGCCCATATGGGCAGCGGTGAAGCCTCTCAATGGATTAAGGACCGCCGGGGCCACTATGAAAATATTTATGTTACAGTCAATGAATCGCGTTCAGATATGATTAACAGGGTTAGGAGCTATGGATATATGAGCGTTGCTGAATTTAAGCGAATACCTAGGCCTTTGGCCTTCGTTTACGGAACGGTAGTCAGTATCACAATGGGCGGCGGAGTTACTTATGCGACTATAGAATCCGGCGGCGCGGCAAAAAATTTCTGCTGCCAAAGCTACGTGACTGATTGTTTGATCAGCAGAGGAGGGCTTTGCGTCGTTTGGTATAGCAGTGAGCAGGCTAACATTTTTCCTGTTGAACCGGGTAAGATAAAAAAATGCACCGGCAAAAAGTATTTTCCGCCCAAGGTTGGGGGATGGGAGGATTTGCTGGGAAAGTAAGCCGTAAATAGGCGGGCCCGCCCGGCGGCGGGCCTTTTTTATTTGAAATAGTATAATGTCATTCTGATCGCCCTTTCCCTTGTCATTCTGAGCGCCCAGCGAAGAATCTTGCGCTGTGCGTTATGGCATGTAAGATCCTTCGCCGGGGGGCAGGCCGGCTCAGGATGACAATTTCAGGAAAGTTTTACATGGTAAACCGCGTTTTGTCATCCTGGTCGCCCTTCCCCTGTCATCCTGAGCTCCCTTTCCCTGTCATTCTGAGCGAAGCGAAGAATCTTGTCTCTTTCCGTTTGGCTTATGCTGCCGCTCAAAAAAAAGTAAAAAAAATTTTTCAAACCCCCTTGACGTAATAAGGGGGAAGTGGTAATATTCTCGAGCGGTTCGACGAGAACCACAAAAACAATTTGACAACTGTAGAAATTATTGAAAACGAAAGCAATTTCGAAAGAGAAAATACTAAGATTCTCACCCAAAACTTTCAAG
>JAFTAM010000079.1 GCA_017458675.1 bacterium
CCGCCGCCGCAGTCATAGACCAGAACCGTGTAGGTTATCTCGTCCTTTCCGAATTTATTGTGAATCCGGTTCTGGCACAGAGGGTCGCAGATATAGTCGAAAGCTACGGCTATAGGCTCGGGAACCGTCTTAATGCAGCCGATGTCTTCGGCCTGATAAATATCTTTGAAGGCCTCAAAGGCGGCGTCCTTTATCTGCTCAATCTGGCTGTAGTTAAAGCGGCTGGGGTGAGTAATGACAAAGTTGCTGAACTTAATGGCGCTGCCGTTTTTGGCCAGGCTGTCCTGTGCGTACTTGGACAGAGTGCGGTAAAAGCGGCGGACAATGTCCTGCAGGGGGACCTGAGTTTCCGTATAACGGCCGTTAAGGTTTTGGAGTATTTCTACTGAATTTCGGCTGCCGATGAGGCTCTTGGGAGAGGAGCAGCAGGCTTGGGGATTCTCCCTGGCATCGTCGTAGGCCTGGCGTCCCAGGACCGGCTCGGGCATATTGTAGGAGATGTAGGAAAGCAGACGTTTTTTTTCGCTGTCCTGCAGACTGGTCAGCCGTTCGTTTTCCACGTTGAAGATATACAGATCGTCGGTGCTTACCAGGGCGGCGCAGGAAGAGGTAGTTCCGAAATCGATGGCCAGAATTCCGTCTTTGATAATTTTCTGAGGCTTAACTTTAAGGAGAATGGGATAGCTCTTGGTTATCTCCCGCCTAGCTCTGTCCGGTCCGGGGGCTTCAAGAGTTATGCTGAGTTTCAGGTTGTAATCGCCGATCGGCGGAGTTTCGGCAAAGGTAAGACTGAACTGCTGGCTGTCGCAGATATCCAGTCCTCCCTCCAGAGGCTTTCCCTGAGAGGATATTTTCGCCCCGCAGGCCTCGAGGTCCGGACTGTCTCCGTCGGCGCCGAGAGTGATGCTTTTAATCCGCAGCACGGAAGCGAAATAGCCGTTTTCCAAAGTAAAGGCTACCGATAAATTTTCAGGACGGTTATAGGTGACATCCCAGATATAGGGTGAATCCTCTTTAAAAATATCGTTTTGGACGCATAATTTAGCTTCCCGCCACAGAGTTACGGCCATTCGGCTGTTCAGTTTTAAAGAGCGGGGACGATCCGAGCCGATAGAGGCCTGAACCGCAGCCGTCAGGCTTAAGGTGCAGTTCTGACAGGGGGCGTTTAAGGGATAGAGACTGCTTTTTACGGTTACGCTTTGCTCGGACAGATTGGGCACGCAGATGAGTTTTGCCTGAGAAAAAGCTGCGGATTTGCCGCTTTCCGCGGAAGAAGGCCCCGGATCTGTCTGAGCGCTGGCCGGCTGAACCGCTTCCTGCGTCTTTTGGGGACTGTTCTCTCGGCCGAACTTGCCGTCCAGAAGACCGTCGATTAAAAGACCTATATCCTCGGGTGCGGTCTCGGAGGGTTCGCTGTGGTGCTGATTTACGTTGAGTGTCATAATCCTGGCTCTTTTATGCTGCAAACCTCGCGCTTGGAGGGTTGTTTATCGGTCCTGAGGCTCCAAAGCCGCCTCTGCCGAAAAAATATCGGTAATATTTCCCTGAATATTAAAGGATATGGGCATATTAAGGCTTTCGTCCCTGTTGAGATAATAATTGGCCTCTGAGGGAGTTATGAGAGCCGGAGCCGGATAAATATCCAGCTTGGCAATACCCAGAACCTGTTCAGGCTCGGAGAATGGCGCGAAACCGGAGCTGATGCTGTTATTGGGGCTGAATTCAATGGCGGCGGTGTTTTTTTTGAGCAGTCTGACGGTTATTTCGACAGGAACCGCCTCTGAAGGATCGGCATTGAATTTAGGCAGTTTTTCCGGCTTATATATGAGGTTTAAAACTAAAGTCTTCCGGCGGGGATCGTCGTCGAAAAGGTTGCCCTTGTATTCGGTGGTCAGGCAGGGACTGCTGAATTTAAGCTCCAGAGACGAAGCGCTGAAGCTCTCCTCCTTGCGGATGCACAGACGCAGTTTAGGCGCTTCAATGCAGTAAAAGCGCTGCAGCTCCCGCCAGCAGCCGGGCTCGGTCTCTTCCTCAATTTTGATATCCGCCGCCAAAATTTCCTGGCCGCAGTAGGGGCAGACCTTATCCTCGGGTTTAAGCTCTATGCCTATACAGTCGTAACGGTGACATTCCATGAGACGCATACCTGTTTTCGCTGAAAATTAGGAGGCATTGGGACTGGAAGGGCGGCTCGGCGTCCGATTGTGCAAAACCGAAAGCAAGCCGCCGGCGGAGCAGACTTTAATCTCTGGGCTGCCAGAGCAGGAAGCCGTCTTCGGGGTCGCTGAAGAACTCGTCGGGATCGGCGGCGGCGTCTCTGTTGACGATCAAAATTCTGGCTTCTTGGGCTGGACGCTGCATATGATTGAGGTCGGTGACGGTGATATCGCATCCCTCTCCCAAAATATACTTGACAGCGTCCTGCTGCAGCGTGAGGACAGCCGTGTATTCCAGCAGCTTGGTCTGGGGGAGCTTTTCAGGCTTATCGGCGTTTTCCGATTTTAAGATCATGGTCATAAAGTGGTTGCAGTAGCGTTCCCATTTCGTCGTCTCCTGGGAATCGGCGGACTGCCTGGGCAGCTCGCGGAGCATAGATTCGAACTGAGTCTGCATGATATCTCTGAGCTTGGAGAAAAGTCCGTAATCGGCGTCGAGATATTTGTAAACGTCGTTAATGGCGCTGTAGATATTCTTTTGGTAGCTGCGGCACAGAACGATCTGAGGACTGCCGGGAACGGTATTGTTTATATAGATATAAGATTTGCTCATCCGATTGATAACCAGCCGGTTGAAAACCAGAAGCAGAATTGCCGTGCGCATAGTCTCCAGATTCTGCTGAGCGCCTTCGCGGGTAGGCAGTATAATATCGCTGAAGATATTGCTGTTTTTGGTGATGTGCATGGGCTTGGTATTGAGCTGAATCTTGTAGTCGTCGTATAAGCTGTTGATGATGTTGGAATAGCAGATGGGCAGAGGGGCGCTGGTGCGGATGATGGTCAGCTGATTGTTGTCGTGTCTCTGCAGATAGGCTATATCGCGGTTGGGAGGATCGAGAATTAAGGAGCTGGCGTCCTGCTGGATTACGGAGATCAGATACTGCTGAACCTGGTTTTTAAAGTTGATCAAAGGAGAGGTAGCCGGGAGGCTGGGGATGCCTACTACTATATCGGTGCCGGTTCTGCCGAAGTCGACGCTTTTATCCATGTAGGCGTTGAGGTCGTCGTTTTCCTGCATCCATAAGCTGGAGGCCTGGCAGAATTGATCAATTTGGTTCTGCCAGGAGGCCTGATCGGGATATTTTTTCTGGAACATGGCCCAGAAACTGTATTTTTCCGGCAAGGTTTGGGCAAAGCAGGTTCTGGCTTCGTCGATGAGTTTATGGAGCCAGGTCTTGTCGTTGTCGATAATGAAATTGCTTATGCGGCTCTTTAACTCCTCAAAGCTTTCGTACTGTATATCGGCGCTGTCGACGGCCAGGCTCTTTTTGACGA
This sequence comes from bacterium, assembly GCA_017458675.1. Taxonomy (GTDB): domain Bacteria; phylum Vulcanimicrobiota; class Xenobia; order Xenobiales; family Xenobiaceae; genus RGIG3641. The sequence goes on from JAFTAM010000079.1 coordinate 3,492, forward strand.
GAGCCTTGCAGCTGCCGCCGACGTCGGGCAGGCAGACTTTGATAATTTCGTCTAAGCCGGGATTCTTCCAGTCGTAGAGCGAGGATACAAATATGGAACTGTGGGCGCCTTTTTTATAGGCGTTGATGAAGCTGTCCAGATAATTTTCGATCTGTTTGATGCTTTCGGCGTCGAGGGCATAGCGCTCCATTTCTCTGTCTATGCAGGAGCTGAGCTGCAGGAGCGTATTTTTCAGAGCTTCGGCCGTTTTTTCGTGAACTGCGATAAGCAGGAAGCCGTCGAAGGAATCGGCTCTTTCATCCTTGCCCATAGCCTTGGTATAGACCAGCTTGGATTGATCGTAGCGCTCGTCGTCGCGGCTTTTGAGGCCGAAGAAACCGTCTTGGAGCTGAGCCAGCTCTCCGCGCAGGTTGTCGTAGCCGGTATTGAGCTCTTTTTTCAGAGCGGGAGCGTCCTGCTCGGCGAAGGTCTTAATTTCGGCTAAAAGCCCTTCAATGCGCGTTTTGACGGCGCTCAGAACCGGCTTAATACTGAGAAGATCAATATTTTTCAAAGCCTGAGCGCACCAGGCGGAAACCGTTTCCTGCAGACTGCTCTGCAGGTCGCGGCTGCGCTCCTCGATGGCGGCGACGACGGTATTGATCTGAGGATCGCTGTTTTCGAGGTTGGCCCTGATGGCTTTAATGTTTTGATCTATAGCTTCGCCTATAGGTACGTTGTTGATTTTGCTGTTTTTGGTATCGGGGATTCTCTGCCTTTTGCTTCTCACCAATTTTAAGGAATCGCCCAGAAGTTCGCTGTAAAGCGGGCTGGTTACGCCTTCGTAACTGACGGCGATCACTTCTTTGCCGTCCTTTTGCTTGGCCTCTTTGCCGGACTTAAAGATATTCTTATCCAGCTTGAGCTGACCGAGCAGCTCTCCGGCGGCGGCTTCGTCGGGATTTCCTCCGCCGTTCCAGGCGGAAAAGATGTCTTTAATCAGCTGATAGGAGCAGGCTTCAATCATCTGATCGTGAGGCACGTTGACGGAGGCGTAGCCCAGAGTCTGGAAGCCGCGCGAATAGCTCTCCTTGATTTCGCCGTAGTCGGTGTCTATGCTGGTGCAGAATTTGCTGGTGGCGGCGGCCTTCTGGTTGTCTATGGCCGAGCGTTTGCGGGTGGCTAAATCTCCGAAGGTGTTGTCCTTAAAGATAGATTCGGCTAAAAGGTCGTAGATTTCATCTATTTCCGTATGTCTGGCGCCGTATGAGTTGTAGCCGGAAAGGAAGAAAATGTGGGTGGCCAGAGACGATTCTATTTTCTGTCTGCTGTTTTTGAGGCCGTCCCAATTGACCTCCATGACGTTTTTATCGGGGCTCTGGAAATACTCCAGCTCTTTGAGACAGGCGTAGGAATTGCCGCGCAGGGACGATATATTGCTCAGCGTGAAGAAATTTTCCGGTCCCAGCAGATAGACGTTGAGATCGCCGGTAATGCGGGCTTTTTTCATCAGGTCTTTTAAATAGCCCAGGACGTCGATGAGCATGCCGCTGCCGGTGCCGCCGGCCGTAGAGGCCACTACCACGCAGTTTCTGGAGCCGGTCTGAATCTGAATGGAGTCGGCTATGGCCTTGCTCCTCAGAGTGGAGGACTGCTGCAGGCGGGAGGTGGCGTTCAAAGCGGCCAGCATGGTGTAATGGCGGGAGAGCTGCGAGGATATTTTGTTGTAGTTTATAAAGAAGGCCAGTCTTCCGTAGGGGCGTATGGCCGCCGCGCCGTTCTGGATGGTGTTGTTGGCGTGGTTCATGGCCGGGAACCAGTCGGCGATGCCCGAATTGGCGGAGTTGTTCAGAGCCGATTCTATGGACTGCACGCCGGCGTGGATGTTGTTGATGCCGATTATTTCCGGAAGCTGATCGGTATCGATGCAGACAAATTTGAAGATATCGTGACAGTACTGCTGCAGGTCGCCGTAGTAGATATTTAAGCGCTGGTAGAGGCGCTTGAGCACTTTCTGGCCGGTGCCGCCCAGACCGACGAAGAGAGTGGGCGTCACTTGAATTTTGGCAGTTATATTGGCAGCGTTTGAGGCGCTGTCTTTTACGTTTCCGAAGGTATTACCGATGCTGTTTCCGAGAGTCATGGCTGTTTATTCCTTTCGCAATGAGACTGTCATATCAAAGTTAAGCTTTAGCCGGCTTCGTTTTTGATGTATTTGGAAACTGAAAAATAGGTCATAACAATTATGCAGAAGGGGATGAATAAGGAGAGAGCTACTCCTAAATAGGGCATAATTTTATTGGTGACGGCCGGCCAGAAGATTGAGGAGGCGATGCCGGCGGCGGAGATCAGGAGAAGAGGATAAAAAACCTTGGGCTTAATTTCCTTTTCGGCCCGGCGCCCCTTGGCTCTGGCCTCTTCGTCGGTGTCGCGCAGGGGCAGATAAATGAGGTTGTACTTTTCTTTGCCGATATTCTGCGCGGCCATGAAGCTGGAGAACATGAGCAGTCCGCCTCCCAGAATGATGACCAGCAGCTCGGCGAGGCTGCGGCGGGTGTCGGTCAGATGCAGAGAATAGGTGATGCCGGGATGGTTGGGAAAGACCTGGATCTTTTCGGCGGGATTGAGCTGCATTTTGGCGTCGGCGCCCTGCAGCTTGACGTAATAGACGGCCGGGCCGCAGCTGTCGTCGACCGGGGCGAAGAGGTCGGCGGCGCCGGCCTGAGGACCGCCCAGAGGCACCTCCATGGGCTCGCCCTTAACGTAGCTTCTGCCGTTGGAAAGCTCGATTTGATTCAGTCCGTTGTTGAAGGTTCCGTCGGCGTTGGGCTGCAGCTCCAGCACCAGATAGGGACGCTGATCCTCGGCGAATTTTATATGGCGGCCGGCGGCGTCCAGAAGCTCGAAGCGGGCCGGAACGGAGCTGTAATACTTATCGTCTTCGCTGCAGTAAGCGGGTACGGCGGCTAAGACGGCTGCGATCAGAAGGAGGATTAAAAGGGCGAACTTTTTATTCATGACGGTCACCTGCTTTTTTGGAACGGGATTTTTTGCAAACAATAAAAGCGGCCAGGGCGGCGATAATCGCTCCCAGGGCAATCTGTACGGAACGGCGCCCCAGCAGGGCTTTGAGCTTCTGCATTGCGGAGGGCGGCTGAGACTGGCATAACAGTTTAAAGGTTATCGGCTTGTCGCTCGTCCAGGAACGTTTTATAACTTCGCCTTCGTTCTGGGCCTGCAGCAGATACTTTTCGACCTCGGCCGTATTGGCGATGCACTTTAAAATGTCCTCATGGAAGCCCGACTGCAGCTTTTCCGAATCGATTTTTGAAAAATCTATAGTGGTGGGGAGCTCGAAATGGAGGCGGATCTCCGCGCCCTCGGGATGATTTTTGAGGACCTGCGCGGCCTGCGGATCGGCGTGGAAGAGCCAGCGCACAAATACTGAGCCGTATTTGTCGCAGTAGTTCTGCTGAACTTTATTTAATTTTTTCAGCTCGCTGAAATCTATTTTTAAGCCTTCGCTGAGGATATGCTTTTCGTCGTCAGTCAGCGAGGCGGCTTCGACGCTGTAGTCCTGGAGATTCTTCTGCTTTTCTTGTTGGCTGTAAACCTCTATATTGCGGATAAACCAGCCGGAGGAGGGACGGATTTCGCTCTGTACCGAGGCTGCGTAGCTGTAGGTGGGAGCTCCCTGCATATATTGAGCGTTGTCCTGGAGAACGAGCTCGCGATTCTGGCTGAGTCCGTACCAGCCGGCCTCGTCTGAGGAATGATAATCGGGCAGAGCGCAGTAGGAAAGCTGTCTGGCCTGGGCTTTCAGAAACGTTTTGTCCTCGCCGTTCTGATTTTGCTCAATTACGCCGTGCAGGTCTATGGCCCGGCGCAGGAATTTTTCGTTCTGTGACCACAGGGCGCCGAGGCTTTCCAGGTTCTTATTGAGCGTATCTCTGAGTTTTTCGCTCCATTCCGGCTTCCAGGCTTCCGTTCCCTTCTGCTGCACAATGACGTAAAGGGCCAGACCGCATCTGCCGTCTTTGAGCGTTCCCAGGGGCACGAAGAGAACCTCTTTAAAGGTCTCTTCATGGGTTATATAGTCCAGATAGGCGGTGGGAATAGGCGAATTATAAGCGTTATCGGTCAGAAACCAGTAGCAGATAAAATTACCCTTCAGCCGAGCGTCGGCTTCGTTCACCGCTCTCTGCAGCTCGGACTTCAAACCTTCGTCGCCCATAGCGCCGTCGTTGTGAGGACCGGGATATTTAGCCCTGCTTCCGTCCTTTAGCCTGATCTCGTCGTAAAGGCTGCCGAGCTGCATACCGGAGGAGCCTTCCTGATATTTTTTAATGCGCTCTTCGATAAAGGAACCGCCGGAGCAGGCCGGCACAGGAATGCAGGCGGCTTCGGATTTTAATACGGCGGAATCGCAGACCAGCGTCCCTTTGAGAAGCTCGGCGATGCTGTCGCTGAAGCCGTGGACATAGGAGCCGTAAGCGCCGCCTTCGTACCTTGTGCCGGAAACCGTATAGGTCCCTTCGCTCATGCTTCCGCTGCAGTCAAGCAGAATCACATGCTCCAGTTCGGGGAAATCTTTGTCTTCGGGATCTGCCGCTGCGGCGGGCAGAAGCGCAAAGGACAGGAAATATAAAATAAACAGCAGAGCCAGAGGACGATAATTTTTCATACAGCAAAAATAGACCTGATTAGAATATTATCATATATTAAGAGAATGTCAAAGAGCTTAAACAGCCGTCTTCGGAAACTCCCAGACAGAGATCTTCCGTCGCTGCCAGAGAGGCGGTGAAGCAGAAATCTTCAGAAATTGAAGGCTCGGGATAAAAGCTGAACTGATCCTTAAACACATAAAGCCTGCCGCCGTTTTGACAGCTTTTCAGGCATACGCAGAATTTACCCTGAATGCAGACAGGTATGCTGTCCATGGAAATCTGATCGATGAGTTCCGGAGCTACCATAGTTTGGAGGCTGTTTTTCCCTTCAAGTCTGGAGACGCCTGAGCCTATCAGCCAGATTCCCTCGCCGCGCCGGCCGTACATTCTGATTTGATGGATGTTATCGACAAATTCCGGCTTCAGGCCCGAGGCGTTGACCGGATTTTCCGGAATGCGGCAGAGTCTGTAGCGGCTGCCTTCCTCGGCGCTTCCTATCTTTTCTGTCAGCAGACCGCTGACGTTGTCGGCCGTGTAGGCGGCGCAATACTCGCCGGGAAGCTTCTTGGAGGTCAGAGAGGCCAGACTGAAGCAGGTCAGACTGCCCGATTCTTCAAGATCGTAGGCCGACTGCCGGCTGCAGGCGAGCAGATATACGGCTTTTCCGCTGCAGTAAAGGGTGAAGGTCGGCTCTGCGCCGCCTCCGAACGCAGGATTTTCCTCAGCTGCGCCGCCGAGACGCCCCAGTTCAAAAATGTAATAGGGCTCGGTCGAGTTTCGGCTGAATTCGAAAATTTCCAGACGGTAACGCTCCTGGCCGGCGCGGGTAAGGGCGGCAAGATAATTCTGTCCGTCGGTGGCAATATCGGCGGCCAGTCTGCCCTTCAAAGCAAGGAAAGGCGGACGGCTGCGGCTGATTCTGCGCCCCAGCAGAGCGGCGGCCATATCCCAGAGGTAAATCTTATCGCCGCAGGGGAAGGCCAGAATACCTCTGATTTCTTTCAGAAGGGGGGAAATGAGTTCATCGGCGGGCTTTTTTTCGGCTAAATTGAGAAATCTAAGCGGCTGCGCCTTCGGTCCCTTCAGTTCCTCAGCTTTAAAGGCGTATACCGTGGAACTGTCGCTCACTGCCAGAAGAAAGCCGCGCCATAGCTTCAGGGGATGGCAGATAGGTTCGCTGAATTCGTACAGTCTCTTCAGGCCGGCGGCCGGAGCGGCGGAAGCGGCCGCATATGAAACTGCGGCGGAAGCGGGCGGTTCGGCGTTTATAAGCTGTGAATCGGGAATGCGCCAGGTCATAGCAGAAAAATCCTTTATATCGGCCTCAATTTGCGTCTAAGCGCTGCTGTTTAAAAAAACGCTTAAAACATTCGGTTTTAAGCGCTTGAAATATCAGGCGTTATCCATAATGCACATGACCGTATCGATATCGCCTTTGCCTTCGCGCACTACAATGGGCGGGTCCGCGCTGATATCTATGACCGAGGACTGAGCGTTCTCCAGACTTCCGCAGTCGAGCAGCAGGTTGGCTTCCCTGTATTTATCCTTAATAATATCCGGATCGTTTTTATCGGAATCTTCATCGTCATAGGAGGCGGAGGTATTCAGAACCGGACGTCCCAGCTGACGGATTATTTCCAGACAAATTTCGTTGTCGGGAACTCTGATGCCGACCTTGCGCTGAGAGTCGATGACGATGCGGGGAACGAGGCGGGTAGCCGGCAGGATAAAGGTATAAGGGCCCGGCAGCAGACGTTTGAGAAGTTTATAAGCGGTATTGCTGAGCTGGGCGTATTTGCTGATCTGCTCTATGTCGCAGCACAGAAGGGTAAGGTGCTTGCGCTTGTTGAGCTTTTTGATGCTGTAAACTCTGGATATGGCCTGGGGGTTCATGGAGTCGCAGCCCATGCCGTAAAGAGTGTCGGTGGGATATATTATGACGTCGCCGGAGCGCAGCGCCTCTGCGGCCTGAGCTGCGGCGTCAGGGGCTGCGTCACATTTTAAGACTTTCATAGTCTTGGCCTCCTGGCAGAATAGACGTTAAAGCTGCATTATGCAACTGTGTAATATTCTATATAATACGCAGTTCCCCTTCTGCAAGCGTTTCCCGCGCGCCGCTGCAGGCCTGCTTGTCCGCGCGCTTCCGAGCCGAATGAATTATATCATTCTTAACTGTATTGTCTCTGCCGACCCTGGTTTCGATTATGCTGTAGCCCTGAGCCTTTTAATTTTCCATTCGGAGCGGCGGCAAAGGGACTGTCAGATTGGCGTCAGTCTAAATTGTCAGAAAGCGGTTCGGTCATGTTAATGAATTTTTTTTAACAAATATGCAGTCTTTCTTTATTGCAATTTGATTCTCTAAAATGCTATGCTTATATATAATATTGTATTTTTGTTCGGTAATGTCCGTGCGGGAGGCTGATTCTGCAGTGCGGTTCCGGTTTCCGGCAAGGAGGGTAGCTTAATGAATACAGACGCTATAAGCAGATCTTCTTATTTGAACGCTCCCTACAACAGCTCGCCTGTTGTAGGCGGTACTAAGCAAAAGGCCTCTTCAAAAGAAGCGGAAGTCAGCGCGCCGAAGGACGGCTTTGAAAAATCCTCTCCCGAGGAGGGCGCGGTAAAGAATGACGATTTGGTGAGATTTATCGTCAGTCTCGGCTCCCATCCCAAGACGGAGGACGTGCAGAGCTTCCTGAGCGCTCAGAAGGAGATTGGCGCTAAGGTGTCCGACAGACTGGACTTGGTAGACGCTTATACGCTCGACGTGAAGTCTGACAATATCGGCGATTTGTTCAAGTCTCTGCCAGAGGGCGCTTCCGTCACTATGGACGCAACGGTGGGCTACAAGAATCCTTTGATGAAAAATTCCGACGCCCCGTCGGTTGACAGCGTCGGCAAGGCGCCTCCCAAGGACATCAGCGACGCTCTCATCGGCATAGACGAAGTCTGGAAGATGGGCTTTACCGGCAAGGGACAGACGATTGCCGTTATCGACTCCGGCATCGCTCCTCACCCCGATCTGAAGGATAAGATTGTGGGCTGGGTAGATATGCAGAGCGGCGCTCTGGAGCCTACCGATACTTACGGACACGGCACTCATGTAGCCGGCGTGGCCGCCGGCACCGGCATTAAATCGGCCGGCGTCCATAAAGGCGTAGCCCCCGACGCCAACCTGGTGGGCGTGCGCATCGGCAGCGTGTCCGAAGCCATTAAGGGCATTCAGTGGTGCATCGAACATAAAGATCAGTACAATATAGGCGTCATCAACATGTCGCTGGGCGATCTGGCGGTGCGCTCCTATAAGGACGACCCCTGGGCTCAGGCCGCCCAGAAGGCTATGGAAGCCGGTTTGGTGGTCTGCGTGGCCGCCGGCAACGACGGTCCCTCGGAAATGAATATTTCTACTCCCGGTATCCATCCCGACGCTATTACCGTCGGCGCTTTGGACGATAAGGGCACGATAGACCGCTCCGACGACGCCGTGGCTGAATTCTCCAGCCGCGGACCGACGAATATTGACGGCGTCATCAAGCCCGATCTGCTGGCCCCCGGCGTCAACATTTACGGCCCTCTGGCTCCTTATGCAAGCATAGACGACGACACTATGGCCCATGACGGTTCCGACTATGTGGCCATGTCGGGAACGTCGATGGCTACTCCTATGGTTGCCGGTCTGGCCGCCTGCATCAGGCAGGCCAATCCCAACCTGAGCCAGGCGGAGATTAAATCGATAATTGTGCAGAGCTGCGACAAATATCTGGACGAGCCCAAGAATATCCAGGGCGCAGGCTTAATCAATGCCAAGAAGGCCATTGAACTGGCTCTGTCCTGGGATATCTCCAAGGACGTCGGCTCCATACAGACTCAGGACGCCAAGGCGGCCGACGCCGCTCAGCCTATGGCCATGCTCGATTCGGTTGAGGACAGAATGGGCAGTCAGGTGTCTTTTTTCGGCAAAAAATAACCGGCCGTCATAAATGAGAGAGCGTTCTCCGAATTACAGTTTCGGGGACGCTTTTTTGTTTTGTCAGATCTGCCTGCGTCGTTTTTGGCCTGACATTTTGAGCGTTTTTTTTATCTGACCGGAAGCCTGCCCCGAGCGGCTTCAGGCTTTGCTTCTCTTTCGCCCTCTTGTTTTTGCGGCGGAAAAAGTGTAAACTTATTTTCCTTTTGACAGATTATGAGCTTTATCAGGTTTCCTGAGAGAGCATTTAATAAATAGACAGTGAGAGGTTTTCAGCGGTATGGCTATTCGATATTTTAATACCATGAGCCGTTCCATAGAGGAATTCCGTCCTCTGAAGGAGACGGCTCCCGGCGAGCCCTGCGAGGTCGGACTGTATACCTGCGGTCCTACCGTTTACGATTTCGCCCATATCGGTAATTTCCGCACCTACGTTTTTGAGGATATTCTGCGCCGCCATCTGGAATACCGAGGCTACAAGGTTAAGCATGTAATGAATATAACCGACGTAGAGGATAAAACCATCCGCAAGGCCCGCGAGAGCGGAGTTAAGCTCTCGGAAATTACCGGTCCTTTTATTGAAGCCTTTTTTGCCGATTTAAAGAGTATGAATATCGAACCGGCTCACGTCTATCCCCGGGCTACCGAGCATGTCGGCCGCATGGTCGCCATGATTCGCGATCTGCTGGCCAAGGGGTTCGCCTACCGATCGGAGGACGGTTCAATTTATTTTAATATCGCCAAATTCCCGACTTACGGAAGACTGGCTCACATTAAAGTCGATGAGCTGCAGAGCGGCGCCCGGGTGGCCCAGGATGAATATGAAAAAGATACCGCCGCCGACTTTGCCCTTTGGAAGGCCTGGGACGAGAACGACGGAGACGTCTATTGGGACTGCTATCCCGATTTGGGCAAGGGGCGCCCCGGCTGGCATATAGAATGCTCGGCCATGAGCACCCAATATCTGGGCGAAAGCTTTGATATACATACCGGCGGCGTCGACAATATCTTCCCGCACCATCAGAACGAAATCGCTCAGACCGAGCCCTGCACCGGCCATACTTTTGTAAAATACTGGCTCCACTCCGAGCATCTGCAGGTCGAGGGCAAGAAGATGAGCAAGTCGCTGGGCAATTTCTTTAAGCTCCGCGATCTCTTTGACGCCTCCAAGAATCCTTCCGGCAAGGCCTGGAGCACAATGGCGGTGAGATACCTGCTTTTATCTACCCACTACCGCTCCCGTCTGGACTTTACTTTCAGCGGACTGCAGACGGCTCAGGATACGCTCGGCAATTTAATCGCCTTTGCCAGGCGTCTTTCAGAGCAGGAGGGCGAGGCTGAAGTTTCCGAGGCTGTGGCCGGATTGGTTTCGGAAAGCCGCGCCAGATTCGGAGAGGCCCTGGATGACGATTTGAACATGCCCGAAGCTTTGGCGGCGGTTTTCACGCTGCGCCGCGAGGCCAACAAGGCTATGGATAACGGCTCCATAGGTCGGGCGGGCGCTGAAATGATTTTGGATCTTCTTGATGAGTTTGATTCTGTTTTGGGCCTTGATATCATAAAAGCGGCCTCTGAAAAGGCCGAAGCCGATATCACCGAAGAGGAGAAGGCCTTGATAGAAGCCCGGCAGCAGGCCCGCAAAGAGCGCAATTTCCAGAAGGCGGACTGCATAAGAAATCAGCTTTTGGAGCGCGGCATTATTTTAGAGGATACGCCTAAGGGGTTGAAATGGAAGATAGATCCGAGCAGGAGATAATTTTCGGCAGAAGGCCGGTAGTGGAGGCTCTGCGCGGTGAAGCTCCGCTGCAGCGCATTTATGTACTGAAACAGGCCGTGGGCGTACCCAAGGAGGTCTTCACTCTGGCCAGGGCTCAGGATATAGCCGTGGTTCACTGCGATCGGGAGCGTCTGGACTATATGTGCCGGCGCGGCAACCATCAGGGAGTGGCGGCGGTCAGGGCGGTCAGGAACTTCGATTCTTTAGAGGATATTCTGGAGAATTGCCGCAGCTCCGACAGAGCTCCTTTTATACTTATTTTGGACGGCGTACAGGATCCCGGCAATTTCGGAGCTCTGCTGCGTACCGCCGAAGGAGCCGGAGTTCACGGAGTGGTGGTGACCAGTTCTAATTCCTGCGGCTTTACGCCGGCAGTCACCAGAGCCAGCGCCGGGGCTTCGCAGTATATTCTGGCCGCCCGCGTTCCCAAGCTGGGAGCGGTTCTGCAGAAGCTCCGCGATAACGGTTTTGCCGTTATAGGCGCCGACGCCAACACCGATTCGGATTATACGCAGGCCGATTATACAGGACCGGTGGCCGTCGTCATGGGCGCGGAGGGCAAGGGACTTCATCCCAATGTCAAAAGGCTTTGTACAAAGCTGATTCATATACCTATGCTGGGTAAAATTGAATCGCTGAATGTTTCCGTTGCCGGCGGCATAATGATGTACGAAGTTATGCGCCAAAGAAATGCAAAATGAAATAAAATAAAAAGCCTAAAGAATTGCCAAAAACAAATAATTGTGCTATTCTAAGCAGGTAAAAGCAGCAAACGGATATATAGGACAATTCTTCCTTGTTTTTTATACTATGTCCTGCCGTTGTTTTTACCGGTTACCGATAATTTTTCCTAACTTCCGGCTTAATTTTTTTTAGACCGTTCTGAGGTTAAAAAATTTACCGGAAAGCTTGTGTCAGAAGAACACGGGGTTTATTTTAAATGCCGAATACCAGTCTTATGTCAGTGCCTAACGCAGGCAGCAACTACAGCGCCAGTTTGGATGAGCGTCAGGATGAAGAGGTCGTAAAACTAGCAAAGGACGGAGACGAATTCGCAACTGAGTATTTGATATCTAAATATAAGAATTTTGTACGCGTCAAGGCAAAATCCTATTTTCTCATTGGCGCCGATCGCGAGGATATCATTCAAGAGGGAATGATAGGCCTGTATAAGTCCATACGCGACTTCAGAGCGGATAAGCTTTCATCTTTCAGGGCTTTTGCCGAGCTTTGCATTACACGTCAGATTATAACGGCAATTAAGACTGCCACCCGTCAGAAGCATATTCCCCTTAATTCTTATGTTTCTCTGAATAAACCTATTTACGATGAAGATTCGGATCGCACGATGCTGGACGTGCTTTCCTCCAATAAGGTTTCCGATCCGGAGGAGGTTTATATAAGTTCTGAGCTTTCCAGCGATTTACGGGAAAGAATCAAGCAGAATTTAAGCGAGCTGGAAGCTCAGGTACTGCAGTCATATCTGGAAGGCAAGTCCTATCAGGAAATGGCTCGGGAACTGGGCAGACACGTGAAGTCTATCGATAACGCCCTGCAGCGCGTAAAACGCAAGATTGAGCGCACTCTGGACAGAAATGAAAGGTAATCCGGGCCGCAGTTTTTAAGCCCTTGACAAAGGACAGACTCGTGTATATTATAAATACACGCGTTTTGCCTCAATAGCTCAGTAGGTAGAGCTCCCGCCTTGTAAGCGGAAGGTCACCGGTTCGAGTCCGGTTCGAGGCTCCATAGGCCGTCTGAATTAAGTTCAGGCGGCTTTTTCTTTTAAACGTTTCAGCAGCGCCGCCGCCAGCCCGTATCCCAGACAGGCCCAGGCGGTTCCCAGCAGAAGACCGGCCAGAACGTCGCAGGGATAATGTACGGCCAGATACAGTCTGCTCCAGGCCACGCCCAAAATGCCGATAATGATGAGAGACGAATATGCTATTTTAGCGCTGAGCGATAAATTGAAATGAAAGAGACATATAACTATGATCATGAGCAGAGCTGCTGCAGAAGTGGAGTGACCTGAGGGCATACTGAAGAAATCCTCTCTGACGAGGGGAAGAAAGCTCAAGCCCGGTCTGGGCCTGGAGATGCTGAGCTTTAAAGCCGCCGAGCAGAGAGAGGCGCCTGATACGCTGAAAAGACATGAAAAGCATAAAAGCCGGATTCGCTTCAGATATGACCATATCAGGACGCCCGAGGTGATTGTGAGCATGCCGCCTGTATTAAAGGGCAGGCTGAGCAGCAGGGCCAAGGTCTCCGGAACGCAGGAGCGGCTCTGCACAATCCGTTCCAAAATAGAGCCGTCAATTATATTTACCGCTTCAGACTTGAAAAAGCTGAGCAGACAGACGACTGAAACGCAGATAAAACATACGGAAGCTGAAATCAAACAGCGGCGGCTTGCAGAGAAATCGGTTCCGTTTTGATCTGTAAACATATTTCGGTAAAGTATTTATTTATTTTCCTTTCGGCCGCGATAGCCGGGCTGCATGTATTTTGAAGAATCAAACCATCTGCTGAAATTTTCGGCCCAATGGGCGTGCACTTCGGCGTTGGGATGATAATGGGGAATCTGGCGCACTCTGTAGCGAGGTTCGTTTTGCCGCTCAAATCCGGCAGGAATGGTCTCTATATTAGGGTCTATGAATGGAAATACTGAATATTCGACATGATTGTCTAAACCGCAGACTGCAAAATCGATGCGGTTCTTTTTGCAGGTTTTGACCATTTCATCAATTATGTAGCCAAGCTTGGGAGTCCAGCTGTTGGCATCGGCATTTTTAGGCTCAATGCTGCGCTGTATACAGTAGCGTTTTAAAATATCAAATATGAGAGAACGGTTTTCGATTAAAAAAATATTTTCGTTCGCATAGTGCTCGCTGTAAAAAAGGATATGGTCTCTGAGAAAGGGAGCCAGAATGTAGCATGAATTTACGGATAAATTGTTGTTGCCTTGTATGGACATATATTTAATTCTGACGATGGCGGCATTTATAACGTTGTAAACGATTAAGTCATATTCATGCGAATCGGCCAGACGTCTTGTCAGCTCCAGAATCTGAAGGGGCCTGAAGCCGTTTACTCCCCAGTTGTCAAAAGTAACGTCGGGATATCTGTCATTTAAGCGCCACACCATAGTTTCTGGACCGTTTACACCTTCTCCGAAGGTATAGGAGCAGCCCACAAAGGCCACTTTAAGACGGGATTTTTTATCTATTTCTGGGCGGGATTCGCGCATTCCGTTAGGCCAGACCAGCTCTATCACCTGGTTATCCTCGAAGCTGAAGGCCGGTCCAGGATTATTTAACCAGCCCAGCTTCTGAGCGAAGGTTTTCTCTTCACCGTTATTCATTCTGTAATACATGGAATATATGTTGCTTCTCCAATCCAGTCGTACACCTTCCCAGAAGAGAATGATTTCAGCAGTCAAAAAGCTTAAAATCAGGATCGCAGCAGCTATAAGTAAAGAATTAACCTTTTTCATTCTATTTCACATTATTTAAATAATCTTGTGTGTCGAACCATTTGCTGAAATTATCGGCCCAGTGCGCGTGCACCTCGGCGTTGGGATGGAAGGCGGGATTCTTCATCACTCTATATTGAGTTTCATATTGAGGCATCCATCCGATTACGATAGTTTTAATCTTTGGATTTATATAAGGGAATATTGTCTCATTTATGTCGCAGTCCAAACCGCATATTAGAAAATCAGTATGATTTTCTCGGCATGACTTTGCCATTTCGTCTATTATATAGCCTAATTTTGGCGTATATTTATGATTCCCGCGCTCCTCAGCCGGCTGAATATTTGCCTGAATATATGCTCTTTTTAAAAGGTCCAAAGTGAGCGAGCGATTTTCTATAAAGAAAATATTTTCGTTGGAATAATGCTCTCGGAAGCAGAAAAAAATATCGCTGATAAAAGGCGCCAGAACGTATTTACTGTTGGGCGCAAGGGAAAAACTGCCCTGAATAGACATGTACTGGGTGCGAGGCAAATTTCCGTTAGTGGCATTGTAAACAATTAGATCATATTTTCTCTGTTCAGCTAAAAGTCTTACTCTGGCCAACATTTGCACGGGTCTGTAGCCGCGCACTCCCCAGTTATCGAAGGTCACGTCCTGATATTTGTCGTTTAAGCGCCAGACCATGGTTTCCGGGCCGCTTACGCCCTCTCCGAAGGTATTAGAGCAGCCCACAAAGGCGACCTTATATCGGGATTTTTTATCGATTTCCGGACGGCATTCGCGCATTCCGTTAGGCCAGACTCTTTCCAGGACATTGGGGTCTTCTCTGCTTATTGCGGCTCCAGGTCTATTTGTCCAGCCCAACTTGCTGACAAAATTCTTATCGTCTTCCATTTCAGCCTGCATATAAGCGATTTCGTCCCGCCAATCCAGACGTACGCCTTCATAAAAATAGAAGAATTCAGTCGCTAAAAAAACAATAAATAGGACGTTTATAATTATCAGCAGCAGGTTGAATCTTTTCATTATGTCCGTATTTGAAGTGGAATTATTATATACTTGAAATTGCTAAATACTGTTAATTCTTTCTGCCAGACTGTTTACCTGTCAATGTCGTTGATATAAAGTAATGTTTGTTGGAAAGATATAATAACTAATATCAATATGGTTTGCGCTATGCAGATTATCATGGCGCGCCGCTTCGCATCAGCTTACTTTGACCATTATGTTTTATGTCGCGCAAATACTACGTAAAATATCTCCGCAGAAAGCATGCTGCTTCTTGATTTCATAACGGCGAATGAATATTGAACGTTTTTTTTTTGAGAAGTGCGAAGAGTTCAGGCCGCAATGTCATATAATAAAGATATGGAGTTTGCAGTTTTGCTGTCTGTTTACAATGAAGAAATATTTTTGCCTGAATTTCTGCGGCTTTTGCCTTCAGGCGTTTCAGC
>JAFTAM010000080.1 GCA_017458675.1 bacterium
TAAATACTGGCAAAAATCCTTGCTTGGCATTAAAATATGGTTGTGTTAGGTTTTTCATTTTAAATTATTTCTAACACAAAAAGGGGTCACCTGGATTATCCAGATGACCTCTTTTATTAAGACTGTTTTTTCACAGCCCCGCTTCAGCTTTATTTCTTAGCTTTGCGGGTTTTCTTCTCGTTGACGAGTTCCTTGAAAGCGGCGCTGGCTTTGAAGACCGGAATCTTGGCGGCGGGAATCTTAATCTCTTTGCCGTCCTGCGGGTTGCGCCCCATGCGGGCTTTGCGCTGCGAAACCTTGAAGGAGCCGAACTGGAGGAATGTCACTGAATCGCCGCCCTTCAGAGCTTCACGGATGGTGTCGAGAGCTGCCGCGACGACCGCGTCAGCGACTTTCTGTGTAGCGCCGGATTTTTCGGCCACTGCCTTGATGAATTCTGCTTTTTTCAAAATAGGTCCCTCTTTCGTTATTGCGAGAATATTAACGATTGGGTGATATTATAGCATATAAATACGCGATGTTAATATGGGGGAAGGCTGTTTTATGCGATAATCTTAAAAAAAAATGTATTTTTTTGTGTATTCTTTGCCGCCGGAAGCTTCGTCCGGCTTGCCGCTTTATGACCTGTCGTCCGCCTATATGTAAGAATGAGCGTGTTAATCTGCTCCGGTTAGCTTGTCTGGGCGGCGAACGTCTAATTGTAAAAATACTGTAAATTCCTGACTTATACAGATTCCAGACATTTTTAGTGTTGGTAAAAAAGGCGCTTTGCGGTACAATATATTTGTAAATATGCAAAATACAGTTATTATTGAGGTGCTTCAATATGACAGATTCTAACGGCGGCAAAACGTCGGAGAGTATTTTTACCGCCGATAACGCGGCTCAGCCGTCCTGCTGTGAAGGGCGCGGGGATATAGTTAATGCTGTGATCCCCGAGGGTACTGAGGAAATAGGCGAAAATGCCTTTAAGGAGTGCGCCCGCTTGGAGAGCGCGGTCATTCCGGAGGGCGTGCGTCTTATAGGCCCCTACGCCTTTTTTAACTGTGCGGCGCTGAAGAGCGCAGCTTTGCCTGAAGGCTTGGAGGAAATCGGACAGGCGGCCTTTGCCGGCTGCAAAAGTCTGACTGATATTGCCGTACCCCGAAGCGCGGCCGTGATCGGCTGCGGCGCTTTTATGAACAGCGGCCTGAAGCGTGCCGTTTTGGCCGAAGGCCTTAAAAGCATTGAGACGATGGCTTTCGGAGGCTGCGGCGATTTAGCCGCCATTGAGCTTCCAGGCAGTCTTTCCGAGCTTGGCGATTGGGCTTTCAGAACCTGCCGTTCCCTGAAAAATGTGGAAATCCCAGCCGGCGTCAAGGTTCTTGCGGAAGGCGTCTTTGAAGAATGTACCGGCTTGGAAAGCGTTCTTTTGCCGGAGGGCTTGCAGAGAATCGGCGAAGACGCTTTTGCTGGCTGCATAAATCTCAAACGCATCAATATTCCTGCCGGGGTGAAGAGAATAGGGAAGAAAGCCTTTAAAGGCTGCGTCGGCTTGGATAGCATAACCGTTCCCGACGGCCTTGAGAGCATAGGCGCCGAAGTCTTTTGCGGCTGTTCGGCTTTAAATAGCATAGTCTGGAGAGACAGGGGCTATGCTTCTGCCGATGAGTTTGCCGACGCTGCCGCCGGCTTAAATCTGAACGTCTGCGCGGTTCTTGCCGCCGAAGATATGGCTTACGCCGACAGCGATATTATCAGCGCGGCAATTCCTGACGGCATTGAACGTATAGGCGAATCCGCCTTTTCAGACTGCGGCGGCTTAGAGAGTATAACGGTTCCCGACAGCGTAAAAACTGTCGGCAATTCCGCCTTTTCCGGCTGCAGAGCTTTAAAGAGCATATCAATTCCGGACAGCGTCGCTTCTATCGGTCTGTTCGCTTTTAAAGACTGCGGCAGCTTAAAGAGCGTAACCTTGCCCGACAGCGTGACCTCTGTCGGCCAATACGCTTTTGCGGGCTGTTCCGGACTGGAGAGCATAACTTTCCGCGGACAGCGCTATACGGATAAAGACGCTTTAAATAAGGCTGTTAAGGAAAGCGGCGTAAGTAAAGCCTATATATGGTTTTAGCCTGCCGGCGGAGGATGCGCGATAAAAAGAGCTGATTTACATTATGAAGGATTCAGACGACGACAAAAACGCTGAGAATATTATTACCGAGGGCAATGCCGATTGCCGTTCCTGCCTTAAAGGGCGCAGGATTGCCGTCAAAGCGGTTGTCCCCGACGGCGCGGCTGCAGTCGGCCGTTCAGTTTTCGGAAACTGCGTCCGTTTAAAAAGCGAGGTTATTCTCGGCAGCGGCGCTGCTGACGGTGGAGAAGCCTCTGAGAGCTGCGGCGGCTTGAAGCATATTGATATTCCCGCCCACGTCAGACATGTTGACAAATGGACTTTCAGCGCGTCCGGCACGGAGAGCGCGGTTATTCCCGACAATGCCTTCGCCGTTCGCATCGAAGCCTGTTCGGAGTGCGTGAATCTGAAGAGTATAACCTGGAGAGGCGCGGTCTATGACAGTCTTGAGGCGTTTAATAAGGCGTTTTATGAATCTGCAGCTGAATATGTCGCTGACAGGGCCGACAAGGAACATGCTTATCAGGGCAGGGGTTTAATAAAAGCAATAATTCCGGACAGCGTTTCATTTATTGCTGCAGACGCTTTTGCCGAGTGCGACAGCTTGGAGAGCGCAGTTATTTCTGACGGCGTTACGTCTGTCGGCGACGGAGCTTTTTGCGGCTGCAGCAGTTTAAAGAGCATAACTGTTCCCGACAGCGTCGTATCTATAGGCAAAAGCGCCTTTTGCCGCTGCAGCAGCCTGAAGAGCATAACAATTCCCTATGGCGTAACGTCTGTCGGCGACGGCGCCTTTTGCCGCTGCAGCGGTTTAGAGAGCATATTTATTCCCGCCAGCATAATAGCTATCGGTGATTCTGCCTTTGTGGGCTGCAGCAGCTTAGAGCGCATAGTTATTCCCGACAGTGTAAAAACTATTGGCGATCGCGCTTTTTTGAGTTGCAGCAGCTTGAAAGACGCAGTTATTCCCAATAGCATAACAGATATCGGCAATTCCGTTTTTTACTATTGCAGCAGTTTAGAGAGCATAGTTATTCCAGACAGCTTAACAACTATCGGCAGATGCGCCTTTTGCGACTGCAGCAGTTTAGAAAGCATATTTATTCCCGACAGTGTAGAAACTATTGGCGATCTCGCTTTTTTGGGTTGCAGCAGCTTGAAAGACGCAGTTATTCCCAATAGCGTAACAACTGTCGGTGATAGGGTCTTTTGCGGCTGCAGCAGTTTAGAGGGCATAGTTATTCCAGACAGTGTAACATCTATCGGTGATCGGGCCTTTTGCGGCTGCAGCAGTTTAGAGAGCATAGTTATTCCAGACAGCGTAACAACTGTCGGTGATAGGGTCTTTTACGGATGCAGCAGCTTAAAGAGCATAAATATTCCCAATAACGTAACCTCTATCGGTGAATTCGCCTTTGGCGATTGCAGCAGCTTAGAGCACATAATTATTCCCGACAGTGTAAAAACTATTGGCTCTCTCGCTTTTTTCCGTTGCAGCAGCTTAGAAAGCATAACTATTCCCTACAGTGTTATTTCTATAGGCGCGAGCGCTTTTGCCCGCTGCGGCCGGATAAAGAGCATAACCTTTCAGGGCCGGCGCTATACAGATAAAGACGCTTTTAATCAGGCCGTTAAGGAAAGCGGCGTAAGTGAATTTGCGGTTTGGGTATAGAGTTTTATTGGCTGGCCGGCGGGCGGGACAGGCGGCTTTGCGGCAGGAATGCGGACCGGCTTCAGGCAGGTCGAAATTATTTCACACTCTCATTTCACTAGGGGAAAATCTCACAAACAGACCTTCACCGCCGCTTTCCACCGCTGCAGACAGGAGCGTAAGGATGAGCCGGTCTGATTGGACGGCAGCGTGCGTCTGCATATTCATGTACTAAGTTACTTTATGGCGGTGTAAATGCTGACCGTACTGCAAGGTATCTGTGATTATGTATCCTTGCGCAGTATATTTAGATATTCCTCATATGCAAACACTCTGTTGCGCGCAGCATTCGTTATTTCCTTGATTACGCCAACTTTAACCAGCTTTCCAACGGTAGATGATACTGTATTATAGCTAAGTTCTAAGTCAACTGCGGTTTTTTTGATATCGATAATGGGATATTGCTCTATATAATCAAATACTCTTCTCACATTATCATTTTTCCTTGCAGTAACAGCAATCTTAAAAGTCTGTTGCACAATGGGAGCGTGTTCAGTTTTTTCTATTGCATAAGTACATGCCTTACATAAAACAACGCATTATACAAATCTTATTTCAGAAAGTATATGACATGTTGAAATAAAAGTGAATTAGTTAGCTATTTATTTCAAATACTAAAAGCCTTGTATCGGTTCCAGTCCGTTTTGTGATTTTTGACTATTTTTTTCTGCTGCATATATAACTTTGCGGAGTTTCCCCGCTAACATTTATATGTCTATTTTTAGATAGATAGATTTTAAGTAAGTGTTAAAATAATAGCCGCTTTAATCGCCAATATAGTGAATAAATTGACAAATAAATATACTCATGTCCCAATATTTGGGCAGGATATTTCGGCTTGATGCAGAAGCTAAAGAGAGAATACAATAATTATAATTATTGTTCCGCGTCTTTTTTTCATTCTGTTAATTTGTTTCTCATAATTCAGCCTGCGTTTTTCATTGCAGATATTGCAATTAACCAAATTCTCCGCCGCAGCAGAAAGCTTAAGATTGCTTCCGTGCAAACTGAGGTTAATATGGAAACTCAAGAATCATCCGAAAGCGTTTTTATCGCCGATAAAGCCGATCAAAACTATGGCTATAACTGTCGTAATGATATAGTCAGTGCAATTATTCCCGACGGCGTGACCTCTGTGGGCGAAGCAGCCTTCATGTACTGTTCTGGCTTAAAGAGCATCACGCTGCCTGACAGCGTGACGTCTTTAGGCAGAGCTGCTTTTTCCGAGTGCAGAAGCTTGAAGAGCGTCTCCATTCCCGGCAGCGCTGCCTGTATCGGCAGAGAGGCCTTTGCGTTCTGCGGCAGTCTGAAGAGCGTCGCGCTTCCTGACAGCGTCGTTCGTATATGTGTATACGCCTTTGCATTCTGCGGCAGCCTGAGGCATATCGAGCTTCCTGCCGGAATCAGGTTTATAGATGCGGAGGCTTTCCGTGAGAGCGGTTTGGAATGCGCAGATATTCCCGACGGTATTATCGCTGTTCACAGTGAAGCCTTCTGCGGGTGTGAAGACTTAAAGAGCATAACCTGGCGGGGCAAGGTATATGATAGTATCAAAGCCTTCAACAGGGCTGTTTCTGAGGCTTCGGCGATTTTATCGCCGATAGGGCCGATGAGACGGAGGCTTACAGCTGGAGCGGTCTGAGAAGGGTAATCATCCCTGAGGGGATAACAAAAATCGCGGCTTTTGCTTTCTGGGGCAGCGAGCTGGAAAGCGTTGTTATCTCCGGCAGCGTCGCTCATATTGATAACAAAGCTTTTGCGGGCTGCGGCGGCTTAAAAGAGGTTGTTCTGCCCGACGGTATTGCCGCCGTCCACCGTGATGCTTTTGGAGTATGCCGGGATTTAAAGATAATCTGGCGGGGCAAGGTTTATGAGGGCGCTGAAGCCTTTAACGAGGCCTTTTCCGAAACTTCTGCCGCTTTTGCGGCTGACAGGGCCGGCGAGGCAGGGGCTTACCGTGGCTGCGGTTTCCGTAAGGCGGTAATTCCCGAAGGAATAACCGAAATTGCCGATTTCGCTTTTGCGGAAAGCAGCCTGGAGAGCATAGTTATTCCCGACAGCGTGCGGACTGTGGGCCGCGGCGCATTCAGCGGGTGCACTTCTCTGAGCAGCGCGGTTCTGCCTGATGGTTTAGAGGAAATAGGGGAAAAGCTGTTTGAGGGCTGCTGGAGCTTAAAAAGCCTGACGGTTCCCAATAGCGTAAAATCTGTCGGCATCTGCGCCTTCCAATACAGCGGCATAAAGAGCATCACGCTTCCCGACAGCGTGAAGTCCGTAGGCAGAGGCGCCTTTTACGAGTGCAGTCTGGAGAGCATAACCGTTCCCGGCAGCGTTGAATCTATCGGTGACGGCGCCTTTGAGGAATGCAGCTTATTAAAGAGCGTTTCGCTTGCCGACGGCCTGAGGTCAATAGGCGAATGCGCTTTCAGGTACTGTACAGGTCTGGAGAGCATTACGCTTCCCGACACCATAAAATATCTGGGCAGCGGTGCTTTTTCCAGCTGCAGCTTAAAGGAGGCGGCAATCCCCGCCGGCGTGACGTCCGTCGAAGATTACTTATTTGCCGATTGCTATTTGAAACGCATTGCTATTCCCGACGGCGTGACTTCAATCGGCGAAAGCGCTTTTCCCGGCTGCAAAAACTTAGAGAGCGTATCCATTCCCGACAGTGTAACTTCAATCGGAGAAGACGCCTTTTTCGGCTGCGACAGCCTGGATAGCATAACGCTTCCCGCCGGCGTGACCTCTGTCGGCGACGACGCCTTTTATGCCTGCGACCTCCTGAAGAGCATAACCTTCCGGGGCCGGCGCTATACAGATAAAGACGCTTTAAATAAGGCTGTTAAGGAAAGCGGCGTAAGTAAAGCCTATATATGGTTTTAGCCTGCCGGCGGCGGAGACGCGATAAAAAGAGCTGATTTAAGGTATGAGCGATTTTGGCTGAATAATACTGAGATGTTTTTATCCCGAAGCTTGGCAGGTTTGTCGGATACTGCTGTTTGGATGCGCACATTGCAAGTGATGGAGCAGAGAGTTATAAGTTTGTTAAGAACGCGGTGTCCTGGAAAACAAAGCGATGTCCTGGAAAAACATGGCTGCCCTTGATGTTACTTCGGTCAACCGTTATAATAAAGAAAACGAGACGGGAGGGTCTGACCATGTTGATTAACGAGCAGCTTGAAAAACAAAACATGACTAAAGATCGTCTCAGCAGGGAAAGCGGCGTTCCGCAGGCCACGATCAATGATATTTGCAGCGGCAAAGCTGACTTGGAGAAATGCGCGGCAGGAACGCTGTATCGTTTGGCGAGGGTCTTGGGCGTGACGGTCGAAGCGATCCTTGAATCCGCAAAAATTGAATACAGAAGCGCCTTTGAAACCTTCAAGAGCAATACATGCCACCATGTGAAGGACATGGGCGATTTGGATTTCATCGTTGATACGCTGGAGAAAGATGAGATCCGAAAGCTGTATGAAAAAAAATGGTATCCGGAGGCGCTCTATCTCCTTGCAATGCTGGATTATTTATCCCGTGTAAACGATGTGCCGCTTTGCACAAAGTACAATGATATTCGGGCGCATAGGCTCAGCAAGCCCCTCTTCCCGGTCGGCGTGCTCTTGTCCAGCGAAGTGCTGAAATCAGACGAGCCTATACAAAGAGCAAAAAAAGAGGCGATTCCTGAATTCCTCAGATTCAACATCATTGAGAGCGGGGTGAGGAATGTTGTCTGAAGTGCCTTTTACCAGGGAGAATCTTGACCGGTATTTGAAAGAACTGGC
This sequence comes from bacterium, assembly GCA_017458675.1. Lineage (GTDB taxonomy): Bacteria > Vulcanimicrobiota > Xenobia > Xenobiales > Xenobiaceae > RGIG3641. The sequence continues at coordinate 7,601 of JAFTAM010000080.1, forward strand.
AAAGGAATTCAGAAAATGCAGCGGCAAATCCGTGCCTGCGGAAATCATCCTGATCGGCGGTGCGGCTGTGGTCATTAACTATGGATTCAGAGAAATGACCTACGACATGGATGCGATCATAAACGCCGCCTCAACCATGAAGGACGCTATCAACAGCGTGGGCGACAGGTTTGGACTGCCCAACGGCTGGATTAATGCGGATTTCATGAACACCGCGTCATACACACCGAGAATCAGTCAGTTTTCCGAATACTACAGAACCTTTTCAAATGTAGTCACCTTCCGAACAGTAACCGGGCAAATACCTGGTGGCCATGAAACTTATGTCCGGCAGGCAATATAAATATGACCTCTCAGATGTGATCGGCATTTTGTGGGAACAGGAAAAGAAAGGCCAGCCCCTCACCCTGGAGCGGATCGAAAAGGCCGTCGTGGACCTGTACGATGCTTATGATCGGCTTCCGCTCGATTCAAGGCGTTTCATCGAAAGCGCTCTGGCGGAGGGTGATTATGAAGCGATGTATGCGCGGATAAGAAAAATAGAAGCTGAGAATAAAGACATTTTGATCGAGTATCAGGAGGAAAAGCCCGGCGTTCTCAATACCGACAACGTCAGCAGCATCATTGCCGCCATACGAAAGAGGAAGGGCGAACAATAAATCTGTTCGATGCGAGAGAGGACGGGGCTTGAATATGAGCGAGAAAGCAGAAATCATTATGCGGATGGAGCCGGAGAAGAAACGTCGGATGGAGGAGTTCTTTGAGGGTCTTGGTTTATCGCTTCCCTATGGCGTGAGCATCTTTTTCGAACATTGTATTTTCAGGCAGGGCTACCGTTTGAGGCGGAGTTGTCCGAGCGCAAAAAACGTCTTTACTGAGAATGAGGGTGACTTCGTATTTTACGGATGCAGCAGCTTAAAGAGCCTAACTATACCCGTCGGCGTGACCTCTGTCGGCGACGACGCCTTTTATGCCTGCGACCTCCTGAAGAGCATAACCTTCCGGGGCCGGCGCTATACAGATAAAGACGCTTTCAATCAGGCCGTCAGGGAGAGCGGCGTGAGCGGCGGAACGGTCTGGTCTTAACTTTTTATATGCAATTATAAAAGGCGAGGGCGGCCAAACCGATTCAGCCTGCCGGCTTTGCCGTTCAGAGCGGTCCGCAGCGCCGGCGTTTTGAACAAAGTTTATATATAAAACTGCAGAGAGCGCCTGATTAAGGCGCTGAACAGATAGGAGAAAAGAAATGTCTGCTGTCAATTATAGTGAACGTCCTGATGAGAGAATGCCGCTCAATGAGACGGCGGTTATAATAAAAGAGGAAGACGGGTTCGGAATAATTATAGAAATAAATTCTGAAGACCGTCTGCCGGCGCATATGCATGTGTTTGACGCTTCGGACAGGAGACTGATAGCCAAGGTAATTATCCCGTCCGTCAAACCTGACAGCATAAACAGCATTCATCCTTACCAAGGATATACGCTGACCGACGCTCAGAAAAAAGTTATTCTCGACGTTATGCTTTCCAAAAGAGAACTCGGCGTCCATGTGTGGAAAGTGGCAATACTTGCATGGAATGCGGAGCATCCTGACTCCTCAGTGTGATTTATAAAAGTTTGGATTGTGATATGCGGGTAAAGATGAGCCGCATGCCGGATATGCTGCAGAGTAACAGACGGCGTTTCGCGAGCCGCGTTCATAAACTGACCGGAACGAAGCGCCGGGCAGGCAGTCTGCGGCGGGCAGCTTAAATGTTAAAATACTGTAAAATCCGTATATAAACGGTATCGGTGCGTTTTTAGTGTTGGTGAAATACAGGATCAGCAGTACAATATTCCTGTCAGTATAAAGATGATTATTATATCCGGGAGTGATGATATTGCGGTATGACTGAAACCGATAACTGCAGCGCCGCTGAAAAAGTGTTTGTCGCCGACAATGCGGACAGTCCGTATTGCTGTCAGCATCGCGAGGATATAGTCCGCGCAGTGATTCCCGACGGCGTGACTTCTATCGGCGAGTTCGCTTTTTTTGGCTGCGTTAACGTAGAGAGCATAACGATTCCCGACAGCGTAAAGTCGGTCGGCTGCGCCGCTTTTGTCGGATGCGTAATGAAGAGTATAACAATTCCTGACAGCGTATCTTCGATTGGCGATTACGTTTTCAGCGTCTGCAGGGGTTTAGAAAGCATAGTCATCCCGGACGGTGTCGCATCCGTAGGCTGCGGGGTTTTTCAGCGCTGCGAGAGTTTAAAAAGCGTCAGACTTCCCGACAGCGTGATCTCCGTCGGTTCCGAAGCCTTTGATGAGTGCGGCAGCCTGAAGCATATCGAGCTTCCGGCCGGAATCAGATTTATCAATAAGCATGCTTTCCACGCCTCCGGCTTGGAGAGTATTGTCATTCCCGCCGGTATCGCCGCTATTCACAGTGAAGCTTTTGCGGAATGCCAGGCTTTAAAGAATATAGTCTGGCGGGGCAAGGTCTATGACAGCCCTGAAACCTTAATCAAAGATGTCGCCGAGGCATCGCTCGGTTTTGCAGCCGATAGGGCCGACGAGGCGGAGGCTTACCGTTACAGCGGCCTGAGAAAGGTTATAATTCCCGAGGGCATAAAGAAAATTGCCGCTTCCGCTTTTGAAAAAAGCGAGCTGGAAAACATAATACTACCTGACAGCGTAGTCCATATTGAAAATTCCGCTTTTGCCGACTGCGACAGTTTGAGGCATATTGAGCTCCCCGCCGGTATCGCCGCTGTTCACGACGACGCTTTTGCAAGGTGTGTGGATTTAAAGATAACCTGGCGCGGCGAGGTTTATGAGAGCGACAAGGCTTTTTACAAGGCCTTTTGGGAAACAACTGCCGTGTTTGCGGCAGAGAAGGCCGGCGAAGAGGGGGCTTACCGCGGCGGCGGTTTCAGGAAGATGACAATTCCCGAAGGGATAACGCAAATAGCCGCCTTTGCATTTGCCCAGAGCAGTCTAGAAAGCATAACCATTCCCGACAGCGTGACTTCTATAGGAGAATCGGCCTTTTCCGAGTGCGGCGGCTTAAAGAATTTAACTGTTCCCGCCGGCTTGACGTCTGTCGGAAAAAATGCCTTTTGGCGATGCTTGAGCTTAAAGAGCATAACTCTTCCCGAAAGCGTAACGTCTATAGGCGAAAGCGCCTTTGCGCTTTGCTTGAGTTTAAAGAACATAATAATTCCTGACAGCGTAACGTCTATAAGCGAACATGTCTTTGATGAGTGCTGGCAATTAGAGAGCGTGACCGTTCCCGCCGGCGTGACGTCTATCGGTAAATATGCGTTTCACAATTGCAGTGATTTAAAGGACATAACTGTTCCCGACAGCGTAACGTCAATAGGCGAATACGCCTTTTACGGCTGCCGCCGTTTGAAGAGCATGACCGTTCCCGACAGCGTGATTTCCATAGGCGGAGACGCTTTTGCAAACTGCTGCTTTAAGTACATTCTCTTCAGAGGCCGGCGCTATACTGAGATAGACGCCTTCAATCGAGCCGTTATGGACAGCGGCGTAAGTACGTGCGAGGTCTGGGAAATAGTAGATGAGTGAGTCATTGAGCGGCCGGCCGCTGTTTGTCCGCCGTTTGGTGCGCAGCGAAGCATCTGTGCCTTGGGTTAAGCGGGCGGACCGGGCGTCGGTCGAAGAATTGAATAAATGGCCGATATAAAGTAAGTCTCCTTTTTAAACGGGCTTATTATGATAATTGGAACCTCGTTTGATATCCTTCCGAACAATATCAAATCAGATAGATAAACTTCCGAACAATATCAAATCAAATTGACATACTTCCGAACAATATGCTTTGGATATCAAGAATTTGCGCAGGTCAGGCCGTCGGCAATTGCCTGCGTCAGAAATATGCGGCAAATCATTTATATTATGTTTTACAAAAAAAGTGCTGCATGCTCTTGAAAATGCATATATATATAATGACATTATTAACGAACTTTTCGAAAGTACGGTCAGACAGGAGCTTGCTGTAAATGAGAATAAAGCGTTGGCAGAATCTGGGCGGTTTTTCAGGCCCAGGAATTAATAGCCATATTTATCGCCAAGTTTTTAGCCAATGCTTCCGGATATTCGCATAATCTATTTTACATATCCCAATGTTTGTGCAGGAATTTTAGTCTCGACAGAGAATAAACAGGCAGCAAGACAATAAATACAATAATTCATTTTTCTGCCGTTTCTCTCAAATCAAGACCTTAGTCCTTCGTTTATTAGCTCTGCATTTTTCTTGCAGAACAATCCCATTCGTGTTTATCAACCTGAATTTCACTGTTTTTTTTGACAGCATGATCGCTGTTGTCATTTTAAAGAAGAGGTGCAATATGGAAAACAACAAGCCCGCTGAGAACGTCTTTATCGCTGATAAAGCAAATATTGATGAAGCTTATAAAGGCCGCGGGGATATCGTTGAAGCTGTCATTCCCGAGGGTACGGAAATAATAGGTATGAGCGTCTTTGAAGGCTGCGGCAGTTTAAAGAGTATTGTCATTCCTGAGGGTACGAAATCAATAGGTTTAAAAGCCTTCAGCGGCTGCGGCAGTTTAAAGAATATAGTGATTCCCGGCAGCGTCATTGAAATCGGCGATTACGCTTTTATGGACTGCCGCAGTTTAGAAAACATAGTATTTCCCAAAGGCGTCCGTAAAATAGGCGTCAGAGCTTTTTATGGCTGCAGCGGTTTAAAGAGCGTTGCTGCTCCTGAAGGCATCGGCAAAATCAGCTGCGACGCTTTCAGGGATTGCTGCAGTTTGGAAGAGATCGACCTTTCCAAAATATGGGAAATCGGCGAAGACGCCTTTTATGGCTGCAGCAGCTTAAAGAATAAATTAAAGAGTTTAGTCATACCTGAGGGTACAGTAGTAATAGGTGAGAGAGCTTTTAAAGGCTTCAGCAATTTAAAGAATTTAGTCATTCCTAACAGCGTAGAGAAAATCGAAGAGGGGGCTTTTGAGGGCTGCTCCGGTTTAGAGAGCATAGTTATTCCCGACAGCGTCCTTGAAATCGGATGCCGCGCCTTTGAAGGCTGCACCGGTTTAAAGAGCGCTGTTATATCCAACAGCGTCAGCGAAATCTGGCATGAAGTTTTTAAGAACTGCAGCAGTTTAGAAAACATAGTAATTCCCGACGGCGTCAGTGATATCGGCAGCGGCTCTTTTGAAGGCTGCAGCAGTTTAAAGAATGTTGTTATTCCCGGCAGCGTAAGTGAAATTAGGCAATACACTTTTAAGGGCTGCAGCAGTTTGGAAAATATAGTAATCCCCGAGAGTGTCCGTGAAATCGGCATTCAGGCCTTTAAAGGCTGCAGCAGTTTAAAGAGCGTTGTTATTCCCGACAGCGTCGAAAGAATAGAAGCGGATGCTTTCAGCGGCTGCAGCAGTTTGGAAAACATAGTAATTCCCGAAAGTGTCCGTGAAATCGGCCTTCTGGCCTTTGAAGGCTGCAGCAGCCTGGAGAGCGTCACCTTCCGCGGTCAGCGCTATACAGACAAGGCCGCCTTTAATAAGGCCGTCATGGAGAGCGGCTGCAGCGTCGACGTCGATACCGTCTACGTCGACGACGCCGACGTCGGGTCCGAGTATATAGGGTGGCTGTAGGCTTCTCGGATTTATGCGTCAGTAAGGTCTGAGAATAACATGTTTAAGGCTGTATAAGCAATCATTAACGGCGGAGCGGACTGTCCATGTCTGCCCGCCGTTTTATTTTGCACTTCTTAGCCCAGAAAGAGTGCGTTTTGCGTTAAGCAAAGATCCTTCGCCTGAGGTCCTTCGCAAGCTCAGGACGGCTTCGCCGGCTCTATGTAACAAGGGCAATACAGCCTTTGTCGTTATAAGTTCCGCAGAGAAAAAGCTGACGCCTTGCGCCGGTTTACAGGGGAATAAATTAACAGCAGCTTCTCACGTCGAATTTTTAACTAATTTTTTATCCAATGTTCCGAACAATCACTTAATCTGCTTCACATATACCAATGTTTGGGCAGGAATTATCGGTGTGATATAGAATTATACATATCATAAATACAAAAATTATTAAGACATAATTTTTTTCTGCTGTTTCTGTCATATTAAAGTTTTACTGACATTATTATATTTAATTCTGCTTCTTATCAGCGTTTATAAATCTGATTTAAACTGGATGTTTGGCAGCATTAAAGCTGCTTTTATTAAAAATTGAGGTGCAATATGGAAGTCAATAAGATGGCTGAAGAAATATTTATTGCAGATAAAGCAGATCAAAAGTCTTTTTATGAAAAACGCAATGACATAGTCAATGTGTTGATTCCGGACGGTATCGCTGAAATAGCTCCTTTGACTTTTTGTCGCTGCGAAGGTCTAAAGAGCGCTGTTATTTCTGACAGCGTCAGCAAAATCGGTTGGGGATCTTTTTACGGCAGCAATCTGGAGAGCATCGTCATACCGAATAGCGTTCAGTTTATCGGAGAAGACGCTTTTATGTACTGCTCTGCGTTAAAGCACGCAGTCCTGCCTGAGGGAATTAAGCAAATAAATTCAGGCTTGTTCAGTCATTGCGTTAACCTCAGCGATATAGTTATTCCTGAAAGTATCGCCGTTATCGGCAGGTCTGCCTTTAATGAATGCAGCTCATTGAAATGTATTACTCTGCCTGAGGGCATTATGAGGATTGAAGCGCATGCTTTTGATAGCTGTGAAAGTCTGACGGAAATTAGGCTTCCAGGCAGTATTGCTGAAATCGGCGCCAGAGCTTTCAGCGGATGCAGAGCTCTTAATAATGTTGAAATTCCCGGCGGCGTTAAAGTCGCTGCGGATAGCGTCTTTTCAAGCTGCAGATCTCTGCAAAGAGCGCTTTTGCCTGAAAGTTTAGTTAAAATAAGCAGCTATGCTTTTTGGGGATGTACAAATTTGAAGCATATCGATATACCTGCCGGGGTCAGATTTATAGATTCATGGGCTTTCAGCGCTTCCGGTTTAGAGAGTATAGTTATTCCCGATAACGCTGTCGCTGTTCACCGTGATGCTTTTGAAGAATGTGAGAATTTGAAGATTATAACCTGGAAGGGAAAAGCGTATGACAGCGTTGAGGCTTTTAATAAAGCCTTTTGCGAATCCGCGGCTGATTTTCTCGCTGAGAAGGCAGGAGATAGATGTATATACAGCGGCAGCGGGTTAATAAAGGTCGTTATTCCCGACGGTATCGCGGAGATCGGTGATAAAGCTTTCATATGGAGCTGCTTGGAAAGCGCGGTTATTCCTGAAAGCGTGCAGCTTATTGGTGAAGAAGCTTTTTGCGGATGCTCTGCATTAAATAATATCATTCTGCCTAAAAATTTAAAGAGGATAGAGTGTAAAGCCTTTTATAACTGCAGCAGTTTGAGCGGAATTGTCATTCCTGAGAGCGTATCGGTTATCGGCAGCGGAGCTTTCGAATGCTGCAGTTCTCTGATGAAAGTGGAGTTGTCGGAGGGTATTAAAGTAATCGGGCCGGGCGCTTTCAGCAGCTGCACAGAACTTACAGAAATTACGCTTCCCTGCGGCATAGCTGAAATCGGCTCATGTGCTTTTCACTGCTGCAGCAGTTTAAAGAGAGCGGCTATTCCCGACGGTATAAAGGTTCTTGAATCTTGCGTGTTTGAAGACTGCTTCAGCTTAGAGGAGGCGCGCTTGCCTGAAGACTTAGAAGAAATTAACAGTTACGTCTTTAGCGGCTGCGTCAGTTTAAAGCAAATCAATATTCCTGCCGGAGTTGTTAAAAGAATCAGAAGCAATGCTTTTTTGGGATGCCGCAGTCTGGAAAGCGTAACTGTTCCCGACGGTATTGAGGTTATGGGCATTGACGTCTTTTCCGGATGTTCTGCTTTGAAGAGTATAGCCTGGAAAGGCAAGAGCTATTCTTCTCCCGAAGAGTTTGCTGAAGCCGCAGCTTGCCTGAATATAAATGCTGCGGCAATTCATGCGGCAGAAGAAAGAGCTTATGCGGAAAGCAGTCTGATAAGCGCTGTAATTCCCGACGGGATTGATCGTATAGGCGAATCCGCTTTTTGTGGCTGCAGCAGCTTAGAGAGCATAAAGATTCCTGACAGCGTTACGTCCGTCGGTTCGGCTGCTTTTTCCCGCTGCAGCAGCTTAAAAGACATAACTATCCCCGACAGCGTTGCTGAAATAGGTCTGCATGCTTTTGCAAACTGTCACAGTCTCGAAAGCATTGTCTTCCGCGGTCAGCGCTATACCGATAAAGACGCTTTCAATAAGGCGGCTGCAGAAAGCGGCGTAAGCTCTGATGATATCTGGTATGAATGGTATTTTTAAATAACGGTAGGCGGAGCGGACTGTTCATGTCTGCCCGCCGTTATATTTTTGTCCTTCTGAGCGCAGCGAAGAATTTATGTCTGGCGCTAACCAAAGATCCTTCGCTTTTGGCTCAGGATGACAGTCATTTTGTCCGCACCCTACACCCCACACGCCACGCTGCGAAGAATCTGACGCCTTGCGCCGCGTCGGCTGCTCTGTCGGCGAAAGGCGGCGCCTCTTATAAGCTGTCGGTTCAGCCGGCCCTTGTAATTGAAATTAAAGAGGAATATTTTTTGCGGAGTGAACAATCACCCGCCAGCGAGCGTGTAGCCTCGCATAGATATTATATTGACTGCCTACGCCCTCGACAGCTCGTTCAATCTGCGGGGCGCTTTAAGGAACACATATATGAAGCTTGAATTTACTAAACTCGTTACCGCCATTTCCCGCGCCACCGATTTTGTGGAAGCGGAGATCCTCCATATACCGCTCTATCATGAAAAGCGCGTCGGCATTCTCGCCAACGCCATGGGAAAGGCCATGGGCATGGATGAGGAGACAGTCAACGCCCTGACGCTGGCCGGCGCCCTGCACGACTGCGCTCTTTCGGAGTATCTTAAGGACGAATATCCGGATGGCGGATATCAGCACAGCGAGATAAATTTTGCCAGCCACTGCGTTACCGGCGAGCGAATGCTGAATCACTTTCCTTTTTATAAGCTTGTGGAAGGCTCGGTGCTGCATCACCATGACCGTGCGGACGGCACGGGCGCGCTTGGGGCGACGGCTGAAAATACCTGCGTTTACGGACAGATCCTCCATATCACCGATTTGGCGGATGCGGTATTCCTGCTGGACGCTATGGATGAAGAAAAGTATCATAAGATGATGCAGTGGATGGATGAGCACAGAGGCACGGCCTTTACCGATGAGATGGTCGATGTCTTCAAGAAATCCGTAACCTATGAGCTTCTTGAGAGCATCACCGGCGAGCGCTGCATCGCTGTCCTGGACAGTTTGGTTCCTTCTGTCAGCGTGGAGGTTCCTATGTCCGTCATGCGTACGCTTTCCATCTTCTTTGCCCAAATAACTGACTATAAATCTCAATTTACCTGGAGGCACTCTCTCGGCATAGCCGAAAAAGCGGAACTGATGGGCAAGTTCTACGGCTACGACAGAGAGATGCGGGATAAACTCTACATTGCCGGAGCGCTGCACGATATAGGCAAGCTGCTCATCAGCAACGATATTCTGGAAAAACCCAGCAAGCTGACTGACGAAGAATATAAAGTTATTCAGAATCACGCGATGGGAACCTGGGAGCTGTTGAAAGGTATCGGAGGCCTGGAGGATATCTGCCGCTGGGCCTCGCTGCATCACGAAAAACTGGACGGCAGCGGTTATCCTTTCGGATACAAGGCGGATAAAATCGGCAGGCATGAGAGGCTGATCGCCTGTCTGGATATCTACCAGGCCCTGGTCGAGGAGCGTCCTTATAAGAAAGGCATGACCCACGAAGCCGCCATGGAGATTCTGCGCAAGTTAGTAAATGAAGGCCATCTGGACGGGGAAATCATTGACGATATTGACCGCTGCCACAGTAAATATCGGAAAGCCATGGAGAAAACTTCCAAAAAGAAGAAGCTATACGCCGGCTTGGAAGTTCCCCAGGCAGAACACAGAACTGCCGGCGGAGAAGCCTGGAAATGCCAGGTATGCGGCTATGTTTACGAAGGCAAACTGCCCGGCGACTTCATCTGTCCGTACTGCGAACAGCCCAGCAGCGAATTTGAAAAGATCGGATAGCAGCCGGCAAGCCGCCTGAACAGGCTCAAGCGTCACGGCTTCGCTTGCAAGGGCAAGAGGACGTTTTAATGAGGCCGCGCAGGCGAAGCAAAAGGCTGCGAGGTTTGGGGGTATCAGTATATTTAAGGCTGTATAAGCGTTTTAACGGCGGATCGGACAATACATGTCTGGCCGCCGTTTTATTTTGCTATTGTGAGCGCAGCGAAGAATTTGAAGCTTATATAGATCCTTCGCCTGTCGGCTCAGGATGACAATGCAGGTCCTGTCATCCCGAGCGCAGCGAAGAATTTGAAGCTTGTATAGATCCTTCGCCTGTCGGCTCAGGATGACAAGACAGGCCCTGTCATCCCGAACACGGCGAAGAACCTGAAGCTTAATATAGATCCTTCGCCTGTCGGCTCAGGATGACAATGCAGGTCCTGTCATCCCGAACACGGCGAAGAACCTGAAGCTTATATAGATCCTTCGCCTGTCGGCTCAGGATGACAATGCAATTTCTGTCATTCTGAGCGCAGCGAAGAATCTTTGTTCTGCAGGCAGTCAGCGTTCTTGTGAATTATTAGCCGCATTTATAACCAATAAGCTTTAAAATTACATAAATATAAATTACATGTCCCGATATTAGGGCAGGATTTTCTGAGTCGGAAAAGAATATAAGCCGCATATTGAAATCATTAAACTGTGCATCAACTTAGTCGGAACCATAACGTTAACTAAGCGGTTTCAAGGCGTTATAATCAACTGGTTCGCCGTTCGCTGACTTATAAGGCGCGAGCCTGGCAGGCGATTAGCTCATATTTATTGTTTAAAACGGGATGCGGATATGAATAGCTCAGAAAACAGCCAAAACACTGAAAGCGTATTTATCGCCGAAAGCGCCGATCTCGAACGCGTTTATGAAAACCGCAAGGATATTATCCGCGCTTCAATTCCTGAGGGAATAACGAAAATAGGCGAAAAGGCCTTTGATGGCTGCGACAGCTTGGAAAGCATAACAATTCCTGACAGCGTACAATCCGTTGGCAGTTTCGCCTTACGTGACTGCTGCCTCTTGACTGAAGCGATATTGCCGGAAGGTCTCAAGAAAATTGAAGACCATGCATTTTATTATTGCGGTTTAAAGGAAATTAAACTTCCTGTCAGCGTTTCCGAAATAGGCTATTCGGCCTTCTGGCTCTGTATCGGCTTAAAAAAAGCGGAAATATTGTCCGGTATAAAAACGCTTGAATCGTCGGTGTTTTCAGAATGCGGCAGTTTAGAAAGCGTAAAGCTTCCTGAAAGCTTATTGAGAATTGAGCCCGGAGCCTTTGAATACTGCGGCAGCTTAAAGCATATCGAACTGCCCGCCGGAGTCAGATTTATCGAGTGGGACGCTTTTAGCGCTTCCGGTTTGGAGAGCATAGTCATTCCCGACGGTATAATCGCTGTTCATCGCGACGCTTTTGCAGAATGCAAAGCTTTAAAGAAGATAACCTGGCGGAATAAGGTCTATGAGAGCGTCGAAGCCTTTAATGAGGCCTTTTCCGAAGGTTCTGCCGATTTTATAGCTGACAGGGCCGGGGAAAAGTATGCTTATCGCGGCAGCGGCATCAGGAAGGCAATAATCCCGGACGGAATAACGGAGATTGCCTATGGCGCTTTTCAATACAGCAGTCTGGAAAGCGTAATTATTCCTGACAGCGTGGATTCAATCGGATATGGCGCCTTCAGCTGCTGCAAATTCCTGAAAAAGGCGGTATTGCCCGAAGGCGTAAAAAGAATAAGTGAAGATGCTTTTTCCATCTGCACCGGTCTGACGGAACTAAAGCTCCCCGGCAGCGTCGCTGAAATTGGCGTCAGAGCCTTCTCCGGCTGCAGCGCTTTAAAGCGCGTGGAAATTCCTGCCGGCGCTGCAGTTCTTGAAGAAGGTTTATTCGAAAACTGCAGCAGCTTGGAAAGCGCGGTTTTGCCTGAGGGCTTGACAGAAATGCGGCGTGGCGTCTTCTGCGGCTGCAGCAGTTTGAAAAACGTGGTTTTGCCTGAGGGCTTGACGGAACTGCGCAGGAACGTTTTCTGCGGCTGCGTCAGCCTGAAGCAAATCGAGCTTCCTTCCGGAATACGTTTTATCGACGAATATGCTTTTAGTGATTCAGGTCTGGAGAGTATAGCCATTCCCGACGGTATCGCCGCCGTTCACAGTAACGCCTTTGCCGGCTGCAAAGCTTTAAAGAATATAACCTGGCGGGGCAAGGTCTATAAAAGCGTCAAAGCCTTTAATAAGGCTTTTTCCAAAGGCTCTGCCGAATTTATCGCCGATCGGGCAGGAGAAGCGGACGCTTATTGCTGCAGGGGGATCAGGAGGGCGATAATTCCTGAAGGCGTCACGGAAATAGCCTCAGGCGCTTTTGCCGGCTGCAGTTTGGAAAGCGCAGTTATTCCCGACAGCGTAACGGCTTTAGGCGACCATGCCTTTGCCGGCTGCTGCTTTAATAGTATAACGGTTCCCGGCAGCGTGATGACAGTCGGTCATTTCGCCTTTTGCGGCTCCGACAGCTTAAAGAACATAACATTTTCTGACGGAACTGTATCGATAGGGCGCAGTGTTTTTTACAGATGCCGCCGCCTGAAGCAGGTAGTTCTGCCCGAGAGTATAGAGAAAATAGGAGAGGACGCCTTTAAAGACTGCCCCTGCCTGGAGAGCATAACCTTCCGCGGCCGGCGCTATACAGATAAGGACGCCTTCAACAAGGCGGTTATGGCGAGCGGGGTAAGCGCTGGCGAGGTCTGGGGTAACTGAGCGGCGCTTCCAGTCTTCGGCGCGGGCCGCGTCTTGTCCGCCGGCTTTGTCATTCTGAGCGCAGGGGGGAATCTGTGGCTTTCCGCTTTGTATAGATCCTTCGCCTGACGGCTCAGGATGACAATATGTGTTTTACCATTCCGGGCTTGTCTGGCGGCAGCGAGTTATCTGTATACAAACATTACTAAATTATCCGAGGAGGCCGATATCGCATTATGACTGAGTCTGATAACCGCAGACTGTCTGAAAGCGCCTTTGTCGCTGATAAGGCAGAACAGACTGACGGCTATAGGGACCGCGGGGACATAGTCTGCGCGGTAATTCCCGACGGCGTGAGGTCTATTGGTGAACGCGCCTTTTTCGGCTGCAGCGGTTTAGAGTGCGTAACGCTTCCCGACAGCGTAACCTCGATAGGCAAAGGCGCTTTTATGTACTGCAGCAGCTTGAAGAATATCAGAATCCCCGACAGCGTTACATCAATTGGCGAATGCGCCTTTTCAGGCTGCAGTAGTTTAGAGAGCCTGGCAATTCCAGACAGCGCTGCATATATTGGTGGCTGCGTCTTTTACGGCTGCAAAAGCTTAAAGAACATAACGCTTCCCGACGGCCTGGAGGCTGTCGGATACTGCGCCTTTAATGAATGCGGCTGCTTAAAGCATATAGATATTCCTTCCGGAGTAAGATTTATAAACAGGTGCGCTTTCCGTGCTTCCGGTCTGGAAAGTGTGACGGTGCCCGATAATGCCGCCGCTGTTCACAGCGAAGCTTTTGCGGAGTGCAAAGCCCTGAAGAGCATAATCTGGAGAGGCAAGGTCTATGACAGCATTGAGGTTTTTAATAAAGCCTTTTCCGAATCCGTGACAGATTTTGTCGCTGACAGGGCCGGGGAGAACGGCGGAGTTTACAGAGGCGTCAGTCTGAAAAGGGTGATAATCCCCGACGGCGTGACGTCTGTCGGCAAATGCGCCTTTACCGATTGCAGCTGTTTGGAGAGCATAACCGTTCCCGACAGCGTGACTTCTGTCGGCGACAGCGCCTTTTTCCGGTGCAGCGGCTTAAAGAGTATAACAATACCCGACAGCGTCGTTTCTTTAGGTAAATACGCCTTTTCCGAGTGCAGCAGCTTGGAAAGCGCAGCGCTTTCCGACAGCTTGACATCGATAAGCGACTTCGCCTTTGCCAACTGCAGCAGTCTGAACATCATAATTATTCCCGGCAGCGTGCATTCGATCGGCAAATTAGCCTTTTCGGGCTGCGAAAGCTTAAAGAGCGTTACTGTTCCCGAAAGCGTTGTTTCTTTGGGCGAGCATGCCTTCAGCAGCAGCGGCTTAGAGAGCTTAATGGTTCCCGGCAGCGTCAGGTCTGTAAGTGAATTTGCCTTTGCAAATTGCAGCCGCTTAAAGAACATAACTATTTCTGACGGCGCAGCATCGATAGGACGCTTTGCCTTTTGGGACTGCAGCGGCTTAGAGAGCGTAACGCTTCCCGACAGTGTAAAAACTATCGGCGTATATGCATTTTCCGGCTGCCCCAGTCTGGAGAGCATTATCTTCCGCGGCAAGCGCTATACCGACAGGGCCGCTTTCAATGCTGCTGTAAAGGCGGCTGGGGTTAGTGTTGACGAGGTGTGGAATTAGTCCGGCGGCGCTCTTTGGCGTGGACCGAATTTTGTCCGCCGGCTTTGTCATTCTGAGCGAAGCGAGGAATCTGTGTCTTAATCGCTTCGTATAGATCCTTCGCCTGTCGGCTCAGGATGACAATACGGGTTTTGTACTTCTGGGCTTGTCTGTCGACAATAGGCTCTTGTAATAACAACATACAGATTATTGTTTTGTCTGGGAGGCAGATATGAAGAACTCAAAAAACGCCGAAAATGCGGAAAACGTGTTTATCGCCGACCGTGCGGATTCAGAGGGCTTTTATAAAGATCGCGAGGATATTGTCGAGGCGATCATTCCTGAAGGCGTCGTCAGTATCGGCAAATATGCTTTTTGCGGATGCGGCCGTTTAGAGAGCATTGCCGTTCCCGGCAGCGTGCGGTGTATCGGCGACAGCGCTTTCTGTGGCTGCCGCAGTCTGAAGCATATCGAACTTCCAGAAGGCCTCCGTTTTATCGGCGAGGACGCCTTTTATGATTCCGGTTTGGAGAGCATAGTCATTCCCGACGCTGTCGCCGCCGTTCACAGCAGAGCCTTTTGCAAATACAAATATGCGGCTTTAAAGAGGATAGTCTGGCGGGGCGGGGTCTATGACGGCATTGAGGCTTTTAATGAAGCCTTTTCCGAATATTCTGCCGTTTTTGCCGCCGAAATGGCCGATGATGAAGGCGTCTACAGTCACAGCGGGCTGAGGAAGGTGATAATTCCCGACGGCATAACGGAAATTGCGGATTCTGCTTTTGAATACAGCGATCTCGTGAGTGCGGTACTTCCTGAAAGCATAACCCGTATCGGAGCGTCCGCCTTTAATGAATGCAGAAGTTTAAAGCATATCGATCTTCCCGCCGGAGTCAGAATTATTGACGGGCATGCTTTTCGCAGGTGCGCTTTGGAAAGCGCAGTCATTCCCGACGGCGCCGCGGCTGTTCACGGCGACGCCTTTGCGGAATGCAGAGCCTTAAAGAGCATAGTGTGGAAAGGCAGGGCGTATAACGGCGCCGAAGCCTTTAACGAGGCTTTTTCCGAAGCCGCCGCCGAATTTATCGCCGACAGGGCGGAAGAAGAAGCCGCTTACCGCCGCAGGGGCATGAGAAGAGCGGTAATTCACGAGGGCGCAGCAAAAATCGCCGCCAATGCTTTTGAGGAAAGCGGCCTTGAGAACATAACCGTTCCTGAAGGCGTAAAATCTATAGAAAAATTTGCCTTCAGCTGCTGCAGCTTTTTAAGAAAGGCGCTATTGCCTGATGGACTGCGGGAAATAGGCGAAGGCGCTTTTCACCTCTGCAGCGGATTGACGGAAATCCGGCTGCCCGACAGCGTCTCCGAAATAGGCGAAAATGCCTTCATTGGATGCCCCGCGCTTAAAAGCGTGAAGCTTCCAGCCGGTTTAAAGGTTCTTAAAAGCGGAGTATTATCCGGCTGCTGCAGTCTGGAACGCGCCGTTCTGCCTGAGGGCTTAATGAGGATAGAAAACGGAGCCTTCAGCTATTGCTCCGGCCTGAAGCATATCGAGCTTCCGGCCGGCCTGCGATGTGTCGACAGATTTGCCTTCTTTGAATCCGGACTGGAAAGCATAGTTATTTCCGACTCTGTTGAAGCTGTTCACGGCGAAGCCTTTGAGAATTGCCGGGCTTTAAAGAGGATCGTCTGGAGGGGCAAGGTTTATGACTGCGCTGAATCGTTTAATCGGGCCTTTTACGAGGATTCAGCCGATTTTATCGCCGACAGGGCCGATGAATGCGGCGCTTATCGCTGCGGCGGCATGAGAAAGGCGATAATTCCCGCCGGCATCAGGGAAGTTGCCGCCAACGCTTTTCAGGAAAGCGGTGTGGAAAGCGTGCTTATCCCTGACGGCGTGCGGGCTGTCGGAAACTTTGCTTTCAGTGAGTGCAGCTTTTTAAAAAAGGCGGTCTTGCCCGAAGGACTCAGAAAAATAGGCATGTTTGCCTTTGAGATGTGCGAAAGCCTGGCAGAAATCGAGCTTCCGGACAGTATCGACAAAATCGGCGAGTCGGCTTTCTTTTTCTGCAGGACTTTAAAGAACGTAAAAATTCCCGCCGGCGTCAAAGCGCTTGAGGAAAAATTCTTTTACGGCTGCAGCAGTCTGGAAAACGCAGTCCTGCCCGACGGCTTGGCGAGGATAAAAACCGAGGCCTTCGCCGGCTGCGCAGACTTAAAGCGGATAATTCTGCCGGACAGCGTTGAGGAAATAGGCGAGAAGGCTTTTGCCGGCTGTCCGCGCCTGAAAAGCATTACCTTCCGCGGCCGGCGCTATACCGACATGGCCGCCTTCAATGAGGCGGTCATAGGCAGCGGGATATGCGTCCACCGCGACGTCTGGTTTTAGTTTGCTGAATATTGTGTAAGCAAATGCCGGCGGCGCGGTCATGCCGTGTCTGTCCGCCGTTTTATTCCGGCATTCCGAGCGCAGCTAAGAATCTTTCGGCCGCAGCCTGTATTTGCCGGCAGCGGACATTATAAATGTTAAAATACTGTAAAATGCAGATATAAATAGTATTAGTGCGTATTTAGTATTTGTAAAATTTGAATATAAATATATAATACGTACATAAATATATCATTAGTCAAGGAGCTATTGTTACTGTATGACCGAAACTGAAAACTGCAAACCCTCTGTAAATATTTTTGCCGCTGATAAAGCCGACTGCGAGGACTGTTACCGGGGCCGCGATGATATTGTCAATGCGGTAATTCCCGAGGGAATAACAAAAATTGCAGCCGAAGCTTTTTATGACGCCGGTCTGGAAAGCGTTGTTATACCCGACAGCGTGCAGTCTATAGAACCTATGGCTTTTGGAGCCAGCCATTTAAAGAGCGTGAAAATTCCCGCCGGCGTTAAGGTCATTGAAGATTTTGTGTTTACAGGCTGCGGCAGCCTGGAGCAAGTCATCCTGCCTGAAGGATTAGCGGCAATAAGGCGCTGCGCGTTTCTCGACTGCGGCAGTTTAAAGCAAATCGAGCTGCCCGCCGGATTAAAGTTTATCGACCAAGACGCCTTCTGGGGCTGCGGTTTGGAGAGCGTCGTCATTCCTGACGCCGTTATCGCCGTTCATCATGAGGCATTTTCAGGGTGTGAGGCCTTAAAAAGCATATCTTGGCGCGGCAGGGCGTATGACAGCGCCGAAGCCTTCAACAGGGCTTTTTCCGAGGCTTCCGCTGATTTTATCGCCGAAAAAGCCGGAGAAGAAGACGCATACAGTTACAGCGGGCTGAGAAAAGTGATTATTGCCGACGGAGTGACGGAAATAGCCGCCTCCGCTTTTGAGGACAGCAGCCTGGAGAGCGCGCTCATTCCTGACAGCGTCGCCGGCATCAGCATCTTTGCCTTCGGGAATTGCAGCCGTTTAAAGCATATCGAGCTTCCCGACGGTATCGCCGCCGTCCACTGCGACGCTTTCGCGGAGTGCGGAGATTTAAAGATAACCTGGCGAGGCAGAGATTATGACGGCGTGGAAGCCTTTAATAAGGCTTTTTCTGAAGTCTCTGCAGAGTTTGTTGCCGACAGAGCCGGCGAGTCAAGAGCTTACCGGTGCGGGGCCATGAGACGGGCCGTAATTCCCGACGGCACGGAAAAGATTGCGCACAGCGCTTTTGCATGCAGCAGTCTGGAAAGCGTAATTATTCCCGGCAGCGTCGCTGAAATTGGCGGCAGCGCCTTCGCCGGCTGCAGCTCTTTAAAGAGCGTGGAAATTCCCGCCGGCGTTGAAGTTCTTGAAGAAAGCATATTCGCCGCCTGCAGCAGCTTGGAAAGGGCGGTTTTGCCCGAAGGGCTTAAAATGATAGGATATTCTGCTTTCTGCGGCTGTAAGAGTTTGAAAAAAATCAAGCTTCCTGACAGCGTCAGAGCAATAGGCGGCGCGGCATTCTATGGCTGCGGCAGTCTGGAAAGCGCAGCCTTGGCTGAGAGTTTAATAAGGATAGGTGCTTACGCCTTTTCCGGCTGCGGGAGTTTAAAGCATGCCAACCTGCCCGCCGGACTTAGAATTATCGACGGTTTTGCCTTTGCTGAATGCGGTCTGGAGAGCATAGTTATTCCCGACGGTATTGACGCTGTTCACAGCACGGCCTTTGCCGGGTGCGAAGCCTTAAAGAGCATAACCTGGAGGGGCGAGGTTTATGAAAGCGCCGAGGCCTTCAACGAGGCGTTTTCCGAATTATCCGCTGATTTTACCGCCGACAGGGCCGACGAAGAAAGGGCTTACATCCTGACCGGTTTGAGAAAGGTGATAATTCCCGACGGCATAACTGAAATTGCATCTGCAGCTTTTTTGGAGAGCGAAGCGGTGAGCGTAATTATCCCTGACAGCGTCTCACATATCGGCGCGGACGCCTTTGTCAACTGCTGCGGCTTAAAGAGCATAACCGTACCCGGCAGCGTCGAAAGCATCGGTTCGGACGCCTTTAACGGCTGCTGCGGCTTAACAGACGCGGTCCTCTGCGAAGGCCTAAAGTCCGTAGGGAAGCGCGCCTTCATGAACTGCAGCGCCTTAAAGAACATAATTCTGCCCGACAGTGTTAAGGAAATCGGCGAAGAAGCTTTCTTTAACTATGACTGCCTGGAGAGCATAACCTTTCGCGGCAAGCGCTATACCGACAAGGCCGCCTTCAACGAGGCTGTAATCGCAGCCGGCATAAGCGCGGGCGCAGTCTGGGATTAGACCGGCGCTGGGGGATAAAGATAAGTGTCAGCGGCGGAGCGGATCGGAGGATCTGCCCGCCGTTTTTGTCATTCTGAGCGAAGAATCCGAGTTTTTTATCGTTTTATATAGATCCTTCGCCTGTCGGCTCAGGATGATGCGAAAGTCCTTGTCATTCTGAGCGCAGCGAAGAATCTTTATTTCTCTGATGATTCCTGGGCATTTTTCAATTTTTTCTGAAAGGCTCTTACATTAAATTTATATTCAGCGTATAATGTATTGAAAAATAATGGTAATGTTACCACGGATTTTCAATGAGAAGGGGGAGCTTATATGGTTATAAAGAGAGAAAGCTATCTGAACGCTCTGAAAATACGGATGCACAACGGTATGATCAAAGTTGTAACCGGTATCCGCAGAAGCGGAAAATCATATTTGATTTTCAATATTTTCAAAAATTATCTTTTGGAAAACGGCACTGACAAGGCGCATATTATAGAGGTTCAGCTCGATCTTAGACAAAACAGGAAATACAGAAACCCCGATGTTATACTTGAATATATAGAATCTCTTATTATCGATAACCAGCAGTATTATATATTGCTCGATGAAGTTCAGATGCTTGACGAATTTGAGGAAGTGCTGAACTCACTGCTTCATATCCAAAATGCTGATATATATGTGACAGGCAGCAATTCAAAGTTTCTGTCCAAAGATATAATTACTGAATTTCGGGGGCGCGGGGATGAAATTCATATCTATCCTCTGTCATTTGGGGAGTTTATGAGCGCTTATGACGGCGACAGGTATCAAGGCTGGTCAGAATATGTCGTCTACGGAGGTTTGCCGCTGATACTCAGTATGAAGACGGAAGAACAGAAGGTACAGTATCTGACTACGCTTTTTACTGAAACGTATATCAAAGATATCGTTGAACGAAACCGTATTGAAAAAATACAGGAGTTAAACGACCTTATCAATGTTCTTGCCTCGAGTATAGGATCGCTGTCGAATCCTTCAAAAATTGAAGCAACCTTTAAAAGTGTGATAAAATCCGATATAAGCCTTAATACTATCCGGCAGTATATCGAATATTTGAAGAACGCATTTGTTATAAGCGAAGCTGTAAGATATGATGTCAAAGGCCGCAAATATATCGGCACTCCTGTTAAGTATTATTTTGAGGATGTCGGTCTGCGCAACGCAAGATTAGGATTCAGGCAGATCGAAGAAACGCACTTGATGGAGAACATCATTTACAATGAGCTGAAAATGAGAGGTTTTTCCGTAGATGTCGGCGTTGTTCAAAAGAGGGTCAGATCAGCGGACGGTACTGTCCCGAATAAGCAGCTTGAGATTGATTTTGTGGCTAACAGAGGAAGCAGACGCTGCTACGTTCAGTCAGCGCTCAGCCTGCCTGACGCCGAGAAAACAGAACAGGAAAAGAAACCGCTGAAAAGCGTTAAAGACTCGTTTAAAAAGATAATTGTCGTTAAAGATGTGATCAATGTGCGTCATGACGAAAACGGAATAACTATTATGAGTATTTATGATTTTTTGTTAAATTCCAACAGTTTGGAACTATAAAGGCCGCATATATGCCGGCGCTCCTGTTAAGTATTATTTTACGCCTGCCGGTCTATACCGAGGCTGATCCTGTTCTGAATATCCTCGACGCTCGGCAGCTGATTGCGCAGTTCATCCGGCAAAACGCCGGTCACGCGATACTCGCTGACACCGATCGGTTTGGACACGTCTTTGAGAGAGTATTCTGCGACTAAGTTGTTTTTTGTTTTGCAGAGCAAGAGCCCTATGGTCGGATTATCGGTTTCTGACTTAAGAATTGCGTCTGCCGCGGAGAGATAGAAATTGAGCTTTCCGACGTAATCCGGTTTGAATTCGCCGGTTTTGAGTTCTATAACCACATAGCAGCGCAGCTTGAGGTGATATAACAGAAGATCGATGTAAAAATCATCGCCGCCGACGTTGAGATGATACTGATTGCCCAGGAAGGCAAAACCGGTTCCTTTCTGTCAGCTGTATTCTTTTCCCGCAATAAGTCAATAATTCATTCTTCTGGGAATAAAACGCCGCGGTCGGCATAATTAAGCTGTCCGCCGCCGGGCTCAGTACGGCGCATTCCTTGTTATTTTGAGCGCTGCGAAGAATCCGGCGCTTTATCGCTTTGTACGAACCCTTCGCCTGTCGGCTCAGGATGACACGACAACTCTTGTCATTCTGAGCGCAGCGAAGAATCTTTGTCTGTCTGTAGGCAATAGCTTGCTGAAATGTTAATATATTGTAAAATGAAGATACAAATATCCCTGGTTTACATTTAGTATTGGTATAATGTAATTATGCATGTATTATAACTGTATCAATGTAAATAATATAGTTTTCTCTGGGAGGATGATATTGCATTATGACTGATAGTGAAACCGGAAAATTGTCTGACAATGCCTTTGCCGCCGATAATGCTGACCGTAACTGCGATGCTGCTCCTGAGGATACGCAGGCGCCGGAGGCTGCGGCGGGAATGTATCATTTGCCGTCTTTAGATCTGCTCAGCGAATCTCCGGATAATGGCTGGAAGCGCGATTTTGCCGATAAATCGGAAATTCTGAGCCAAGCGCTGCAGAGATTCGGCGTCAAAGCTGCGGTTACAAATGTCGTGCACGGACCGGCCGTCACCCGTTATGAACTGGAGCCCGCTCCGGGAGTAAAAGTCAATAAATTTACCAACCTGAGCAGCGAGATCGCTTTAGCCCTGGATGCCGCTTCTGTACGCATGGAAGCGCCGACCCCCGGCAAGTCGGCCGTAGGCATTGAGGTTCCCAACGATGTCGCCGAAACAGTTGTTTTGAAAGATGTTTTGGATTCTGACGCTTTTCGCAGCGGCAAAGGGCTGTGCTGCGGTTTGGGCAAGGACCTTTACGGTCAGGTCAGAGTGTTTGATCTAGCCAAGACGCCTCATCTGCTTATTGCCGGCGCTCCCGGAACCGGCAAATCGGCCTGTATCAGTACGTTAATTTTAAGTCTGCTTTACCGCTTTGATCCCGAGCGTCTGCAGCTTCTTATAATCGGCGCCGGGCAGACGGGACTTTCAGTCTTTGAGGGTCTGCCGCATTTAATGAATCTCAGCGGCGAGGAACCCGGCAGAATCGTCGCCGATCCCAAAACCGCTGCGGCGGCTTTGAATCAGACGGTTAAGCTCATGGAGGAGCGCTATGCTCTGTTTGCCAAAAACAAGGTCAGAAACCTCAGCGAATATAACAAAAAGCATCCGGATAAAGCCATGCCCTGGGTGGTGTTGATCATCGACGAGCTGGCCGATTTAATGACGGCCGCCTCTAAGGATGTGGAGCGCTCTGTCTGCCGGCTGGCCCAGAAGGCGCGCGCCGCCGGAATTCATATGGCAGCGGCTGCTCAGAGGCCCTCAACCGACGTCATTACCGGTCTGATAAAAGTGAACATTCCTTCACGAATTGCCTTCGCGGTATCTTCGGGCGTCGATTCCCGGGTAATTCTGGACACTCAGGGCGCCGAGCATCTGTTGGGCAAGGGCGATATGCTCTATAAGCCCATCGGCGCCGATGAGACGACGCGCATTCAGGGCGCTTTTGTTAATAATGACGAAATTCGGAAAGTCGTGGAATTCTGGTCTGCGCAGGCTGTCCCTGACAATCTGATAACGCTGGATATTCAGGAAAAGGCGTCCGAAGAGAGCGGCGGTAAGGGCGGCGGCTCCGATTCCGAAGCCCCTCTGCTTCTTTAAGAAGTCCTGGACGTCATTCTGAATCTGAACCGCGAGCAGATTATATCCGCGATGCGGCAGAAAGACCGGCAGGTCGGCTATGACAGAGCCCGCAGTTTGCTGAGAAGTTTGGTTGAGCGCGGCTATATAGGATTGGCTGATTTGATAAGTCTTGATATCCAGGATGAGACAAAGGGTACAACTGATAAGAGGGCCTGCTTTGAAGCGGAAGATCCTTTGCTTGAAGACGCTTTGGATTTAATCATCAGGTGAGGTAAGGCTTCAGTTGAGGACCTGCAGCGTTATCTGCGGATTGGCTATGCCAGAGCCAGACGCCTGCTGGATCTTTTGATGAGGCGCGGCGATATAAGGCTGACTGAGGAGAGCAAGCGACGCCGGATTTTGGAAGAAAGAAAGCGTCGGTCAAGCGTTATAAGAAGAAAAACGATTAGTGGCGAGCCCAGCTGGTGGAGCTATTCCGGCAGGATTCGCGATTAGTTCGGCGCGGGAGGATATAGACAATAATAAACGGCGAAGCGGATCGGAGGATCTGCCCGCCGTTTTTGTTATTTTGAAAGCAGCGAAGAATCCTGCGCTTTATCGCTTTGTATAGATCCTTCACCTTGCGGCTCAGGATGACACCGGCAGTCCTTGATACTTCCGGCGCAGCAAAAAATTATCTGCAATTTGCTCAGATACGATTTACTAAAACATACTTTACTAAATTGCAGTCTTATGGTAATATCGGTATCGGCGGTGATTCTATGTTTATTGGCAGAGAAAAAGAGCTCGCAGCTTTGCAGAAAAAGTATGAGAGCGGCAGATTTGAGTTCATTATTATCTACGGACGAAGGAGAATCGGAAAAACTGCGCTGATAAATCATTTCCTTTCCGATAAAAAGGCAATATACTTCATTGGCGTTGAGAGCAATGCGCAGCAGAATCTGAATAATCTCAGCCGCAGGATAATCGAGTATTCCAGCGGCATAAGTGCAGAGACTTCCTTTTCTTCTTATCAGTCGGCATTGGAATTTGTGTTCGATATTTCACGCAGGGAACGGACAATACTTGTTATTGACGAGTACCCATATGTGGCAAGAGCCGAAAAGAGTCTGTCTTCAACTTTGCAGATGCTTATAGACAAGCATAAGGATGATTCCAAGCTGATGCTTATACTCTGCGGTTCGTCCATATCATATATGGTTGATAATGTTCTTGCTTACAAAGCCCCTTTGTATGGCCGACGCACCGCTCAGATGAAGATAGAACCGTTTGACTTTTTTGAGGTCTGCGGCTATCTGAAAAATATGTCTCCGGCAGATAAAGCGCTCGCATACGGAATAGTCGGCGGCACGCCCCAATATCTTCTTCAGATAGATGATAAACAAAGTATCGAGGACAACATTAAAAGATGCTTTCTTGATACAATGTCATTTTTATATGAAGAACCTGCGAATCTGTTAAAACAGGAGATCAGGGAGCCTGCTGTATATACGGCGGTAATATCCGCAGTCGCGGGGGGCGCGACAAAAGTTTCCGAAATTTCCGACAGGATAAGGGAAGATACAAATGTATGTGCGGCATATCTCAAAAATCTGATCAATTTAGGATTAGTTGAAAAAGAAACGCCCTATGGGGAGAACAGCTCCAGGAAGACGATATATAAAGTCTCGGATAATATGTTCAGATTCTGGTATCGCTTTGTGGTTGATAATTCGTCGTATATAGCCCGCGGAGCGGCTGATATTGCCTACAGCAGAATCGAACCGCATCTGTCTGAATATATGGGGAGCATATTTGAAGATATATGCAGACAGTATCTGTGGAAACTTTTGCTGGCTGGAAAAACCCCAGTCGTATTCAAATCTCTCGGAAGATGGTGGGGGAATAACCCCAAAACCAGATCGCAGGCAGAAATAGATATAATGGGCGAGCAGGATAAAGATACTGCTTTATTTGGAGAGTGCAAGTGGACTAATGATAAGGTCGATATCGGAGTGCTTGAACTGCTTATACAAAGAAGCGGTCTGTTCCGTTATAAAAATATGCATTACTGTTTGTTTTCGCGTTCGGGCTTTACAAAAGGATGTGCTGATAAGGCGGAGCAAATGGGCAATGTCTCGCTTGTGTCTTACAGTGACATTGTCAGCTGAGCCAATTTGAGGCGCTGCGTTTGACGCAATGCCTTATTGTTTTGTCACACCGAGTGCGGTCGAGAATACTGCGCTCTATCGCTTTGTACAGATCCTTCGCCTGTCGGCTCAGGATGACATGACAGGCCTTGTCGTTTCGAGCGCGGCGAATAATTCTGAAGTATTGCGTCCGGAGCAGGCGGGATCGTTTCGGCGAATCAGGCAGCGCCGCTGGCTTGATATCTGCTGCCGGGTTCTCGATACGCTATTGCCCCAAGTCTTATGCGCAATGAGAACCTGCCCGAGCCGCCGGTGGGGCATAATCGGATCAATCGCTTTTTCTGTGCCTATTATTGAAATGTGCGATTTTCTATGTATAATATATATTGAAATGTGCGAATTTTATGGCGCTGAATATATTGAATTATGTATTTTTTTGACTGCCGATTCTGTTGAAAAGTGCGGAGACGCGTTATGTTATACCGGAGCTGCCGCTGTCCTTGTCATTCTGAGCGCAGCGAAGAATCTGAGGCTTAATAGTCTTATGCAGATCCTTCGCCTGCCGGCTCAGGATGACATTGCCGGCTCTGCCTTGCATGCTGCCTGACGTTCGCCGGCGTCTTATTCGGACCACCTGTAATAATAATGGTAGTGCATGCCCAGCGACGAAACGCGAATCTCCATTTCTTCACCGTCTCTTCTTCCGTTTCGGATTACGCATTCGAACTTTCGGGAAGCCGTGGGCTCGTCCCATGAGGTGTAGAGCGTGTCGCCTTTTTCGCCGAATTTGAAGAACGCGTAATCGCCGGCTTTGTAGCTGGCGACTATAGACATACTGCCGCCGTCCGCGAAATCGGATGGATAGTCCCGGGAACCGTGCGAGCGCTTTTCGTAGCAGCCCGCCAGGGTGGCGGCAATAGACACCGTGTCGCCTCCCTTAATCTTTGCCGGCGGGGCCGAGTTGGTGCAGGTGACAGTGGTGGTATCTCCTTTTCTGTACATAAAGTCTCCGCTGGCGGAGTAATAGTCTGTGCTGCAGGTCCACTTCCGCTCATACTTTCCGGGAGAAGACTTTAAAGTAATCGTAATTGCATTGCCCCAGCCGTCTTTACCCGTGCTGTCTCCTTCGGTCATTACGTGGTATTGTATCCACTTTCCGTGAGACTTGCCGCCGGTGTTTTTATCAGAATCCCGGTCGAAGCCGTCCTTCTTTTGGTCCTTTTCCTCGCCGCTTATCCGGCCTCTTACGGAAGTGTCCGACTCGGGACCGAAGCATTTTTCACTGCCTTTGCCTTCTATATACTCGCAGATGCTGACGGAAAGTTTTACCGAGGCTTTCTTTCCGCCCTCGGGCATTTTATTGACCAGGTCGCTGAGCGAAAGCGACTTCTTTTTGCCGGCGTCGCCGATGGGATAGAGGAACTCGCTGAGCTTGCCGTCTTCGGACTTAAAGCTCAGGCGATAGCCGTCGATATAGCCCGCCTCGGCGGCGCCGCTCTTTTTGGGAAGGCGGAACTTGACCGCATTTTTATCGACCTTCAGCTCCGGGGCAGGCGGAGCGTCCAGGCGATAGATGGAATAACCGGACTTTTTGCCGATGGTTCCGAGGCCGCCGTCGATCTCCATCATATAGCAGTTCAGGAATTCGCCGCAGCCAGTTTCCATGGGCTCATAGAATAAGCCGCAGCGGGCCTGTTTGTTGTGCCGATTGCCTACCGGGAGCAGCTTGGTGTCGGACAGGTTCTTGGCGAAGTCGGAATCGCAGACGACCAGCATGGAAACTTCGCCTTCAGCATCTTCGGCGGCGTAGGGAACCAGCTGGCGCACGCGGATCGTATAGTTGTGATTGTCCAGGGGGATGTGGGCGGAGAAAGCGCCGCGGGCGACGGACGATATGGGATAGGACCAGTTTCCGAAGTTCTGCGAGGCGCTTTCATAGAATTTCGCCTGATTGGTTCTGGCGAACAGATAATAATAGTTGGTGAAGCTCTCGTCGCTCAGGGAGAAGCAGTCTTTCAGGAAGTCCGTCACGGACGGGGCTCCCATGTATTTACTGTAGGTGGACAGGATATTGTGCCACTCGCTTCCGTCTTGGGTCGCTCTCGGCATCTTTTTCATCAGATACATGATCAAATGACAGAGCGGATAGCCTGTATCGGACTTGTCTGAACCGGAAAATTTCTTGGATGTGCCGTCGGCATAGCGTACCTTATAGTCGTTGAGCGGCAGGCCGTACATTTCGATTTTTGACGCATTGGTCAGACTCGGTTCAGCATCCGTATATCCGTTGGCTTTCAGCCACTTAACGGCGTCGAACTCGATTGTCTGGGCAGTCGCCTCATTGATCTTCAGATTGGCAAGATTCTGGCACTTGTAGCAGTTGGTGCAGGCGTGGAAGTACTCATGAGCCGCCGTCAGCGCCAGATCGTTGAATTGGGCGGGGTTGTCCAGGAGATACTGCGTCTGCAGCACCAGATAATTGGAAAGGAATATAAGGGGCGAAACCGAGAGACCTGAGGCGGGCGCGCCGGTGATTTTCGGAACAAGCTCGACCGTCATGCAGGTTTTCGGGAGTTTGATCCCCAGCGATTTGCAATAAGCTCTGCCGCCTCTGAGGCAATTGGCTATTTTCCGCACCATATCCGGGGTATATAAGCTTTTCACTGAATCCGACATTTCCAGAGTATTGCAGATTTCGCGGTATTCGGCGGGGAGGGCGTCGGTTCCGGACTCCAGCTGTCTGATTGCATATTGCTCCTTAAAGGCCATGAGCTCGTCCGCGGCTTTCGGCTCGCGGCCTTTCTCGTCGGTGAAGCGCTGACGGATTCTGGCTATATCCAGCGACTGGCGGGTTTTCTCGATAATTTTATTTTTGCGGTTCAGGTAGACCTCGTCGCCGGCGGAATACGTCCACTTCAGCTTAAAAATCTTTTTTGAGTTCAGCTGATCGGTTTCGGTGACGTAGATGACGCTGCTGCGCGAAAACCATTCGACTCCCGAACCCACCGCCGGGAGGAATACGTCGGCCGAAAGATAGATGACCGCTGTGCTCACCGCCCAGAAAATGGCGCCGTTCTGCTGACTCTCAAAGGTCAGCACGGAACCGTCAATCCATGAAGCGTACTCGTAGTACATGCCGTTGTCGTCGCGCCGGAAAACGGTGACGTCCTTCCAGAGTTCTTCCGGGATGCCGCGGGCCGCCAGGTCGACCTGTACCGTATAGCCCTCCGGCAGCAGCTCGTCGGGCTTCAGTCTCGCGCTGATGTGCATACCTCCGAGGGGGCGGATATCTTCCTTCAGTTCCCGGCTGTAAACCGCGGCAGCTTCTTCCAGCTCGTCTTCGCTCAGCTCAGAAATGTCAAAGCTGCGGTCTTTGTCCATGGCGTTCTCCGCCGCGGAGACGGTAATGCCTGCAATTGGCGTTATGGAGAAAGCCTTGGAGCTGCCTTTCCAGACGGCGCGTTCAGGCACGGCGGTCTGCTTTACCGTCAGTTTTTCCGGCGGGCCGTCCTTGCGGAAACGTTCCAGCAGAAAGCCCGGCCAGCCGAAACAGGCGAAAACGGCCGCGAGTATCAGTATTATCGCAGTTAGCAATATTGTTAGCTTTTTCATTTTTCGCCGTCCCCGTCCTTGTCTTTGTCTGTTATCCCGGAATAGTCGTTGCGGTGTATGCGTTCGCTTTCGGATTCGTCTTTCCCAAGCAGGGAGCCGCCGGAGGACAGTATGTCGTATTCCGCCTGAATCTCGTCGGTTACGACGTTTTCTTCAATGGGAGAAGCTGAGGAGGAGGCGGAGGCTTCTTTGATCTTTTCCGGCACAACGCGGATGTTCAGGAACAGCAGCCCCAGCGCCGTCAGGAACAGCAGAGCGTTTACCAGTATGAGCCAGAGATTGCTTTTCCTTTGGGGCGCTTCCGGCTTCGGCTCGGCTTTGGGCTGCGCTTTGGCCTCCGGAGGCGGGGCGGGGACCTGAACAGGCGGCTGACTTTGAGGCAGGGGAGCTGTAGGCGGCTGTTCCAGCGGCGCCGTGCGCAGAACCGCTTTGCCGCACTTGGGGCAGAATTTTGAGGTCGGGTAGAGCTGAGCGCCGCAGTGGGCGCAACCGGACGCCGGCGGCGTCTGCTCCTGTGTCTGATTCTGCCGCTGAGCATTGCCTGCTTTTTTGCCGCACTTCGGACAGAATTTTGAAGTAGGATAGAGCTCGGCGCCGCAGTATGCGCACTTCAGCATGGGCGGTTCTGACTGAGCCGCCGCGGCTTTTCCGCAGCCGGGGCAGAACTTTGCGGCGTCCTCTAACTGATATCCGCAGTACATACACTGTTTGACCATGCGTCTTCCTCCGTTGCCCCGTGTTAGTGTTCAGGCGATCGCTGATTATAAACTCTTTTTCCTCGTTATCGGGGAATTATTATACTGCTGCGTTCAATTTTCTGCGGATGATAAAGCCGAGAACGTAAACCGTTACAATTTCAATGTTTTTGGGAAAATCCATTTTCAGACTGATCGTGCGGCTCTGTCGCTTACGGCTCAGGATGAGGCCGCCGTCCTTGTTATTCTGCGCCCAGCTGCGAAGAATATCCCGCCTTGCGAGCTGACATACCTTTAGCCAGGCTCAGGGCGCGCTTCGGCCTTGCCGTTCCGAGCGCAGCGAATAATACTGCGGCTGAAGCCAGACACAGATCCTTCGCCTGTAGGCTCAGGATGACGCCCGGGATCTGTCATTCCGAGTTATAAGCCATGTCATTCTGAGCGCAGCGAAGAATCTGAAGCTTTATACTACATATCCCAATTATTGGGCAGGAATTTTCGCCTTAATGCAGAAGTGTTCAGGCACAAGAGAGAATACAATAATTCAAAAGCTTTAATTCTGTAAACTGTTTTTTCAAATCTGGACCTGAGCCGCGGCTCTTTAAATCTGCGTTTTTATCTGCGGATTGCTTCTTTTAAGTGTTTTTCTACCTTTATTTTCCGGTGTTTCTGACAGTTTTAAGGCTGTATGTGTTTAAAAGCTGAGGTGCGATATGAAAAACAACAAATTCGCAGGGAATGTCTTTATCGCCGACAGGGCCGAAGAATACGGGGCTTACCGCCGCAGCGCTCTGAAAAAGGCGATCATTCCCGACGGCATCGTAAAAATCGGTTTCTATGCCTTTGCGGGCAGCGGCCTGGAAAGCGTAATTATTCCCGACAGCGTGCGGTCGGTCGGAACCGGCGCTTTTGAGGACTGTTCTGCCTTAAAGAGCGCGATTCTGCCCGATGGCTTAAATACGGTCGCGTCCGGCTTGTTTGCCGGCTGCGGAGCTCTGGCCGGGGCTGTCGTTCCTGAGGGCGTCTCCGTAATCGGCGGCTGGGCTTTCAGCGGCTGTACGGCTCTGAAGAGCGTCGTTCTGCCTGGGAGCACAAAAATAATAGGGCAGAGCGCCTTTGAGAACTGCGCCGCTTTAAGGGAAATTGAGCTTCCGGACAGCGTTGCCGAAATCTGCGCGTCGGCCTTCAGAGGCTGCTCCTCTCTGAAGAGAGCGGCTGTTCCTTCCGGCGTCGCGGTTCTTGAGGAGAGCGTCTTTGCGGACTGCACCGGTCTGGAAAGCGCCGCTCTGCCCGAGGGCTTGACAGGGATAAAGGCAGAGGCCTTCTGCGGCTGCGTCAGCTTAAAGCATATTGTGCTTCACGCCAGCGTCAGGACGCTTGAGGACAGGGCTTTTGCGGGCTGCTGCAGCTTGGAGAGCATAACCGTTCCCGACGGCGCAGAGCTTTTCGGCAGCGATATTTTTGCCGATTGCGCCGCTTTAAAGGAGATAATCTGGAGGGGCGTAAGCTATGCTTCCGCCGCTGAGTTTGGCGAAGCCGTCTCTGCCTGCAGAGTTAATTTTATCGCCGACGACGCCGCCGAAGATGAAGCTTATGTCGGCAGCGGCCTGATAAGCGCGGCGGTCCCCGAAGGCGTCGGTCGCATCGGCAGATACGCCTTTGCGGGCTGCAGAAGCCTGGAAAGCGTTATTCTTCCCGGCAGCGCCGCTTCTATAGGCGAAGGCGCTTTTGAAGACTGCGAAAGCTTAACCGGGATAACCCTTCCCGAAGGCGTAAAGCGCATCGGCGGCGACGCCTTCAGAGGCTGCGCCGGCCTGAATCGGATAACTCTGCCCGATAGCATAGAGGAAATTGAACTCAACGCTTTCGCGGGCTGCGTCAGCCTGGAGAGCATAACCTTCAGAGGCCGGCGCTATACGGACAAGGCTGCCTTCAATAAAGCGGCGGCGGAATGCGGAGTGAGCGTCCGCGAGCTCTGGATTTAGCTCATTGCCGGCTGGACTGGCAATTATGAACGCTGCGGAGCGGACGGCGGTCTTAAACTTGCGCTGCGAGACCACCGAGCTGACCTTTACCTCTTCCGACTGGGTCGGACAGGGTGTAACCATTACCGCCATCCGAGACGAAAACAACTCGACCGCTCCTCTGGGCTATATCCGCGTTCATCACGGCAGCCAGAACAACGGCGGCCAGAACAACCAGAACGCCGGCGAGCCCGAGGGCATAGCCGTCAACGACGAGACCGTGACCTACAGCGTATCCGATTCGGCCTTCGTTTTGACTCACGCTCCCATCGTGGCCGGTTCCGTTGTGCTTAAATCGGCCGACGGCAATACCACTTATACCTTCAATACCGATTACACGGTAAACTATTCCACCGGTAAGATTACTTCTATTGAAGGCACGACCATGAGCTTCGCCGAGAACAGCACGATCAAGGCGAGCTACCGCTATACGCAGAGCGCGTAAGGCCTCTGCCTTTGTTCTCAAGGAGCCGAAGCCGCCGAGGCCGAGGCTCCTTTTTCATAAAAAGGGGAAAGATAAATGGACAGCTTCTTCAGCAGGCCCTTAGCGGAGCCGCCGCGCCGGATATGGACTCACGAGGAAAAGCTGGAGCTTTTCCGCCTCAAGAGCAGCGGTTTCAGCCTTTACCAACTGGCTGCAAGGTACGGCGTTCCGCCATATGAGATCCGCGAGGCTCTGCAGGAGATAGGGCAGGAAATGACTGCGCTTCAGCCGACGCGGGGCGTTTACAAACATTTTGAAGGCTACCACCGCCTTCCCGGCAGCGCCATGCCTAAAGCGCCGCGCCGCCGCCCCTTAGAGGATTATTTCAATGACGTTTTACAGTAAAAGGAGTTTAATATAATGGAATCTTTCATTCTTGAGAAAAGCACCCAGACCGTGGAAATCGAAGGCCTGCCTTTCACGCTGCAGGAGATGAGCGCCAAAGAGCTGCGCGACTACACCAATCTGCAGCTGGCTCTGAACAAAGCCGTCAGAGAACTGCTGAGCAATCCCGAGAGCGCTTCCGCCGCCGCTCTGGAAGAAATCGAGCTCAAGCTGCTGCAGGCGGTGCTGCGCGACAAGGACGGCATCGTCGATAAAGACTTCCTGGAAGTTCTCAGCCCCAACCAGAAGAAGAGGCTCTTTGAGATTCAGGATTCCTTAAACGGCGTGGCCGACGTTCTAAAAAAAATTCAGAATACAATAGCCGAGCAGGCGGCAGAGAAGTAAAGGCGCGTCCCAACGAAGGCCAGGGGCTCTATTGGCTCGGCATGGTCGAGCCCATCGCCGCCCGTTACGCCTTGAGCCCTCGGCAGATTTGGGAAACTCTGAGCTTCCGGCAGATAGTAATAATATCGAACTATATCGCCAGGGAAAAATATCGCGAGCAGGCCTTCGCCGCCGCTCTCCACGGCTGCAGTCAGGAGAAAAAGGACGAGCCAGTCTGGTGGTTAGGCGGCGACGAGGCTCCTTCCGATATCAAAGCCCGCTGTCTGGCCGAAATAGAAGAATACAAGCGCAGAAAGGCGTTGAGAAACCATGGAAAACAGTGAACGCAAAGAGGACTGCCAACGAGCGGCCGCAGCAATATTCTATCAAATGATTGGAGACCGTATAAAAGAAGTAATTTCCGCTTCTTTTTACGGTGAGGGGCTAGATCAAGAAATTGAACCGGGGAAATATCGTTTGTACAGCACAGTACTTAAAACGTTCTGCCGCGATCTTTATATGACGGCTGAATGCGATTTTGATAAATTTTCGGACTTTTTAGCGGAAGCGCTGCTTAAGGATAAATGGCCCAAAGAGGAATTCGACAGATATGTCAACGAGTTTGCTCAACAGGTGTGCTACCACGAAATGCGGGCAAAATTAAAGAAGCGCAGATCTGAAGAAATAGACAATCTGATTCTGCGGGACAACTACGCAGGGCGATGAGCGATAAGAAAGCGGAGGATAATATGGGGAAAAATAAACGCAAGGATTCTGAAGAACAGGTGGAGATTGCCGCTCTAATTTACAGCGCAGTGGCTGAACGCATACAAGAAGCCGCTGCAGCTTCTGTTTACGGCAGAGGCCGAAATCCTAGAATTAAGAGTATTGAAAATGAATTTTTAGGCTATTTGATTAAGGGCGCCTGCGCAAAACTTTTCTCCAAGGCGGAAGGTAGTTTTGACAAGTTTTCGGACCTTTTAACGGAAGCGCTGCTTGAAGATAAATGGTCCGGAAAGAGCTTCAAGGACTTTGCAAGACGTTTTATCAACGCCGTGAGCTATTACCACGACCTGCGGAGAA
>JAFTAM010000081.1 GCA_017458675.1 bacterium
GGGCTCGTCAAAACCTGCGATCATGCGCAGTGTGGTAGTCTTACCGCACCCGGAAGGGCCCAGCAAAGAAAAAAATTCGCCGCGATGAATATTTAGATCCATCTTGTTGACGGCTGTCACAGAGCCATATTTCCGGCTGACACCCCGGAACTCCACGACCAAATCGTCCAACTATTTTCCTCCTTGTGTTGCTGGCAGACATACGAGGTCCCATGCAAACGCTATCTTACCACAAAGAGCGAAAAAAAAAAGACCCTAAATGAAAAAAATTATGACAAAATAATATTAAGCCTGCTATTAAAGCCTGCAGCGGCAATAATACAGCAAAAATTTGAGCAGAAAATTTTTAAGATAAATTTTTAGTCAGACTTTTTTATTAAATAATTACCACCTTTGCATTCTTGCCTGAACCAGCATCGCTATATTGAAGAAGGCCTGAAGATCGCAGCAGCGGGTATCAATGGCCAGCTCGCATACTAAGCTCTGCTGAGGATAATAAATAATCATGACGTATAAGCCGTCGGGATTCTGCATGAGATCCGTCCGGGGGGCAAAGGGATTGAGCTCCTTTTCCTCAGCCTTTTCCTGAAAACCGCCGAAGAGTCCGCCGTCTTCGCCTTCGTCGGAATTGATATCTGCGGTTTCCTCCGTGTCCGAAGCGGCGCCGTCGGCGCCGGGGGACGCTTTGCCGCCGTCCGGGCTCTCAAAGGCTTGAGGATTGTCCGCAGCGGACGCGCCGGCAATTTTTTTGTGGGTCTGCACATTTTGATAGCGCAGACGCACCATCTGTCTGCGGACCTCGTTTTCAAAATCCTTGGGCAGACAGCTTTCGGCGGGGATAGTGGAAAAGCTCGGCGCCTGCCGGGATTTGAGAATGCCGGGGTCCAGCTCTTCGGGTTTGGCTTCTCCCTGAGGGGCGATGTCGGAGAAGCTCAGCTCTCCCTTAGCCGTTTCGATATTGAATTCGGGCAGGCTGTCCGGAGATTGGCTCTGCAGACTGGGGATAAAAGATATGAAGGCCTTTTGTCCGAAGCCCTCTATGGGAGTCCGGTTGGGAGCGGCTAATCTGAGCGTATTATAGTAGCGCTCGGCGAACAGGCTGTCTCCCTGCCCTCCGTATGCGGCAATCTGGAAAAAGCCTTTGGTCTTGGTATGGTAGCGCCGCAGGCTGAAAGGAGTGGGCAGGGCTGTGTCAGGAGCGGAAAAGTTGAGATTGGCTCTTCGGGGAAGAGGCTGGAGAGAGGCGTCGGGCAGTTCTTCGGTCTGCGAGGAAATTTCCGCAAAGCCGGTGGGAACAGGAGCCGGTTTTTTAGATGCTTCCTTTTTTGGGGCCTTGGCGTTGGGAACGCCGATCGTATAAAAGGGCGGGAGCTCCCAGGTGGCGGGGGCCGGCTGGACGATTAAAGCCGTGTTCTTTTCGCTCTGTATCTCGCCAAAGGGCATATTGGGCTCTTCAAAAAGGGGCGGAGCGCTGTGTTCTCTCTCATGAAAGGTCTCGCGGCATGCGGTAATCTTTTCCAGTTCGTCTTCGGTTATTAAGCGCCAGACCAGGTTTTCAGGGTAGCGCCCTTCGTCTGCATAGGCCGAAGCGCATCTGAACAGGCTCGCCAGCAGGAAAATGAATAATATACAATATGTTAAGCGTACATATGAATATTTTGTACAGCTAATTTTTTGAGAACACATAAAATAGGTTTGCCTGCTTAAGATATTATATACGCCGGAAAAATCCTGCCTGCCGGATAATTTTTGTTTTTGCCGCCGTTTTGCGGCGGGGCCGCGAAGGTGAGATAAGATTATTCGCTCTGCGGAAAACGGAAGATATTGCCGAGGACAATCGGCGCAGTACTGAACCGCCGCGCCGTAAGGAAACTGAGCGGCCGCGCAGTTCTTAGCCGCATATCAGCTTCGGCTTAT
Source organism: bacterium (assembly GCA_017458675.1). GTDB lineage: Bacteria > Vulcanimicrobiota > Xenobia > Xenobiales > Xenobiaceae > RGIG3641. The sequence continues at coordinate 1,918 of JAFTAM010000081.1, forward strand.
TTATCGTCCCGAGCCTTTGGCTGCAGATGTTAAAATCCGGACAGCCGGGAATGACGGAAGGGGAAGCGCACAATGTCGGAGCGGAAGGGGCGTCCGCCGCCTGCGCGCTCAATGCGCAAAAAAAATCCGGCGCGCAAGTGGGTTAAAGCGGCTGAATCTAGAAGTTAGCGGCAGAATATGCCTGTCTGTTTAACAGCGCCGCAAAAAAGAAGTGTTCAGGAGAAAACTATATGCCGGGATTTTTGGGAGCCGATAATTCGCCCAGACAAAATATCGATCTGCAGCAGAGCCTTTTGATAACCGGAGACAGCGTGGAGGCCGATTTAATACGCCAGGCCTCGGCGGAAATATGTCCGTATTCCGTTATGCTTCGGCGTGATTTCCGCAGCTTTAAGGCTTTTGATCTGCCGGAGCGCGCGGACGCCGCTCTTGTGCTGGGATATATCAAGGAAGCTCCTCCGCTTCCGGTCGTCTGTATCAGCGGCCAGATCTATGCTCCAGGCGTCAATATGTCGGTCGAAGAGGCCGGCAATTCCGGAACTCTGCCTGTAGACGGCACGGTCTGGTATGTGGGTGCGCGCAGCTTTACGGAGGAGACCGAGAGGTGGGCCCGCTACAATCACAGGCTGCTGACCGCTTTTGAACTGAATCTTGAGGACGCCTTAAAGACTTCTCTGGCCGAGCTGAACGGGAACGCCTGCCGCCTGATCCTCAACGTAGATATTTTAGATCCGGTTTGGACCCCTTCGCTGAGCCGCCGCTTCGGTTTCGGCTTCAGTCCTCTCGAGCTTTTGAGAGCCTTTAAGTGTCTCGAGGGCGCCAATATAGATTCGGTGCAGGTCTGCGGAGTAACGCGCTGCGCCGACGTCATCGCCGAAAGAGAAACCGCCCGCATCGCGGCCGAACTGGCCCGCGAGCTCTCTCTGACGGTTTTCAGAAGCAGGCTCGGCAAATAGAAGCTGCAGATATCTGCAGAGACAGGGAAGGGTATTATGTCTTTAAAAAATATCGCCGCGGTTGATTACAGCGACAAAAGCAGCTGGCTGGCTTTTCCGGAAAAGCATGAGCACGGCGCGGATACCGTCTATCTTTATCCGACCTGTTATTATCCCGAACAGGAGGAGGCGCCGATAATTAGTTCCATAGACGATCCTCAGGTGCGGCTGCGCTCGCGGAAATATCTGGAGCTGCAGGCTTCGGTCTTTGCCGAATCCACCGATGTTTATGTCCCTCATTACAGGCAGTGCAGCGTCTTCAGTCTGGCCGGGAAGAGCCAGGAGGAGATTCTGAAAATCTATCAGGGCGTTCCCTGTCTGGATGTTTTTGCGGCTTTGGATTACTATTTCACCCATGTAAACGGAGGACGTCCCTTTATTCTGGCTGGTCACTCTCAGGGCTCGGTCATGGCTCTGTTTGCCTTGGGCTATTATTTTGCAAAGCACCCTGAATATTATCGGCGCATGGCCGCGGCTTACTGCATAGGTTTCGGCATTTCCCGGGACGTACTGCAGGCTTATCCTCATTTAAAGATGGCGCAGGGAAGGGACGATACCGGAGTTATTATCTCTTACAATACCGAAGCTGCCGATAACGGTACCGGCGGCCGTCCCAGCATGCTTCTGCCGCCCGGAACTGCGGCCATCAATCCGCTGAACTGGCGTACCGACGAGACTTACGCGCCTTTGAGCTTAAATAAGGGTTCTCTGCATATTGACGAAAACGGCCGCGGCGTTTTAGGCGCTCCCCTGGCCGACGCTAAACTGAATGCGGCGCGGGGAACTTTGGTCTGCAGTCCGGAAAATCCTGAAAAATACTATTCCCGCCATAGCGAAAGCTTTGGTCCTAAGAGCTTCCACTCCTTCGACTACGCTTTTTACTATGCCAACCTTCAGGAAAATGTCGGCGAGCGCCTGAGGGCCTTCAGCATCAGATAGCGGGCGCGCTGCGGATTCGCGCCGGCGCCGTTTGGCTCGGGGCGGACGGCTGTCGGCTTAAAATAAAAAGCGCCCGGAATGTTCGGGCGCCGGTTCAGCCGGTTTAACCTGAAAAGAGCGCGTTATTCGGCCTTTTTGCGTTTGCCCCGGTACTGCCAGATCTGATAGATCCCTTCGTCGTCGTCCTTAATGATAATGCGATCGCGCAGGTAGCCGTTGTAAACGGTTCCGTAGGGCAGCTCGCCTTTTTCGTAAATATCCAGGAACGGATTGATGTCGCGGGGGTCCAGATAGCGGCCGAAAGCCACCTGGAAGATGTCGATAGCTTCTTCGGGCTTGAGCTGATAATAGTTGTTGAAGGAGAGGATGGAGTTGGCTTTGTTGATGGTGCCGTCCACCTCCAGAATCGGCTGTACCTCGCCTTCTTCATAGGCTTGGAGGAAATAGCCTACCATTTCCGGATCGAGCTGAGTTCCGGCGATATTTTTCAATATCTCTATGCCCTTGGTGATGGGGCGTCCTTTGCGGTAGGGACGGTTGGAAGTTATGGCGTCGAAGGTGTCGGCCACGGCGATTACGCGGGCTTCGATAGGAATTTCCTTCTTGGCCTTGCGGTCGGGATAGCCGCTGGTGCCGCCGTCGTAGCGCTCATGATGGTGGAGGATGCCTGGGATGAGCTTCTGGAAGCTCTTGATGGGCTGGATAATGCCGGCGCCGTAGGCGGGATGGCGGTTAATTTCCTTGCGCTCGTCGGGGTTGAGCATGTCCGGCTTGCGGAGGATGCGGTCAAGAATGCGGATTTTGCCTATGTCGTGCAGCAGGGCGGAGTTGTGCAGGTTCCACAGGTCGTCCTTGCTGAAGTGGGGAATGCGTTTGCCGATGAGCATGGAAAACTTTGCAACGCGTTCGGAATGGCCGCGGGTGTAGGGATCGCGGGCGTCGATGGCGTTGGCCAGAGCTTTGAGGCTGTCCTGGAGCATGTCCAGGCGCTCGGTGTGGATAGTGGCGTTCTGCAGCACGAAGGTGGCCATTCGGGCGAAGTGGAGGGCCAGCTTTTCATCGGCCTCGGTGAATTCCTTGGAGCTGTCGTTGTGCCCGCTTAAATTCAAAACGCCGATAACGGTATGCTCCTTTTTGAGCGGGATGCAGATGGCGGCTTCCTTTTTGCGTCCTTCCCGGTTATAGCCTTCGGAAAGGCGGATCGGCACTCCCTGGAGAGCGACCTGTCCGGATATGTTTTCTCCCAGTCTGACGCGGGTATTTCTTATAATATCCTCGCTGAGGCCCTTGGCTTTTTTGATGACCAGATAGCTGGGGCTTTGGCTGTCCAGAAGCATGATTGAGGCCGTTTTGGCGTTTAAGAGCTGACAGGCGTTGGATAAAACCTTGTCCAGAGTTTTATCGATGTCAATGGAGGTCTCGCTGAAAGATTCGCTGATCTCCTGGAAGATCTCCAGCTCCTTGCTGTAGGCGTAATTCATGGCGTTGATTATGGCCAGACTAATGTGCTTGGTTATAAACTTCAGAGTGTTGATAAAGTTCAGATCCTTACGGTTTACGGAGTTGTTGATTTTGATATAGCCGAAATACTGATCTCCGTATTTCAAAGGAGCGCAGATGTTGCATAAGGCGCCGCCGCCTTGAACGGCGGTGATGCTTTCCTGACGAATCCATTCGTCCTCGCCGCCGTCTTTATCGTCGATTAGGCTGAATATGCCGTCTGCCTGCGCAAAATATAAATGCATTCTTTTGCGGGCCGGGTCCAGAACTATTAAATCGCCGGAGGACGCCTGGAAAATTTCCGTGGCGTATTTCAGGGATAGGCTGAATATTTCTTTTAAATCCAGAGTATTTTCCAGAGCTTCGGTGAGCCGTTCGATCAGACTGACAAAATTTGACTGCTGAAGGTGCTGCTCGAGAATATTGAGATTCTGGAAGACGATTTCCTCCAGGGTCTTCAGAGAAAGCATAAAGCTTTCGGTATTCAGATCCTTCTTCAGGCGCCCGCTTATGACTTCTTCAGCTTCCTCTTCGGAAGTCTTCAGTTCCTTAACCAGCTTTTCGGCGTCCTCCCGACTGTATTTGCTCCAAAACGGGCCTGCCAATATGTATCCCCTTTCCTGTTCTTTCAGGGACCGCAGAGGCTGATATAAGAATCTGGCGCCGCCTAAAAAGGAAACCGTGCTGCCTTCCGCCTCCGAGGCGGACTGCAGCAGACTTTTCTGCAGCTCGTCAGAACCGAAAATCAGGCAGTGCAGACTGTCTCCCGGCGCTGTTTCCCGGGCCAGGACTTCTCCGTCCGGCATAATCGTAATTAACGATATGCCGGTCAGCTGTACGAGCATTTTATGCTGCGCTTTAATAATACCCAGATAATTTTTCTGATATTTTCCGAAAGTAAAAAGACCGTCCTGATTTGACATTGTGTAGCCTTTCTTATTGTCAGGTGTACGGGTACGGGACCGGGACAGACGAAGTTCCGCCGGAAGGGCGGAATAAATCAGTCTAATATATTCAAGTGACGCGCTGTGTTTACCCTTTTGCTCTCGCAGTGAGTTTAAAATAATATTTAAAATAATTTTATGAGAAAAATAGATAAAGTCTCTTTTCTTAATTGAAAATTTACGCTATAATACTACAGCTAAATCGCTGCTCTAAGTTGAGGAGAGATCGTGTGAATCTTTCTTGTCCCCGTTAGGAAGCTTTTGTAAGGTCCCTTGACTCGAAAGCGGTAAGGCGTTAAGATACCGCAGTATATTTGGAGCCTGCTGTCAGCAGTCGATTTTATTCAGCAGGTTTTAGATTTTTTTTTGAGACCGGCGTCCGCCGCTCGGTTTGCAGGAGCGAGGACGGTCGGTATTACTTGGAGGACTGGCAGTGAAGACGTATGCCGTCAAGGCCAACGAGGTTAAAAAAGATTGGTATGTAGTAGACGCCGAAGGTAAGACCTTGGGTCGTTTAGCTACGCAGATCGCCCGCGTGCTCATCGGTAAGCACAAGGCGACGTTTACACCTCATATTGATGTTGGCGATTTTGTAATCGTATTGAATGCCGATAAAGTTGTCCTTACCGGTTCAAAAGCCACCAGTAAGGAATATATCCGTCACTCCCGCTATCCCGGCGGACTGAAGACCGTTGCGTACAGCGATATGCTCGCTAAGTTCCCTGACAGAGTGATCCGCGCTGCTGTAGACGGTATGCTTCCTAAGAATAAGCTGCGCGCCGATCGCATGCGCAAGCTCAAGGTCTATACCGGCAGCGAGCATCCTCATGCCGCTCAGAAGCCCATTCCTCTTCCGGAAAACCTTTAATCGGTTCGGCAGGGTTGAACTTAACAGGAACTTAAAAGGGGTAAATTTATGCCTAATGTAAAAATCGCGCTGCAGTCGATCGTTTATCAGGCCACCGGCCGCAGAAAACGCGCTGTCGCCCGTGTACGTTTAGTCCCCGGTGACGGCCGCATTATTATCAATAAACGCCCTTACGAGGAATATTTCCCCAGGGCCACCCAGCAGATGCTGGTCCGCTCTCCCTTGGAAGCCACCAAGACCGAGGGCAAGTTCAATGTGCTGGCCACCTGTGACGGCGGCGGCGTTTCCGGTCAGGCCGGAGCCGTCAAGCACGGTATCGCCAGAGCTTTGGAGTCCTTTGACGGCGCTCTGCGCACCGAGCTTAAGAAGGCCGGCTTCATGACCCGAGACTCCCGTGAGAAGGAGCGCAAAAAGTACGGACGCAAGCGCGCCCGCCGCGGTTTCCAGTGGACCAAGCGTTAATTGCTCTGCAGTTGGCGTAAAGCTTATAATTTTTGCTGAGCAGGAAACTGTTGCTTAGGGACGTCCCTTCATATTCAGGGATGTCCCTTTTATTTTGTCTTTCGGAAAACGCCGAGGTTGCGCAGGTTTTTCGCCTGTCCTCGGCGGGCTTTTACTGATATTTTGAACCGCGGCTTTTCTGCCGCGCCGAGCCGGAGCGCGCATTCCGTTCTGTTTGCTGCGAAGAATCTTATTTCTGCGCCGCTTATATACTCAGGGCGCGGAGCGGCGCTTCAGAGGCATGCGTCCGCATAAATGCCAAAGGAGAGTGCTTGTTTTGCGTATCGTCTCTGCAGAGGAAATGGCGGCTATAGACAGAGCGGCCATTCACGAAATCGGAATTCCCGGAGCCGTATTGATGGAAAAGGCCGGCGGTATGGCCGCTGAGCTTATTAAAAGGATGTTTCCTCATGTTAAGCAAAAAATCATCATTTTGTGCGGTCCGGGCAACAACGGCGGCGACGGTTTTGCGGCGGCGCGCCGTCTGCGGGAATGGGGCTATGAAGCGGTTTGCCTGACTTTTACCGATCCCGGCAGAATTAAGGGCGACGCGGCGATATGGAAGAACGTCTGGCTGAATTTAGGCGGTGAAATTGAATATATAGAAGACATGGATCGCCTGGAGGAGCGGCTGCGCGGCTGCGGCTGCATACTCGACGCTCTCTTCGGCACGGGACTGCAGCGGCCTCTGGAAGGGCGGCTGGGCGAAGCTGTCGATTTTATCAATTCTAAGGATATTCCGGTCATAGGCATGGACCTGCCCTCAGGTATCGACGGAGACAGCGGACAGGTTTTAGGCCGGGCTCTCAGATGCTGCCGGACGCTAACGGTGGGACTCCCTAAGTGGGGGCTTTATATCGATCCGGGCCGGGAATATGCCGGAAAGGTGGAAGTGGCCGATATAGGCTTCCCCGAGCAAAATACGCTCAGCCGCAGTCTTGAGTACGATCAGCTTGTCGGTTTTGAATTGGCCAAGTCTTTGCTGCCGCCCAGGCCCAGAAGCGGCCATAAGGGAACTTTCGGAACGGTATGGACTCTGGGCGGTTCGTCTGTTTACGGCGGCGCTCCCGTTTTGGCCGCTTCGGCGGTTCTGCGTTCCGGGGCGGGGCTGAGCGTTCTGATCGGCGTCAAAGATATGACGGACAGCCTGAAGGGCCTTTATCCGGAAATTATGCGCTGTACGCTGGCCAGCCGCAGCGGAGCTTATTATGACTCATTAAGCCTGCGGGCGCTGGCCTCCCGCTTGGAGGGACTGGAGGAGTACGGAGGCGAAGGCGGCGCGGAAGAACTGGCCTATATGCCTGCGCCCGGGGCGATATGCCTGGGGCCGGGAATGGCCAGATTTGAGGAAAGCCGTGAATTTGTAAGAGCGCTTTGGCTGAAATGTCCTCTGCCTATGGTTATAGACGCCGACGCTCTGCGTCATATTGCCGATATCTGCAGGGAGAGAGGCGAATCGGCGCCTAACCCTCCGGCGCCGCGCATATTTACGCCTCATCTGGGTGAGCTCTCCTATTTAATGGATGTCAGTATAGGCGAGCTTTTAAAGAATCTGCCTGAATATGCCGGGGAATGCGCCCGCCGTTTCGGCTGCACCGCGGCCGTCAAGGGCGCTCCCACTCTAATAAGCGACGGCAGGCGCCGCTGGCTCAACGCCTCCGGCAATCCCATTCTGGCTCAGGGCGGCAGCGGCGATATTCTGGCCGGTCTGATCAGCGGTCTGCTGGCTCAGGGCATGGACGCTTTTGAAGCGGCGGCGCTGGGAGTATATGCGCACGGACGGGCAGGCGATCTGTTGGCTGAAAGGTATGGAAACAGAGGAGCGCAGCCGCAGGATATTTGCAGGGCCATCTCTTTAATATGGGGGCTGTTATCGGCAGATGAGAATGAAATGGCCGAAAAATATATGGATGAAGTTTAAAAAAGCAGGGACGCAGTTTTTGTCCGGTAAAATAATATAAGCAGTTTTTTTCAAGGAGCTTTGTAGCAAAATGAGCGGAATCGCCAGCAGAATGCCTATTCACATATATCCTGCTCTATCTAAGGCCATGCAGGAAGAGATGTCCGGTTATGAGGAGTTTTTAAATATCAGCACCAGAGAATCGTATATATTCGGATATCATAAAAAGCTCAATGAAAAGAAAGAGGCCTTTGTGATTCTTCAGGCGGCGAGATATCAGGGACGCTTAAGCGCGGAAGTCGGCATCTCCAGAGTGGCCTGCTATCCTTACTATTTGAGAAAGTCGCCGTTGAATATCGGCACCTTCGGTTTCAGAACTAAGGCCTGCGTCCTGGATGACGGCATGGATTTTTCGCTGAGCTACGGCGTAAACGATATAAATAAAATGGCCGGAAGACTGGTGCGAAGCTACGCCGCGCCGGCGGTGCACGATTTGCTGAACGCTGTGGATTCCGATCTTAACATGGCTGAAAATGTCTGGCTGCCGATATTTGAGGATTGGCAGAAGGCTGAAGAATCCGTAAAATACAAAAAACTCGAGGGGTTATTTCCGGAGCTGCAGTATGTGGAACTCTGCAAGGACTTTTTAGTGGAAAAGCTGTTTAAAGAAAACGCCTATATGCGCTTTTTGGGCCCTTTGAGAAACCGTTACGAAAAAAAGCGCTTCTTTGACTGCCATTTGTATCTGATGGCTTCCGGTTACGAATTTTTAGATCCTCCGGTTATAGAAAATGTTTCCGTTGGACAAAAGGCCGACGCCGAAGCGGCTAAGACAAAAACCGCCTCAGTATTCGATTTTTATCAGGATTTAATGGGCGGTATACCCAAGGAAGAGAAAAAGTCCTTGGATTTAACCAATAATCAGTCTCCGGCTATGGAAGACCCTATTTTGGGGATTTTAAAGCGTGAGGAGCAGGGCAAATGCATAACCCTAAGCGGCAATCCTGAGCAGAGAAAGCTTGAATATGCTTTCCTGCAGTCGATGTCGGCTTTAGAAGCTCTTTCGGAACTTTATAAAATTTAGATCTGCGTTTTGATTAGCTGAGACAGGAGCATCCGAGGCCGCTCGGATGCTTTTTTTGGGCGTCCGGAGCGGAGAATTCTGTTTCTATGAAGTCCTGCCGCTTAGTCAGGGAAGAAAAATAATACGGACGAAAGTGCTACTTGGTACGTTTTTGTCGTTTACTTCATGATAGAGATATGCTATATTAAATCTGCAATGCAGCTTTCCGATGCATTGCTGTGAGAAACGGCTGCTGTGCCTGTCTGAAGGCAGCCTGCGGTTTAACTTCTAAATTTGATTGAACTTTTGGCTGAATAGAGAGTTTATATTCATCCGCTGATTATTTTAGGTTATCTCTGAATATTTGTATTGGCAGATTTTGAAGATTTCTTAATGAGGAGCCTGACGGTAAAAATGAAGAAGACAGCGATATTTTTAATAGGAATGCTGTTTTTAACGGCTTTTGTCGGAGCGGAAGCTAAGAGAAGCAAATATTATTCCCGCGGACGTTCCGGCCGCGGCAATGAACAGCGCTATGTGATTGAAAGGACCGATCGCCCGTATTGGAACCGGGGCGGCTATTCGGCTTATCCCAGCCGGGTGCACAGCGTGGAAAGGCTGAGCCGTGAGCGCGCCGCTCAAAGGGCGTTTGAAAAACAGCAGAAGCAGCTTTTGGATCATAATGAGCGCTTGATGCGTCAGAATGAAATGCTTATGCAGTCCAATATGAACGGCGGTTACAATAATGGCTATAATTATGGCGGATACGGCTATATGCGTCCTGACATCGGCCGGCTCAGGGCTGATAACCGAGAGGTGCTGAGGGAACGCAGCCGATATCTGTGGCGTCAGGCCGGGATAGAGCAGGATCCCATCCGTCAGTCGGCTTTGCTCCGCGAAGCCAGAGAGATAGATGCTCAGCTGAGGTAAAGCAAAAAAACCGCTTTCAGGAGAAGCTCCCTGAAGCGGTTTTTATTATTAAGCTTGTTTAAAGCTTAAGGCTACAGCCAACCCATTAAAGGCGTATCAGTATCTTCCAGGGTAGAGGGATCCATAGGCTTGCTTTCATATTCGCTGGTTGACTGAGACAGTCTCTGGACGTCCTGCAGATTTTCAGCGGAGACGTACTGCAGGGCCTCTTCCTCGGATATCGCGCCGCCGGACAGCAGCCTGGCAATTGATTTTCCCAGCGTCTGCATGCTGCGCTGCTTCATGATAGCGATAATTTTATCGGTGTTTCCCTGCCTGATCTCGTCGGTAATCTCCTGGATGCCTACCAGCAGCTCGAAAGCCGGGATGACGCCTCTGCCGTCAATTCTGTTGACCAGGGTCTGGTGTACGACCAGGCGCAGAGAATCGGCAAAGGTTTCCAGAAGTTTTCCGCCCTCTTCCGAAGCGTTCAGGCTCTTAATAATTCTCTGCAGAGCGCTGACCGAGGTCTGAGCGTCCAGAATGGCAATTACCAGTTTGCCTCGGCTGCAGGCCTTGAGAGCGGCCAGCAGAGTCTCTTTATCGGAGATCTGGCTTATGCCTATTACATCGGCGTCCTGGTTTAAGGCCTGTTTGGCGCCTTCGGCAAAGGAAGGAGTGTCTATGCCTATTTCCCGCTGCAGCAGAGTCCCCGACATGCTGTAATGCCAGAAGTCTATGGGACGCTCCAGCGTAACGATGCGGCAGAGCCTCGAAGTGTTTATATGAGAGATCATCGAGGCAAGAGTATTCACTTTGCCGCTGCGGGGCAGACCGGTTATTAAGATGAGACCGCTCTGGGAACTTAGGGCGTTTTCTATGACGCTTCCCGATAAACCCAGATTTTCCAGCTTGGGAATATCAGTGCGGAAGCGTCGGAAAGCTGCGCACATCTGGCCTCTTTCCAGATGGACGAAGACTCTGAAGGCTGAACCGGAGCAGGATATGCAGGTTTCAATCTGTCCTGTGCTGTAAAGGCGCGCTTTCAGCTCTCTGTTGCAGATCGTATTGAGCAGCTGCGAGCAGTCTGCTTTGGTCAGCGGCGCGCTTTCTATAACGCTCAGGGCTCCGTTTATCCGCAGCTCCGGCGGGGAGCCTGCGCTGATATAGAGCGATGAGGCGCTGTGCTCTGCAGCTATTTCGAGCAGCTGAGTCAAAGTATAGGGAATTGATGATGATCCGCCCTCAGATTCATTAAAATGATCGCAGAGGGTATTCATGCGCATTAACAGCTGCTGTATAGCCGACCCATTAACTTCCATATGCAAAACTCCGGATTTTCAGCTTATTGGTTAGATTTTGGCAGCCGAGCTGCCCGGACGTTGAAATTTAGGCGATATCGTCGTCTTCCGGCGCCAAAACTATGTCTTCGGTAATGACGTCGTCATTTTTGTTGATACCGGTAACAAAATCCTCGAGGCAAAGATCGCTTTCATCAGCTATTTCGTCGATAATATCCGGCGACTTTGTCAGTTCGCTGTCAATTATATCCGTCTGTTCGGCGGCGCCTTCATTCATTAAGTCCTGGCTGATGTCGCTGACATAAGAATAAATATCGGCTTCGGCGGCGCGCTTGCTTTCATGTTCGGCGGTGTCAACAAAAACCTCGCCGCTGTATATTTCCTGCAGCGCCATGCTGACAGGCTTGGCAGCGCTGTACTGCTTTTCTATAGAGTCGTCGTTGTTGATCTGACGGGCTCTCTTTAAAGCCAGAGTGACTAATTTAAATTTACTGTCTACCTTGGTGAGAAGTTCATCCAAGCTCGGTTCTACGAGCATGCCTCAACCCTCCGTGCGGATAAACCGCTTTATTATTCAATATAATGATCTTACTATATTACTCTTAATATATAGTTAATCCTGCTTTGCAGTCAAGACCCGCAGGCGCGCCCGCTTTGTCTGCGGGTATCCGGGTCTGCGGCGCTCTGCCGGCATAAGCTTTTCCGCTCGGAAATACCTGGCGGGGGGAGACGGCGGAAATAAATATGTCAGTTCAATACGCCTGAACCGGCTTTATAGCGGCTGGATGTTTTTTATAAATCTGCAAAGGAATGTTTCGCCGCCTGATAGAACTCTTTAAGTTCGAATTAGCTATATTTTCGGGCGCATCGCACAGGCCGCTGAAAGCGGGGCTGTCGGCTGCGTATTTTTTTGTCGATATTATTTCTTTCGGATATTGGCAAGGGCAAGGAGGCCTTTTATGCCGCGAGCTGTTCCAACGGACTCAAAACGTGCTGCTTCGGATAACAAGCGTGAAGCGAGGTCGTCTGTGCCTCCGCGTCCGCGAAGAGACGACAGCGGCGGTAAATCGGCCTCTTCTGATAATAAAGCCGTTCAGGCTCTGCTGTATTTTTTAGCGGCATTAGTAGTCTTTGCTTTCCTGAAATTCTCGGACAACACCGGTTTTATCGGCAAATATGCCTATAAAGCGCTGAATTATTGCTTCGGTATGGCCGGGTACGTTCTGCCGATCATATTTTTGATGTTCGCCTTTAAAGCCTGGCCGGGCAAGCTGCCGGAAAAGCTCAACGTGAAGCTGACGGCGCTGCTTCTGCTGGCAGATTCCGTCTTTTTTGCTTCTAAATGCGGAGACCAGGGCGGAGCTTTAGGCGGCGCTCTCAATAAGCTCTTTGCCGGTATTCTCGGCAATGTCGTATCCTGGGGACTGGCTGCTGCCGGTCTGATAGCCGTCGTCTGTTTATGGTGGGATTTTGGCGTAAACGACGCCTGGAGTCTCGCCGGGGAAGTCGCCGCCGTATGCGGCGTCTTTCTGAAAAAAGCCGGCGTCGGTATAGGAGCTGCGGCTCTTTTGTTGTGGAAGATTGTCAAAAAAGCCTCTGTAAAGTTTATGCAGGCGGTCAGCCTTCTGCTCAGCGACGGCGCTAAGCCCGCCGGCAGGGAGGGGGAGGGAGAAGACGGCTCTGATCCTCTGCAGTCTTTGGAGCGGAAGAATTCCGATCTGTATGAAGAATCGGGCGGCTTTTTTAAGCCTGCAAGCCCTGAGCCGATTTCCGATTCTCTTGACAAGCGCTCCGATAATGCAGAAGTTTCTGCAGACCCTCTCGGTTTTCCCAAGCTGGATTCCTTCGACAGAGGAGATAGCGTCTCGGCGAAGTCCGCCGAAGCAGATAAGAGAAGCCTGGCAAAAGACAGCGGTGAAGATGCCCGGAATATTTACGTTCGGAGCCGTTCTGCGGGCGGCGCAGTTAAAGACCTCTCAGTAAAGCCGGAGATTCGGGATATCCAGAAGCGCAGCGGAGATTTCGGAGAAAGATCCGGGCGCGAAGCGGTTTCCGCAAAGCCTTCTGACGAAGGCGCTTTCAGTTTGACAGACACGGAAGAACAGATTGATTCCGAAATTTTCAGATACGAAGCTTGCCATGAAGACCGTCAGGATTTTTCGCGTTACCAGCCGGAATATCTTTATAAGCTTTCTGCTCTGCAGCGGCGCGTATTTTTGGGACTTCTGCGCGAAAAGTCTGAACAGGACGGCGTCGCCAGGGAAAGCGGTCCGTTTTCCCGGCCGGAGGCTGTTTCAGAAAGGAGCGGCAGACAGGCTGCGTCTGACAGCTCCGCAGCCGCTCAGGCTCAGGAAGAGAGCTCTTCCGTTCCTTTAAGTTCAATGAGCAAGGAGGAGAGGCGCAGAGCCTTGGGCATAATCCCCTCCCGCGCTTCCTCGAATAAGGCTCCCGCTGCGGGCGGCAGACAGGCTGAGGCCGCTTCGGCGCCTGCAGCCGATTTGTCAGATACGCCTTCGCCTTCTCCGGCGGCCTTGAGCGGCATGAGCAAGGAAGAAAGACGTCAGGCTTTGGGCATGCTCTCCCGCCGCGGTTCCTCCGCCAAATCGCCCGTCCAGTCTGCCGGCAGCGAAGCTGAAGCCGCTCCGCTGTCCCCGGCGGCTTTTAACGCCATGAGCAAGGAAGAAAAGCGCAAAGCCCTGGGTATAATTCCCCATCGCGCCTCCTCTGACAGAGCTTCGGCTCAGCCGACCGAAAACGGACAGTCTAAGGCTCCTTCTGCCGGCGTGCCGGGAGCCGGTCCGCTGTCTCCCGCGGCTTTTAACGCTATGAGCAAAGAAGAAAAGCGCAAGGCTCTGGGCATTATTTCCAAGCGCCCTTCTGCGCAGCAGAGCGCCAAGCCTGGGGAAGCGGTCTCCGCCGAGGCTGATGCTGCCGCCGGTTCCGAGAGTTTTTCAAAACTTTCTGTCTCCGCGCTCAATAATATGAGCAAGGAAGACCGTCTGAAGACGCTGGGCTTAAAGAAGCGTTCACGCTCTGAACAGGCCGATTCGATGGAAGCCGTTAAAAAGCTGCGTCAGGCCGACGGCAGGATTGCCGTCAATTCAAAAGCGGCTTTGAAGACCTTGGGAGCTAAGGAAACGCGCAGCTCTGCTTCCGCTCAGAGTCGTCCCGAAAGCGCCGGCGGAAATATACCGCAGAGCGCGGCCCCGGGACGTTCCGGCGATGCTGCCGCCGGCCGCAGGACTTCTCCCGCCGCTTACGGACCTTCCGGACTGAGAAAGCTTACTCCTGAGGAGAAAGCCGCCGAACGTGAAAAGGCTCTGAAGCTGAGAGAGAGCTATAGAAAGCAAAAGGAAAACAGAGCCCGCATGCTCAATGCGCAGGCAGCCGAAGCCGCACAGCAGCAGTCCAACGCGATGTGGCAGAATGATCTGAGCGACCGTTTTCCTCTTCTGGCGCCGCCGGCGCCCGCTAAAAAAAACTCCTCTAATTCCGTATCGGAGCGGAACGGAGAAAAAAAAACTGACCTGACGCCTCAGAATAAGCGGCGCGAAGCCTCCGGCGGCTCTGAAAGCCGCGGCGAGGACGCCGGATCGGACGGCAGAAACAAGGACTCCGGCGGGGAACGCGCACAGACTCTGAGCGGAAAAGGACCGGAAGAAGGCTTATATTTTGAGGACGGCAATTTTGCCTTGGACGGCGAAGATGATAATTCCGAGGAACTTTCTGCTTCCGCCCTTTCCCGAAGCATCGCCGAATTCAGCGCGGCGGTAGGCGGAATTAAAGGGCTGTCCTGGCAGGACGGAGAGGATTTGGACGAGCTGCTGGGCGCTTCCAAAGGCTTTAAAGCGGAAGGAAAGAGTACTGCGGCCGCTGCAGCCGAGCCTGAATTCAAAAATACGGTTCAGTCTCTGGCTGGTCAGGGAACTGACTCTTCAAGTTCAGAATGGGCCCAGGAGGCTTCTGAGGCGTCCGCCGATGACAGTTTTACGGAAAATTGGGATCCCGACGCTGAAGAAGACGGCGCCGAGAGCGTATCTTTAGCACCCGGCGACGTTTCATCCGCTGAAACGGAGGTTTGTTTTGCTCCTGAGCCGGTCAGTCTGAAGAAGCGCGCAGCCGTTTCCGCAGAGGGAACTTACGGCGAGGAAGCCGGGAGCGGTCCAGCCGCCGAATCAGGCGGTTCATACGCTTCTTATAAAGCAGAAGACGAATCCTGCGAAGATACTGATATTTGGAATCCCGAAGAGCGTTCCGCCGATTCAGGCGGCTCATGCGCTTCTTATGAAGACGAGGCTGCAGACGAATCCTGCGAAGATACCGATATTTGGGACAGTGAAGAGCGCTCCGCCGAATCGGGCGGCTCCTGCGCGTCTTATGAATCTGAGACTGCAGACGAATCCTGTGAAGACACCGATATTTGCAATAGTGAAGAGCGCTCCGCCGAATCGGGCGGTTCCGGCGATTCTTATGAAGCTGAGGCTGAAGAAGCTGAGGCGGACGTCGGGGGAGAGGGCGCAGGCGTTCTTAAAAGTCTGAAAACGGCTGAATATCCGACAGTCCTCTATAACGCGGAAACTTCATTTGCGGATGAGTATGCCGCCCCGGCTGCGCCGGAGGATTCGCTGGACGGCGAAGGGCTGTCAGCGGTCAGCTTTGGCAGCATAATGCCTCGCAACCGCGCCGGCATTACCAATCTGCGCCCCTTCAATATAAAGGGCGCAGAGGTATTCCGCAATCCCATTCATGCCGAATACTTTAATGTGAAGGCGGAGAGCGCCGCCGAAGACGCCGGCCGGACAGCCGCATTTATGTCTGCGGCGGATGCAAACAGCCAGGAAAACCCGGCTGTCCAAGCGCCTGCGCCTTTTGCCTCCGCTGCTTCCGCTTCGGAAATTAAGCCTTCCGAGAATGTTTCGGCCGTTGTTCATGTACATTTTACAGCGCCCGCCGCCTCTGAGGCTGCGCCTTCAATACCTGCCGCGCCGTCAGTATCTGTCGCGCCGTCAGTATCCGCTGCGCCGTCAGCTTCTGCCGCGCCGTCAGCGCCCGCCGCGCCGTCAGCGCCCGCCGCGCCGTCAGTATCTGCCGCGCCGTCAGTATCTGCCGCGCCGTCAGTATCTGCCGCGCCGTCAGTATCCGCCGCGCCGTCAGTATCCGCTGCGCCGTCAGCTTCTGCCGCGCCGTCAGTATCTGCCGCGCCGTCAGCTTCTGCCGCGCCGTCGCCTGAGGCTGCTCATTCGGCTGCCTATGGCGCGCCGGCCGAAGCTCAGGCGCTGCCTCCGGCTCAGGACCCGGAATTTGACCCCCATGTGACGGCCCCCATGGCTGACAGCGCCTCTGCCGCCGGCGGTCAGGCGACTTTCCGCGGTCTTTCCCGTTCCGCTTCATTCGGCTATACGGGAGCTAAACGCATTATCGGCAGCGGCAATTCTGCCGGCAGCCCGGCTTCTTTCAGCCGCAGCGGCGAGGGAAGCTCTATGCGCAGGGGCGAGGCCTCGGAGATCAGAGCGGCGGTTCGTCCTTCCGCTCCGCAGCCGGCGCGCGCGGAAGCTTCGCGTTCTCAGTCGGCAATGCCGACTGCCGCGGCCGGGCAGTATTATTTGCCTTCCATTAATTTATTGGACGACGCTCCCGAAAATGAGCGGCGTAATTTTATCGATAAATCAGAGATTCTGATAAAAACTCTGCGCAGCTTTAATGTCAAGGCTGAGATAAAAAATGTCATTCAGGGCCCCGCCGTCACTCGCTATGAGCTCGAGCCCGGCCCGGGCGTAAGAGTCAATAAATTTACCAATCTGAGCAATGATATCGCACTGGCTCTGGCTGCGAAATCGATTCGCATAGAAGCGCCGGTCCCCGGCAAGTCGGCGGTGGGCATTGAGATACCCAATGAAGATACCGAGCTGGTGGCTCTGAAGGATGTTCTTAATGCGGACGCCTTCCGGCACGGCAAGGGGCTGTGCTGCGGACTGGGCAAGGATATAACCGGACAGGTGAGAGTAACTGACCTCAGCAAGATGCCCCATCTGCTGGTAGCCGGCACAACCGGATCAGGAAAATCGGTCTGCATCAATACGCTTATTCTGAGCCTCATCTATCGCTTTACACCCAGACGTCTGCAGCTTTTGATGATCGACCCCAAACAGGTGGAGCTTTCTATCTATGAGGGGCTGCCGCATCTGATTAATCTCAGCGGCGAGGAGCCTGGCAAGATCATTGTCGATCCCAAAACCGCTTCGGCGGCTTTGAATCAGATGGTAGAGCTCATGGAGGACCGCTATTCCGTTTTTGCCAAAAGCAAGGTGCGCAACCTCAGCGAATACAACATGAAGCACGCGGATACGGCCATGCCCTGGGTGGTGATTATTATCGACGAGCTGGCTGATTTAATGATGGTGTCATCCAAAGATGTGGAGCGCTCTATCTGCCGTCTGGCTCAGAAGGCGCGCGCCGCCGGCATTCATATGGTAGTGGCAACTCAGAGGCCGTCGACCGACGTCATTACCGGTCTGATGAAAGTGAATATCCCTTCACGGATTGCCTTTGCGGTATCTTCGGGCGTCGATTCCCGGGTAATTCTGGACACTCAGGGCGCCGAGCATCTGCTGGGCAAGGGCGATATGCTCTTTAAACCCGTAGACGCCTTTGAAGCGGCGCGCATTCAGGGAGCTTTTGTCAACAACAACGAGATCCAGAAGGTAGTGGACTTCTGGAATACTCAGGCGGCGCCGGATAATTTGATCAGTTTGGAGATTCAGGAAGAGGCGGCTGAAGAGAACAGCGCTAAAGGCGGCGGCTCTGATTCCGACGATCCTCTGCTTGACGAAGCTCTGGAAGCCATCCTGAGCCGCGGGCAGGCTTCGGCTTCTATGCTGCAGACCGCACTGCGGGTAGGCTATGCCAGAGCCCGCCGTCTGCTGGAACTGTTGGAAGCGCGCGGTTATGTAGGTCCCGCCGAGGGCAGCAAACCCCGCAAGATTCTCTATACCGGCGGTGATCGCAATTAAGGCGGCTGTCGGCTAGGTTTCAGGGCGGTTCGGACAGGTTAAAGGGGCGATGTATGCCGCGCCCCGTCCTTCCGGGGCGAGTCTTTGGCCTGTCTTTCCGAGCGGTTTTGGGATTTTCCGTACTGAGCGGAGAATCTTAATTTTTCTGAGCTGTAAGCCGATCGGTTTCTGCCGACAGAAGCCTGCGGCTCTCGCAGATTTGAGATTGGAAAGAGATTGGTATTGAAAAAATTTTGGGCGTCAAACTGGGATTATCTGGCGGCGGGTCTGATTGCGGGACTCTGTTTTGCTATCCTTTTCGGATCTGCCCTCGTCAATCCGCTGTATGTAGACTGGACCCTGATTGACGGCGATATAAGGCACCACTATCTGGGCTGGGTCGCCTACAAAAACGGTTCCTGGACCTTTCCGATAGGCATGACCGATCAGCTGTTTTATCCCTCTGAAGTTTCAGTAGTTTTTACCAACTCTATACCTTTGGCAGCCATAGCCGGAAAGCTGGCGGCTATGTTTTGGAAGGGCGGCTTTCAGTATTTCGGTCTGTGGGGTCTCGTATGCTTCATGCTGCAGGCCGTCCTGGCGGTCAAAATCATCAGAAATTATACGGACAGCAAATTGCTGACTCTGATTTCAGCTTTGCTCTTTCTGCCGGTTCCGATATTTTTGTCAAGATTCGGCGATAACTGCGGGGGCTATCATGCCTCTCAGGCCGGACACTGGATTATTATTTATGCGCTTTCCCTCTTTCTGCGTCCTTACAGGAGCGTCGACAGAGGCTTTTATCTGCAGGCGGCGCTCTTAGCTTTTCTCAGTACGTCTGTCAACGGATATTTTACTTTGACATGCGGACTTATTATGCTGGGCTGCGCGGTGCGTGAGGCGCTTGTCTCTAAAAAGCGGGCTCCCGCTTTAAAGCTGCTTTCTGTCTATATAGCGGCTGCTTATCTGAGCATGTATATTCTGGGAGGCTTTTCCTCCGGGATAATTTACGAGGTAGACCGCAATGTAGGCCTGTGTCTTTCCAATGCCAACGCTCTTTTCAATCCGGACGGCTGGTCCTGCATCTATATGGATCTGCCTTCCTGCCGGGGACTCAGGACGGACGGAGTGATGTATCTGGGAGCGGGCGCAATCGCTCTGGCCTGCGCAGCCTCGGTTTTAGGGCTGCTCAGCGGTAAAACCAGATCGGCCGCAAAGAAGAATTGGGCTCTGCTTATTTCAGTTTTGTTTGTCTGCGCTGCAGCTTTTATTCTGGCTCTTTCTCCCAAGGTGACGCTGGGGAACAAAATTATTTTTGATTATTCTCCTTATTTGACGGAATGGGCGGAAAGCCTGTGGCTGGTTTTCAGATCGACGGGACGCTTCATGTGGATCATTGTCTATATTGTCATGCTGGGCTCGGTCATTCTCACCTTAAGCGCGGCTGATAAGCATAAGTGGATCGCTTTCATCTGCCTGTCTCTGGCTTTAGGTCTGCAGATTTATGAAATTCATCACCGCCTCGCCGCCATTCATGACGGATATCTCAAGTCTCCGGCTGCCTATGAGGATAAAGTGCTCGCTGACAGGCAATTCTGGAGCTTAATCGGCAATGATTCCAAAATTAAGCATGTGGTCTGCATTCCCCCTCTGCGCGACAGGAAGGGCGATTTTGAAATTGCCAACTGGGCGCTCAGCCATAATAAAAGCGTCAATTCTCTGGATTCATCCCGAGAGGTAAAGGATGAAATTATCAACAACAATATTTTTAAAATGCTTTACGGCGTCGGAGACGATAAGCTTTACATTTTTTCCAATACAAAGTTCTGTTTGCGCCGGGGTTTAAATTATTACAGGATAGACGGCTTTCTGATAGGTTACAGCGGCCGCGTTCCCGGTTATGAGCCCGTTCCTTTGGCCGAGATATTTAATAAATAATTGACGGAATTTATTTAAAACAGATATTGACATTGCGGCTGCAATTTAATAAAATACCTCTGCTTTAAGGCGTCGCGCCGCGAAGCGGAATTTTAATGCCGAATCGTCTAACGGTAGGACAGCGGACTCTGGATCCGTACGTGAGGGTTCAAATCCTTCTTCGGCAGCCATAGTGAGGCTCTTCTCAGTAAGGGCCTTTTTTTATTTGACGGGGCGGGTTCTGCAAATTACTGCATTTTGGCTGCACAGAAGGTCCGATTGGTGTTATACTGTAACCATGTCTGCCATTAAAGAAAACAACAGCTTTTGCCGCGGCCGCGGATTCGGCGGCGCTTATAAGGCCATATTCGCTTTAATTTTTCTGCTTCAGCTGACGCTTGCTTTATCCGCTTCTCCCGCGGCGGCGGAGCCTGCCGGCGGGAGCGAACGCTATATCGGCAAGGGCGGCTCCGAGGGAGAGACCTACTACAGGGAGACGCTTCCCAACGGAATGCAGCTGATTCTGTGCGAAGATTACAGCTCTCCGGTCTGTTCCGTAAATATCTTCTGCAGAGTGGGCGGCTTTGAGGAAAATTCCGAAACCATGGGAATTTCACATTTCTATGAGCATTTGTTCTTCCGCGGCACTCCCGGTTTGAGCGGTTATCAGTTCAAGCGGGCCATAGAAGCTCTGGGAGGCGTAACCAACGCCAATACCGGTCAGGATTTTACCCATTATTTTATCACTCTGCCCTCCAAAAACGCTCTGGCCGGCATGAGGCTTCTGGCGGACGCTCTTAAAAATGCGGAAATGAGTCAGGAAGCCATCGACCAGGAACGCAATGCGGTTTTAGAAGAATATCGCATGAATTTAGAGTCCCCGGTGCGGATTATCAACAATATTCTCAATGAGATGGCTTATGAGAATCATCCCTATTCCCGTCCGGTTATCGGCACGGAAAGCACGATTAGGTCTTTTAACCGCGGCGACTTTCTGAAGTTCCGCGATACCTTTATTACTCCCGAGCGTGTGATTGCGGTCGTTACCGGAGATTTCCGCCGCTCGGAGATGCTGGCTCTGCTGCGCAGGGAGTTTTCTGGCTTCGAACGGGGCCGCAGACGCATTATCGCCGATTATTCAAATGTAATTCCTCCTCAGCGGGAAGTCAGCCGGGAACAGAGCGTCCCGGCGCCTTTGAATTTTGCGGTATTGGGTTTTGTGGGCCCCTCCGTTAAGGACAAGCCCGATATCTATCGGGCGGATGTAATGTCCTTTTTAATGGGGGTGGGGCGCGGCTCTTTAATTCAGCGGCGTCTGGTCAAGGAGGGGAAGATCAGGGAGGGCGGCGTGCAGTTTATGACTCAGCGCTTTCCCGGCCTGATAACTCTGTACGGCGTCAATCCCGTTGAAAGCAATCTGGATGTAAAAAAAGAGCTGCTGCAGATCGTCGAAGCGGTCAAAAAAGGCGACTTCACCGAGCGGGACCTGCGCCGGGCCAAGGCTTTTTTGAAGAGCAATTATCTGATAAGCTCGGATACCAGCGCAGGCAAAGCTGAAAATCTCGGTTTTTATGCCGCTATCGACGACGTTTCTTTTATTGACGGTTATCTGCGGGAAATAGATAAAGTCACCCGCGAAGATGTTATGAAGGCCGCAGAAAAGTATTTGGGCGGCGGCTATTATTACGTGCTTTTGAAGGGACAGTCTCCCAAGGCGGATAAGACCGAGGAAGAGAGCGGCAGAAGACGCCGGGAGCGTATGTAAACAGAGGAAAGATAAGATGGCTGAATTTCTGCGGACTGATATAGTCAGGCGTTTTCTTTTGGGGGCTTTTTTAAGCTGCACTCTGACTGCAGGGGTCTGGGGCGAAAGTCTGCCTTATCCGGTATCCAATTCTAAACCGGAGCTTTCGAAAACCTATACGATAGGCAATTACGGTTTGTCAGGCAGCAATTCTCTTTTCGCAGGTTCTCTGGTCAACAGAAATGTGCTGAGCAACGGCTTTGTCTGTCTGACTTTGGAAATTCCCGAAAAAAATCTGGTCTGCTTTGAATATCTGGTTCGCTGCGGAGTAAGCCAGGAGAGCAGCAATCTGCAGGGTTTCAATAATTTAGTTTTAAAGCTGCTCAGCGATCGCATAACCGCCGACGCCGAAAATGACGATGTAGTTGAAATTACTGGTTCGGTCGTCGAAGACGGAGCTTCTCAAGACTTTTCCAGGATAAGTATAGTTACTTCTGCCAGTAACGGACCGTTTATGCTGCGCCGTCTTTGCAGGGCCATTTCTCAGGGAGACTTCAGCACCGAAGAAGTTGAGAAGGCCAGGAAGAGCATTCTCGGCAAAACTGGGGAGAGCGGCGGCACTTCGGGCCGTCTTTACGATATATTTCTCAGCTCATTTTACCGTCTGCATCCCTATAAACGCTCGGTTCAGAACGTGCCGGTAATTTTAAAGCGCCTTACCGCCGAGGAAGTCAACGCGTATTATCGGGCAAATTTTACCTCCGATCGCAGCGTCCTGACTATTGCCGGGAAGTTTAACGCCAAAAGCATGCTGGAAACGGTAAAGGAAAACTGTCAGAAGCTGCGGCCGGCCTCGGAGAAAATTCTGGAAGTGCAGTGGGAGCCGCAGGCTGTGGAAAAGGAAGTTTATCTCTATTCGCAGTCTGAGCTGGCCTGGGTGCTGGTGGGCTACCAGGCTCCGGAGCTGCAGAGCGCGGATTATCCGGCCATGCAGGTTATTTACGGCGCTCTGGGCGCCGGACTGTCCTCGCGTCTGTGGACGGAACTGCGTGAAAATCGGGGCCTGGCCTATGAGGTAGGCGCTCGGTATCCGGACCTGGTGGGGCCCTCCCATCTGCTTTGCCATGTCATAACTAAGCCGACTTCTGCGGGAGTGGCCCGGCGCAGAATACTGGCCGAAATTGAAAGGCTGAAAAAGGAGGGCATGAGCCGGGAAGAACTGGCCGAGACTAAGGAGAAGCTGGCCGGAGCTTATCTGGCCGAGCGGGAGAGTCTGAGCGGAAGGGCTCTGCATCTGAGCATGGCGGAGCTGTCCGGGGCGGGAGGCGAGTCGGACGCATCATATTTAAAAAATCTCCAGGCTGTCACCGCTGAGGATATAAAGCGGGTGGCCGACAAATATCTTCGCGAGCCTACCATTATAATCGCCCGCCCCGGCGGCAGGCTTTACTGGGACTGGTAAAAAAGGCAGGCGCGCTTTATTTGTCGGAAAA
>JAFTAM010000082.1 GCA_017458675.1 bacterium
GATGCTGTCGGTCAGCCAGACGCCCGTGAACATGTGCTCGCGGATGCAGATTAAGACGGGATGGAGGCCGATCGCTTCCAGACAGGCCGCGTAGAGCAGGCTCAGATCCATGCAGTTGCCCATCTTTCGCTGCATGACTATTTCCGGCAGCCTCACACGCTGACCGGTAAAATCGAAGCTGGCCGGGGCCACCGCATAAACGATGTTCTGCTGCTGCAGAGCGCCGTAAACGGAGGCGGCCATCCTCAGAACCCGGTTGGGATCGTCGCTCTGGTAGCCGTCCAGGGAGGGGTTTTTCGTCCATTTCTCCAGGAGCCTGACGGCGTCGGCGGTTATTTTGGCGATCTCGGGATGGTTGGGCATTACGTAGGCGCAGAGCAGCTCCGGTCGGAAGCGCCAGCCGGCGGTCTGGTCGTAGGCGTAGAGCTTCAGGGGCAGTAGGCGTCTGAGCAAAAGCGCGCTTCCCGAGCTTATCTCAATTATTATACGCCCTTCCGCGCTCTCGGTCAGAGAGGCCAGGAAATCGGGATTGTATTCCAGTTTAGGCGCGCGGATGAGAGTCGAGCCAAATTTGGGCAGTGAAGCCAGGCTCTGCCTGCAGGGCTTGAAAACGTCCTGCTCAGATATAATCGTGAGCTCTAAATCGCTTAAATCCCGGCTCGATCCGTTGACTACGGTTATTTCGTCAAAGACGGAAACATTATTGCAGCTCTGGGCATAGCTCAGAAAGAGCTCGTTTTCGCGGACAACCTGCAGGGAGAGGAGCAGGGCGGTCAGCAGTTCCCGCTGATCGGCGCTCAGGGGCTGATAGGGGCGGGTCTTCTGTCCCAGAGAGCGCAGCGCGCTTTTGTCGGGCTTGGGAGAGGTAAAGGCCCCGGGCAGGCCCGCGCCGCACTGCGCCAGCCGGCGGTGCAGATTTTCCGCGTATTCCGCGCATAAGTCCGGCGTCTGAAAATTACCCGCGGATTCGGAGAGATAGGCGGGCGTCTCATAGGTCGGCGAGAGCTTGGGCGCGTCGGCAAAAACCGCTTCCAGCCATTGACAGACCGAATAGGCCAGCGAGAGGCCGAAGAGTACCCTGCGCTCGGCGGAAACGTCGGGCAGCTCGGCGTCCCTGAGACGCAGCAGCGCCTGCAGGCAATCGTAGATCTCATCCGGGCAGGGACGCTGCTTTTCCATCAGCTCATTGAGCTGTTCCCGGCTGCCGGCGGCCTCTTTGTCCATATAGACCCGCGTCAGCGCTCTGACGGCGGCTTCGCCCAGGCTGCCGAGAGCGACTAAGCTCCGCTCGGGCGAGAGCGGCGCCTGGACTTCGGCGAGCCGCCCCAAATCGGCCGCGTAAGGCCAGAAGCTTTCCAAATCGGAAAATGAAGAATTAAACTGCAGAGGTGCGTTTAAGCTAAGGTAATTTTCATCCATACTTATGCATTTCTAGGTTAAATTTATGTTTTCATGCCTGTTTTGCCATACTGTCGGCAAGTTGGACAAATATAGATTCTTCGCTGCGCTCAGAATGGCGGCGCGGGGGCCGCGGCTGCTGTACGGGGGCCGAGGACGACAGCACGGGACCGGGGCGGCAGCATGAGGGCTGGAGGCGACAGAGCGAGTGACAGGCGGTGTGGTCTGCCGTCCTGAGCCGCCTTCTCTTGTCATCCTGAGCCGTTAGGCGAAGGATCTTTGCTTTGCATCGGACACAGATTCTTCGCTGCGCTCAGAATGACAAATGTTGTGCCCTCGTGAGGATGCCTCACGTTCTCCTGGGGCTCCCTTCTTGTCGTCCTGAGCGTCTTTTTCTTGCCGTCCTGAGCCGCCTTCTTTTGTCATCCTGAGCCTCCGGCGAAGGATCTTTGTTGTTTAAGGTTCAGATTCTTTTTCGCGCGGCAAAAGGTATGCGTTAAGAGAATAAAAAAATGTAATAGCTTAAAATCAGCTTAGCATACAATAATTCAAAGGACTGCTTTTATGAACGAAGAGGCCATTCAGAAAACGCCCGGAGAGTGCGTGGAGCGCCAGGGGACGGGAATTCTAAGCGACAGGAGCACATTCAGTGAAGGCATGCGCGGGACGCTGCCCGGGCTTGACTGTAAAGATGTGCGCAGTCAGCTGATAACTGCGGAGTATGCGGATAAGCGCGTCGGCGAGCGTTTTGAATTCGGGCGCTATCCCCAGGGCGCCAACGGCGAAGCTGAGCCGATAACTTGGCGCGTGCTGCGCCGTGACAGCGGCGCTCTGCTGGTTATTTCGGAGTATGGGCTGGACGCCAAGCCTTATAATGAAGAGTTTGAAAGTATAACCTGGTCGAAATGTACTTTGCGGCGCTGGCTCAATGATGAGTTCCTGCAGAAAGCGTTTAATCCTCAGGAACAGTCTTTAATTAAGGTGAGCAGCCTTTCCAACAATGCAGGGCTTTCTGCTGACGACCGCGTGTTTTTGCTGAGCATAGACGAGGTTAAGCGTCTGTTTGTCGATGAGAAGGACCGTATAGCCAAAGTCACTGCATATGCAGCTAAATGCGGAGCCTATACATATAATGAAGACGGGATCACCTGGTGGTGGCTCCGTTCGCGCAACTACGACGGTAACTACGCGGCGTTCGTGAACCTCGCCGGCGTTATCGGCAGCCGCGGCCTTGTGGACCGTGCCTCCGGTTCTGTTCGTCCTGCCTTACGAATAGCGATCTAAAATCTCTTTGCTTTGCATAAAGATGAAAGCAGGATAAGGGCGAGCTGTGAATCTGATGAAAACCGGCGCTTTTTTTGAAGCGGCGTTCGCGCTTATAGCGGTTTTGCGTCTTATGCTGTCATATGGATGAGTTTTATTGTATGTAGGATATAGATACTGCGCTCAGAATGACAAGGCGTTTGCTCATAATAACAGTGTGAGGGCCGGGGCGACAGCATGCGGCTCGGGGGATGGCGGCGCGAACGGCTGGAACAGGCTGTACGGGCGCAGCTCTGCTGCGCGCTTGATAGTGTCTGTGAAGGAATCTTGGCTTAGTCAGAAACTTTTACTTAAATATATTATTTGTCTCTGTAATGAGAGCCGCATTGGGCGATTTCAACGGCGTTGTTATGAATTCGGAAAACTATGCGGTTCTTTTCATCAATACGCACGCTCCAAAATCCGGTTAAATTTCCGGACAGGGGTTCCGGTTTCCCCAGGCAGCGATAGCCGTTTCTGTCAATATCTTCCAGTAATTTGTTAATCTTTCGCAGAGTTTTTTTATCCTGTGTCTGCCAATACAGATAATCTTCCCAGGCGGCGTCAGACCATATTTTGCGCATCGCTATTCCTCTGCAAGTTCGTGCTCGCTTCCTTTGCCTTCGAGCAGCTGCTGAACCGATTTTTCCAGACGTTCCATATTTGCGCTGCTGTAAAACGGATCGGCTTTGACCTCAAAGGGCAGTCTCTGTTCTCTCAGAACCGCTTTTATAAACATATTGACGGCTACTGAAGCGTTCATGCCCGTCTGCTCGCAGAACTGCTCAAAATTTTTCTTGTCATTGCTGTTGACTCTTACGCTCAAAATAGACTGTGTCATACTATATGCCTCCTTTATATGAATATTATATTACAATATAGTATTTTGACAATATATAAAATGATTTTTTGACTTCACCAAAGATTTTGCTTTGCATCGGACGTAGATTCTTCGCTGCGCTGATAATGGCAGCGCGGAGCTTGCCTGCGCTATAATGGCGTGGAGCTGCCTGTCTTTTCCGCTTAGCTCTTGCCTAGCGCAGGAATAAAGGCTAAAATATAAGCATAAAAAAGAAAGGCATCTGTCAATTCGCCTCTGGCGGCTGCCTCTCAGTATAAAACCTTTTGGGTCTTATAGTTGGAGACGTCCACACAAGATTGCAGTTCGGTGGGCGTCTCGTTGCTTTTACTTACCGAAATAAATTCGCAAATAAGTATAAGCGGAAGCGACGGCGGTTTTTAAGTAAAACGGACTGAATCCGTCAGATAAAAACCATAACATAAAGAAAACAAAAAAAAGGTCTTCTTTTGTCATAGACATCACCTCCTTTCCTAATGGAATCGTACCGACCCAAAAGGAAACAGAGAGTGACCACCAGTAAAACAGATGTCTTTCCCGCTGCTTATAATAGCAGAAAAATGTTCCTAATGCCAGAGTGAAATTCAAATATTGAATTATTTTGTGCTGACAGGTACCATCTGACGAAGGACCTGTATTTTTAAAGGCTATAGATTCTTCGCTTCGCTCAGAATGACAAATGTTTCCGTCGTCTTGAGCCGCTTTTTTTGTCATCCTGAGCCGCCAGGCGAAGGATCTATATTTTTGTCCGTTTTTTTCTCGTCCTATGCGTTGCTGCCGCATCCCGAAATTTGCCGCGTCCCTGTTGCCCCGCGCCTGTAAGAAAACATAAAAAGCGCCCATTAAAAACTTGCATTCCGCATATATCTGTATATAATTAGTTTATTGTTTTTAACTTATTATATTTCAGAAAGTGGCGGCGGCTTCAGAAAGTAAGCGTTTCTGAATGTCTGGCGACAACGGAAGGCGGATACTGCATGGGATTTTGGACGGGTTTAATCAGCGCCGGCGGCGCATTGCTTGGCAAAGCGGCCGGATGGGTTTCTAAAGGCGTCAAAGCGGCTTCTACGCTTTTGTCCGGAGCGGTCAATTTGTTTTCGGGCGGCTCCGGGAGCGGCGGAAGCTCTTCATCCGGGGATTCGTACGACTCGTCTGTAGGTTCGGGCGGAGGCTGTGCCGCGGATGACAGCGCTCGCGGGGAGTTTGAGAGAGAGCAGCTGCGGAATAATCAGGAATTTCAAAGGGAGATGCTTAAAGCCCGCCAGGACTTCGATTTGAAGCTCAATAAGCGCAACGCCAAGCTGCAGCGCGAGCTGGCGAAAAGGAATCACGATTATCGCCTGGAGGAACAGGAGCAGAGCTTCAACAGGCAAAAGGATTTGGCCAATTACAAGGCCTTTCTGGATAAATGGCCCATGCTCTTGCCGGTGGAAATGCTGCGCGAGGAGCATCAACAGGGCGATTTTGTGACTATGGGCGTTTTCCTGTTCAAGAACCGCGACCGCATCGATTCCGAAGCTGACAGGTTCTGGGATATGAATATCTATCCCCTGGTGGAGGACGATCTGAATGAATGGGTGGAGAACGTTTACCGCAACGGCTTCGATATTGACAATATCAAGTTTTACCGCGATTCCTTCCGCGACGAAAACGCTCATCACGGTTCTCTGGTCGATATTGTCCGCTACGCTCTGCGCGGTCTGCCTACGGTTATCCTGGAAAGCAACGTTCTGCCCTATGAGGTGCGCCTCTCCTTTACGATCTGGGGCCTGGGCGACGATTCCACCAAGAGGTACCGCCGCTATACCTTCCGCAAACGGACCTGCGAGGTCAAGACGGAAAACGGCCTGATGTCCCGGGAGGAATGCCGCGGTCTGGCCGACTGGATCTGCTCCTGCTTTAAAATGATCGTGGGCTGCAATTTCGACGCCTTCAGGCTGGCCCAGTACAATCAGATGCCGATCTTCCCGGAAATTGCCAAGGAGGAGGCCGAGAGCGGCGTGAGCGGCACGCCTCTGCTTGACGAGGACTTAAGAAAGGAATTCGGCGTCTTTTACGCAGGCCTTTACGAGCTGCTTTTGGGACCGGACAGCGGCTTTGTCAAAGATTGCGTCAATAATAAGCTGGCCAACGCTTACAGGCTGCGTCTGGACTATGCCAAGACCCTGAAGGAGTTCGCCGACGAGGAATGTCTGAACAAGTGGCTGAGCGATTCGGTGGAGGCCTGGTGCGCTCTGCGCGGCGAGAAGCCCGCTCGGGAGTGGCTCGGGGAGCTGTTGGCCGGGCGTTATTCGCGCTATCAGTATTTTGATTCCGACGACGAAGCCTATTTTAAAGAGATTGCCGAGCTGATGTCCGAAAGCAGTCTGCTTAAGCCTTTGTGCGACAAAACGGTGCGCCTGCTGAATGCCGCCGAAAGCGCCGAGGATTTGTTCCGGGAAGGCCGGCGCTTGTATGCGTCCGAAGGCGAAGCCGACAGGAAGCAGGCTCTGAGCTTATGCCGCCGCGCCGCGGAAATGGGACTGGCGGAGGCTCAGGTGTTTTTGGGCGACCGCCTTATTAAAGGCGAGGGAACCGCGGAAAATAAGGAAGAAGCGGTTTCATGGTTCCGCAAAGCCGCCGAGCGCGGGAATGCGGCTGGGCAGTACAAGCTTGGGTTATGCTATGTCGATGGCGACGGCGTAAAGGCCGATAAGGAGGAGGCCAAAAAGTGGCTGACGCTGGCGGCAGAACAGGGCCATAGGGAAGCCGAGAAAAGACTGGCTGAGCTGAAGGATCCGACAGTTGAGCTGCGCGCCGTCTATACCGATAAGCAGGTCGGCGAGCGTTTTGAATTTGGACGTTATCCGCAAGGTGAAAACGGTGAAGTGCAGCCGATAAACTGGCGTGTGCTGCGCCGTGATAAGGACGCTCTGCTGGTAATTTCGGAGTATGGGTTGGATGCTAAGCCGTACCATAAGGATCGTTGCAGTATAACCTGGTCGGACTGCACTTTGCGCGGTTGGCTTAACGGTGAGTTCCTGCAGAAAGCGTTTACAACTGCAGAACAGTCTTTAATCAGGACGAGCCGTCTGGCCAACAATGCCGGTCCTGAGACGGACGACCGCATGTATTTGCTGAGTATGGACGAGGCGAACGGTTTGTTTGCTGATGATAATGATCACAAGACTAAGCCTTCTGCATATGCAGTTATAAACGGCGCATGGACATGTGATGATAACAGATGGAAGGGCAATGCGTGGTGGTGGCTCCGTTCGCGCCGCTACGATAGCAACGCGGCGGGCGTGAACGCCGACGGCTACATCAACCACTACAGCGTTTACAATGCCTCCGCCGCTGTGCGTCCTGCCTTCCGTATAGCAATCTAAAATCTTAAATCTTCACATCTAATATCAGCGTATTCAAACATCTTTTATCTTTGAAATGAGGTAAAAGCAGGATAAGAGCGGATTATGATGCTGATGAAAACCGGCGCTTCTTTTGAAGCGCCGGTCGCGCCTTTAGCGGTTTGGCGCTTTAAGGCGTCATATGGACGAGACTTGTTGTATGTGGAACATAGATTCTTCGCTTCGCTCAGAATGACAAATGTTTTCGTCATTCTGGGGCGCTCTTATAGTCGCCCTGTGGCGCTCTCCTTGTCGTCCTGTGGAGCTCTTTATTGTCATCCTGAGCCGTCAGGCGAAGGATCTATAACCGCTGGCGGTGCTTTTTCGGCGTTCTGAATAATATGCAGCAATAGGAGATAATAAGAATGGCGGCTCCGGCCAACGAATTACAGGTTATAACTTTTGCCAAAGATCTATCTTCTTACGTTATGCAGGCAACTTTGAAATCGCCTAAAGCTTTTCGCTTTACTTATGTAAGCAAGCTTCAGGATACGGCGCTGGCGGCTCTGGAAAACCTGTATATGGCTAACAACGTATTTATCGGTCAGAATATTCAGCGGCCCGGCGCGGCTAATATAACCAAGCGCTTGGAACATCAAAGAATTGCCATGGCTAAGCTGAAGCTGCTTGCTTACCTGGCTATGGCGGCTTTCGAGCAGAAGGTTATAACGGCCAAACAGTTTGAGCAAATATCGTTAAAGAGCGTCAACTGTCAAAATTTGCTGGGCGGTTGGATGAACGGCGACAGGAAACGTTTTAAATGCGAATAATATCCGCAGGCCTTCTTTGTGGAGGCGGGAATAGGCTGTACGGGCGTGGTGGTGGCTCCGTTCGCGCAACAACAACGATAACAACGCGGCGGACGTGAACGCCGACGGCAACATCAA
>JAFTAM010000083.1 GCA_017458675.1 bacterium
AAATGATTTTTCTGTCGATGTAAATATCGCCGAAAAGCTAGTTTTTACATTTTCCTCCTTCGAGCAGTTTGTAGAAGGCCGGCAGGGAGAGGCGGCCGAAGCGAAGAGAGACAACGCTTTCGGAGGTCTTGCCGCCGGTGTAATTGCCGGTTTCGCCGCAGCAAACATACCTGGAGCAATATTGGGAGCCATTGCGGGAATTATCGCAGGCATGATGGCCGGCAGCAGCAGAGCCGGTGAAATTACTGATAAGTCTAAATCTGAACTTAAACGCTGCCTGTGCGATGAACTTGATAAGTATTTTTCTCACTACAGAGAAATGTATATCGTCAATATTGATTCCTTAAAGTCGGATATCGACAGCCGTGCAGAACAGTACGGCCGAAAGCATATCCGCAGTTACGGTGAAAAGGTCAAGCTTTTGATTGAGCGTCAGAAAATGGTGAATCAGCGGCTGAACGAGAGTATAAAGAAACTGAATGAATACGAAAAGATGCTTTTGGATATCGAAGAGAGCAACGAGCGTGAACTGATTGTTCTTAGATGCAGGAGTTAAGACTGAATATAAGGAGTTTGGAGTTTGTCTTTTTAAAGCCGGCGTTAAGGAGGTTATGAGCGGCGCCGATATTTTGCAGCGGCAATAATCCGCTTTGAATTTAGAATATTCGGCAGCAAATGTCGTTCCGGTTTTGAAAAGTCCGTATATTTTAGTAAAGAGCGAAGAATTATATAAATGCCATTATTAAATTATAAGGAGGATTATTATGATTGCAGTCAGCGATGTTGTTAATATATATCAGGAGTTCGGACTCAGAACTGCAGCTTCGGATTTGCAGAACAAACTTGCCCTTTTAACGAGTGTAAATGCCCGGGTGTCTGTGGCCGGCGGTGTTAATACAGGAAAGACCAGCTTAATTAATGCGCTTTTAGGCAGCAGTTTTCCTACGCCTGCCATACCCACCCGCAGCAGAATCAGAATAGCTTATGAGGCTGGCGCCATTAAAGATGCCGATTTAAAGGTTTTCAATTCTCCCTGGCTCCGTGAGAAGAAGTTAGAAATAATTGAGCTTACCGACCAGAATTTTGATAGGGAAATTAAGCCTGATGAGCTTTTAAAGCATTTTGCTCTGACCGACATATGTATATTTATTCTCAATGCTCAAGCTGCTCTTTCCAATACGGATTATCAGCAGCTGAAGATGTTAAATATGCTGAAGATTTCAACTTTGATATTGTTCGCCAAAACCGATAGGATGTCGCAGGCTGAGAATCTGACGGTGTCAGACACGGTTAAGGAGAAGTTGAAAGGATTTGATAATATTGCATTTTTAGATGATGCTTTCGGCCGTCATGTTAAGGAATATGCTGAAGAAACTCGCTGCTTTATCGAGAAAACTGTTAAGGATCGCCAAAACGTCAAAATAGTCCGCGATGGAATTAAAGAGGCCATGCTGCGCAATGCTCTTAAGCAAATTACTGACCAAATAGAAAAGAAAAAGGAACTTTTGGAGGCGAGCAAAAGCCAGGCAGAGAAAACTGCCGCGGAAGATATCGAAACGCTTGGCTGCAGTTCAGAAAAGTGGCTGGCAATTAAATCAAAAATTCGTGAAAACGAAGCGGATACTAAGGAAAAAATGCATGAAAAGTTTGCAGAATGGGCTGCATGGACTATTCGCAATTTGAACCATGCAGTTGACAACAGCAATAATGTTAAGCAGTTTTTAGAGAATACGCTGCCTTATGATGTGGAAACCGCATTAACAAAGGATATGGAGAGCGCTAAAAATTTTATTAACAGCGAAGCTTCTAAGGCCTCTAAAGCTGCTTCTGAGAGTATTAAAAAGGATTTTAAGGAGCAGTTGGTCAGTATTGAAACTGAATCTGAAAGCTCTGCAATAGAAATAGATCCTATTCGGCCGATTAATACCGACGGTATGACTGACAGCAGAACTATGCGCAATATTTCTAAATTGGGAACTGCGGCTACGGTTATCGCTACCGGTTTGGTTTTTACTCTGGGCGTTACCGGAATGGTTATGGGGACCAGCGTTTTAGCTGGCTTGGTAGCTGAATACATTATTGATGAAAAACAGGAAAAAGCCAAGGACCAGGCTAAAAATGTAATCATTCCAAAATGTGTAAGAGAGTCTCATTTTGATTTAGAGGAAAAAATTTATAGCTGTATTTGCGACACGTATGACAGTCTTATAAACAGCGTAGACGAGGTTCAGAAGAATTGGACGAAAGCTTCACTTTCGGTTATTGAAAATAAAAAGCAGAAGATTCTTGACAGCTGCAGCAATCAGATTGCGGCTCTCTGCGATATGCAGACGCGGATCGATGCTTTGCTCAAGTAAAACTTTCTTCGTCAGATTGCTCGGCTGAATGGCTGAGCAGTCCTGCCGGCGGTCTTTGGATAAAAGATACCGCTGTTGATTACGTCAAGGCGCCGCCGGCATCTTAGTGGATTTCGATTGGATGACAACATTTGGCGCAGTTCATATAATGAAAATGCACAGTATTGATGTATGTCGCCTTATTTGCAGTTAAGTTCTTTTGAAAAGCATAAGCATAAATGGAAGGGAGAGACAGTAGGTATTGTTATAAATTTATTTAAATAATAATCATATAGAAGTGGAGCTTTTGTAAAATGGATCTTTGGGGAACTGTATTCGAAGAAATAGATATCGAAAAATTATTAAGCTCAGCGGATGATATTCTTATGAGCGGTATAGATATTGATTTTGAAGGAAGCGGTTTTAAGGGCAATCCAGATCCTGATGAGGATGATTTGAATAATTATTCGAATACCGAAGATCTTGATATTGCTTCCTCGATAGACGCATGGTTTTATGAAGATGATGAAGATTTAGATATTTTACAGGATCCTTTTTATAATAAATCTGCCGGAATTGAATTGCCTGATCCTGAGATGCTTAATGCTTTCTTAAGCGATGAGGAGATGTTCGACGACGAAAGCGAATTAGAATTCGCATTAGATGAAGATTTCGATATTGTTCATGGCAATGAACTGCCCGATGTTTATACTGATGATGACAACGCTGATGATGACAGTCCCGACTCTGCAAATGAAAGTTTAAATGAAAGTGAAATTGACGCAGAGGACGACGATCCCTTAAATGATGCTGAATTTGGCGCCGGTTTTGATAACTGTGAAACGTTTGACGAAAGTATATTTGGGCATAATGACGATGATTTGTCCGACGATACGGGTGATACTGATGATTTCGACAGCGGTTGCTTTTAGATGCGAGCTCTGTTGTTAAACTCAAAATAAATACTGCGCTTTTCAGCTTAGCTCTTAAGCGCAGGAGTTTTAAAGTCAAAGAGTCCATAAGGTTTTCGATGCTCTCAAAATTGCCGTGAAGTCCGCTTCATTACAAAAAAACCGCTTTGCGCAATAGCTGTGCAGAGCGGTTTTTGTATTTATTGAATATCGGGGGACCGTTTACCAGACGGGAGGCTCGCATTCATAAGTGACTTCTTCACCGTCGTCGTTGGTGTAGGTGAGCCAGATCTGATGGGTGTATTTGGGCTTCATCTCGTAATCCTGCCATTTAAAGGTGACGAAAACGCGCTCGGAAGCGTCTAAGCTTTCGACGGTTTTATCCAAATCGTGTATCACTTTGGCTTGATAGAGAACCTTTAAATTGACCTTGACATCCTTTAATTCTTTATGGCTCAAATTTTTGAGCCAGATGGTGCACTGACGGCGTACGCCGATTTCCTGTCCTTTAAAGGCTTCGCGGTCGATTTCGGCTCTCAAAACGGCCAGAGGATGTTCGTTCTCTTTTTTCTCCTTCTTTTTGGCCGCCTGGGCCGGAGCCAGCAGAGTTCCTGCGGCAAACAGGCAGACTATAATCAGAGCGATGTATTTAATATATTTCTGCATTATTTTTACTCCTTGCTTTTTTTAGTTAAGGACCTGCATATCCTTGGGAAGCTGCT
Organism: bacterium; assembly: GCA_017458675.1. GTDB lineage: Bacteria > Vulcanimicrobiota > Xenobia > Xenobiales > Xenobiaceae > RGIG3641. The sequence continues at coordinate 3,970 of JAFTAM010000083.1, forward strand.
TGATTAAAAATTCCCGGGCTTCATTCAAGGCCTCCGCCTCGAGAGATTCCATGGTAATTTCCACTATGAACGAATCGGGGTTGCTGGGCTCGAACGAGGGATAAGAACCGAAGCGCACGTTGGGGAACTTGTGGACCGAACGGTTCAGAGCGGCGGTCAGTTTGGTCTCGATGCCCTTTATTGAAATTTCATCGTGCAGGAGAGGCTGACCGGAGAAGAGGTGAATTATCTGGTTGAGGTAGTGGGCGAAGGATTTAGGCACGCCAGGCATGATATAAATGTTGCCGACATAGACCTGGGGCAGGAAATAATCTTCGTCATAGGTGGTGGGGACCAAAATTTCCGCCTTTTCCGGCACTATGGCCATGCGCCCCTGAGCGGCGGTCAGAACCGCGCCCTTATAGTGGCGTATCAGGGTCGTTTCCAGGTAATTGTGCTTTATAATTTTTTGGCCCAGGGCCTTGGCTATTCCCTCCATGGTGACGTCGTCATGAGTGGGGCCGATGCCGCCTGAGGTAATAAGATAGTCGTATTTTTCGCTCAGTTCCTTGACGGCGCAGGCTATTTCATCTATGTCGTCGGGAACATACTCGACCTTAGCCAGAGTTATGCCCTTTTCGTAAAAGAGTTTGGCGGCAAAGGGAGTATTGGCGTCGGTTATCTTGCCGCTGAGAATTTCCTGGCCTATAATCAGCAGAGCGATTCTGGAAGAACTCATTTTGTCAGTATACCTCTCTTGTTGGTCTTTTGTATAAATTGTTCAAAGCTCTCCTCAGGGGAACAGGGGATGCCTTTATAGCCATGACAGGTATAAATCCTGTATCTGCGCAGAGGTTTCCCGCCGTTGTAAGCAGTTATTTTTTTTATGTTGGTATCGATGCTTTCAAAGCAGGGTTCGATAAAATCTAATTGGAACGGTTCCAGAGGAACAAAGGAACCGTCGCTTTTGACTCTTTCGGTTACTATGTAGATGCAGTCCCAGCCCTGATAAGCGCCCTTGGGAGACCAGAAATCAAAAGAGCGGGCATAGTCGCCGAAAACATTGCTGCTCAGGGTCCGCTCCGGCATCTTGCTGTAATAGGCTATTTCGGCGGCTTCTCCGTAAGCGTTGCCGGCTATGAAGCAGCGGGAAGGATCATCGGTTTTGTTGATGGCGATGGCCGCTTCCTTGCCGACGGTATCCCAGCCTTTTATTTCATTGACTCGGTTGAGGGCGGTGAAGGGCTTAATTGCCACGATCAGAGGCGTCAGGCTTATCAGAATTGCGGGAATAAATATAACGCCCAGAACCGTGCGCCATGACCATTTGTTCCAGACCTTTTCCTCTTCCAATATGGCGGCGGTCATTATGACCAGGGCAGGATATACCGGCAGAGGCCAGTTGAGCTGGACCAGCCTTACGCTCATAACGGCCAGAATGATGGCGGCGAATGGCAGAAAAGCGGAGAAAAGGTAGAACCATTTTTCCTCGGTGATATGCCTGAAGCATTTCCAGATGCAGAAGGCAAAGAAGATAATGCCCAGGGGCGTGGCCAGCGCGGAAATATTTAAGGCCGAGCCGCCGAATTTATCCAAAAGCGAGGTCGCTTCGCCAAAGCGGCAGGCGCCCTGGTATAGAAAGGATACCCAGTTATTTTGGTAATTCCAGATTATTACCGGCGAAAAGATCGCCAGAGCCAGAATAATTGAGACCGGAAACTGCCAGCATTTAAAAAGCTGAAATTTTTTCTTGAAGAAAATTGTCAGCAGAGCCGCCAGGGGGGTAAGCAGTCCGGGATATTTGGACAGCATGGCCAATCCGGTCGCCGCTCCCAGAAGCAGCCAGAAATTTTTATTTTCTTCGTCATAGAGTCTGTAGCCGGCATATAGGCCCAGACACCAGAAGGTCAGCAGAGGAGCGTCCGGCATCGTGAATATGGCGTAAAGCTCAAAGGCCGGCAGGGCGGCGGCTATGCAGGCTGCGATAAAGGCAATTTTGGGGTTGAAAATGCGTTCGGCCAGCAGATAGATTAAGAGCAGGGTAAAAGCGCCGCATAGTACGGTCGGCAGGCGCAGCCAGAATTCTGCGTCATTAGTGAGCGAAGTGGAGATGTAGATCAGCCAGCCGACCAGGGGAGGATGATCGAAATAGGACAGACTCAGATGCTGACTGTACAGCCAATAGTAGGCTTCTTCATATTTGAGCTCCGCCGTCATGGCAAAAAGTACCCTTAAAAGGGTGAGCGCCGTAACCAGCGATACAAATCTGAAGTTCCATTTCCAATCGAAATCTGGGTCTTTTGAGCGGCTGAGACTGCGCTTGACAGATTGAGCCTTAGGATCGGCTTGGGCCGAAGAGCCGCTTCGGCCGGACAGCTGAGCCGAAGAGGAGGCGGATTGAGCCTTCGCTTCGGCTGATGATTTTTTTTTACTCATTTATTTTGTTTTCGATGGCGTGGAAATAGTTAATGGTATAAAGCTGCTTCAGGCACCAGGCGTCAAAGCCGGTGAGAGGCTCGGTGTCGGATAATTCCGGACGGTTGAGGCGGGCCAGGCACAGCTTCTGCAGCCAATCTCCACATCTGGTAAAGCCGTACAGGGCCAGGCGGGCGGGATGAATGCCGGTGGCCAGACGGGTTCTGGGAATATCGTGCTTGTTGATATACAGCACGGCGGTGCGTCCCTTGGCATGAGACTGTTTGAGCATGCGGGGAATGTCGCAGCGGCGGGGCAGCTTTTTGACGTGGAAGCCTATGGCCTTATAATTATTGTGCTTCTGCAGGCCCAGGGCCATCAGACGAAGGCCTACCTCCTGGTCCTCCCAGCCGTACTCCTTGAAATCCTCGTCAAAGCCGCCGATAGCCAGCAGATGAGCTCTTTTGACCGAAACATTGGAAGTCCAGAAGAAGGACGTGGAAATATCGGCCATGGTGAATTTGGGCTTTGCGGGGCGTACGGCTTCGGTTACATGATTTACCCAGCCGTTGCAGACGCACTTGTCATACTGCGAATGAATCAGCAGATGCTGGCGAACTAAATCGGGGTGAGCGATGACGTCGTCGTCGATAATCAGAATGACCTTGCCCCGGCAGGCCCTCAGTCCGGTATTTCTGGCCGCCGCCAGTCCTCGGTTCTTTTCGTGGCGCAGTACGGTAAGGTGATAGGGAAGCTGCAGGCTTTCGGCCATTTCTTTGGTGCCGTCGCTTGAGCCGTCGTCAACCAGAACCAGCTCAAAGCGGTCAGGCGGAAGAGTCTGATCTTTTAAGGATTCCATGACGATTTTTAAAACGTCTTTGCGGTTATGTGTACAGATCTGTACGGTTACATCGTAAAGATCCTCTAATTTAGCTAATTCGTTAAACTCGGTTTTTCTGTCCATAGTGTCTTTGACCATCAATTCTGCCCTTGGTGAGCTCGTTTCAATTTAAGGTACTGAATCAGGCACTACCTGAATATGCGCTGTATAAAACAGACTCTCTTATTTGAGCGTATTTTCGGAAGCAGGTTTCTCTCTGCCGGAAACTTTTTTTGAGTTTGACAGTTCGAGCAGACCGGAGTCCAGATATGCTCTCTCAATAAGCAGTCTTTCGGCAAACTTTTTAGAAAAAGCGGTTTTTCCTGCGCTTTCGGAAGCGGCGGCCCTGAGCAAAAGCTTTTTCAGGGGAGTTTTTGTGAAAAGGGCGTTTCTGAGGTCGTTAAATTTGTGCAGACCGCTGCGCAGCAGCATTCTGAAGCTGGGATAGCGCAGATAGAGCTGCGCCGCCGACCTGCCGTCCTTGACGGCGGTCAGCTCCCGGCTGGCCAGAGTTTCCGGCGGCTTTAAATGATAAACTACAGCGTTGAAGCACCAGCGCCGTTCTAAGCCCAGGCCCTTTAAGCGAACCGCCAGCTCGGCGTCTTCCCAGCGGGTGAAGGTCGGATCGAAGAGGCCGGCCGCTTCGAGATGATATTTGCGCAGGGAGGCATTGCTGGTGCAGAGATAGTTCATGGAGAAATGCTGCAGCAGATCGGAATTATTGCCGGTCCAGCTTCCGTACATATCCCTGCTGGCCGTCACAACTCTTTCGTGCTCATAAGCTTCGCCGTCCAGAGGGCAGGGCAGCCGATCAAAATTGATGACCGGACCTCTCACGACCAGGTTCGGCTCGGTTCGGTGGAGCCTCTGATGCTCTAAAAGCAGGTCGGGATGAACCATTACATCGTCGTCGACAAAGAGGCAGATCAGTCCTCGGGCATTTTTTATGCCCAGATTTCTGGGAACGGCGGCGGTTCCGGCGTTAGGCTGATGAAGGACCCGCAGATTAAAGCCGAATTCGGTTCCCGACTTCAGATCCTTGGTCTCGTCGGTCGAGCCGTCGTCAACCAGAATAACCTCAAAATTATCCTTGTCAAAACGGAGATCGGCCAGATGTTTCAGGCAGTGTCTGAGGATGGGAAAACGGTTGTAGGTGGGAATAATCAGGCTGAACTCGGGAATCACGGCTTTAATCCTTTCCTGCCGGCAAGCGTCTCCGCAAAGAGCCGTCCCGGCTTAATAAACAAAATTACCTGTGCCCTAACCAGCGCTCCTTCAGTTCGAAGAAGGTTCCGTCGGCTAAAGAAGCTCTTATATCGCGCATGAGCTTGAGCATGAAGTGGATGTTGTGGAGAGTGCCTAAGACGCTGCCCAGAATTTCCTCAGATTTATAGAGGTGGCGCAGATAGGCGCGTGAGTAGTTGCGGCAGCAGTAGCAGGTGCAGTTGGGATCGACGGGGCGCTCGTCGTGAGTGAAGGCGGCGTTGCGCAGCACCAGCGTGCCGCGCTTGTTGGCGCCGGGCACGTCGTAAGGGACCAGCAGGTTGGAGGTTCTGGCAAAGCGGGTGGGAATTACGCAGTCAAAAGTATCTATTCCGCGCTGGACGCCTTCAAAGAGATCGTCAACTTCGCCTATGCCCAGCAGATGGCGGGGTTTGTCGTGAGGAAGGCCGGGAACGGTCCAGTCCAGGACTTTATGCATATCCTGCTTGCTCTTGCCCAGAGAGCCGCCGACGGCAAAGCCCTGGAAGGGCAGAGAGCTGATGAATTTGACCGATTTTTCCCGCAGGTCCTGCCATTCTCCGCCCTGGACTATGCCGTAAAGAGCCTGGGGAGTGTCCCTTCTGGCTTCGAGACTGCGGACCGCCCAGCGATGGGTGCGCTCCAGAGACATGGCCGTATATTCGTAGGAGGCCGCAGGCGAGGTGCATTCGTCAAAGGCTAAAATAATATCTGCGCCCAGCTGCTCCTGAATGCGGATGGAAATTTCCGGATTGAGGCGGTGCGAGGTTCCGTCCAGGAAGGAGCGGAAGACCACTCCGTCCTCGTCGATTTTGGCCAGAGGCTTGTAGTTCTCTTTCTTTTTGGCGGCTTCCTGTGCCGCTTCGGGATTCTGTGCGGGGAATACGCCGATTTTGCCGATGCCGTGCTGACGGGCCGCTCCCAGAGAGAAGGCCTGAAAGCCGCCGGAGTCGGTCATGACCGGACGCTTCCAGTTCATAAATCTGTGAATTCCGCCCATTTCTTCCACTATATCGGCTCCCGGGCGCAAGAACAGGTGATAGGTGTTGCTCAGCATTCCCTGGACGCCCAGCTCTTCCAGCTGGGAGGGCAGGAGTCCCTTAACGGTGGCCAGAGTGCCGACCGGCAGAAATTCCGGGGTTTCGATGCTGCCGTGCGGAGTGTCGATGCGTCCCAGGCGGGCTTGGGTTCCGTTTTCAAAGCGTTTGTGTTCGGTATAAGAAAAATAATCTGTCATATTTTTATCCTGCTGTCTGCGGGCAGCGGTCTTTCCAATCTGAAAATTTAATAAAATACGGTTCTGGTGCGGTGGTAAGGTTTCTCTTTGGGAAGAGGCTGCTGTCCTAAATTCCACAAGAACCAGTCCAGCTCCATAGCCATTTTGGGCGCTTTTAAATTCTGCAGCTCTCTTCTTATTTCTTCCGCCGCCCAAATCATGCCGACCCTTATTTCGATCTCTTCGCGGGAGCCTGAGGGCAGAAGTTCATAATTATCTACTTTGGCGGCCAGCTCGGGAGAATATTCCAGAATGTCCATGGCTCTCATAACCTGGGGAATTTTGTAATCGGCAAAGACGGTGAGCCGGTCTATATCCTTCAAAGCGCCCAGACCTTCGGCGTTAAAGCTTCCGTAAATATCGACGGCGGTGATCTGCGCTCTCTTTAATATGCGGATCGGCTTGCCGTTCCAGTCATGAATATCGCGGAAGGAGGGGAAATATTCAACCAGCAGCTCTACTAAATTTATGGCGTTATAATCGGCTTCCTCAATCGCTTTGGCGAACTGTCCGCCGAAATTGTCAAGAAGAACTTTTCCGGTCTGATTGATATGCTCCAGCCTCTTATCCAGAAGAGGTATATCGGTTTGGGGATCTATGCCGGCAAAGATTTCTTTGACCTGCTTTAAATCGGCTTCGGCCATCCAGTGAGCGTCCGTTACGGGAATTCCGTTTTCCACCGCTCTTTTCAGCGAAGCGGCCAGGGCCTGATAGCCGCCCATGACTTTGCCTTTGTAGGAAATCTGCCATTTCGGCTGTCCCAAATCGGGCCAGAAGCAAAAATTGAGGCAGTCCAGCAGCAGAATGTAATTGGCCAGCCGGCGTCCTTTGCCGTCCCAGTGGACCTCGGTGTCCCAGGGCGGAGTTATGAAAGGCGTTTGGCTCCATTCCCGGCAGTATTTTTTTATCGCCTCAAGATTTATCCTTACGAACTTTGATTCTTTGCGAACCTGTTCCGTCGTTTCCAAAACATTTACCGTTGAAGCCAAGACTGCAATACGCTCCTTGCTGTAAAATAAAGCTTCGATCCGCATATCGGATATAAGCCGCTTTTAAAGCTATATATTTTCCATAAAGGAGCTTGCAATTACCTGCTTACATATGATTTTTTCATATTTGTATAAGCTGCCGTTCTGGATTGAAGCGGGGAAGGCTGTACGTAACCGTATGAACTGTTTTGCGAGAATTCTTGCAGGGAACGGCGGTTCGGCGCTTTGTAAATATTTTTTATGCTGAAATGTTGCTCAAATGCGTGCTTATGTAATATAATAAAGCAATTATAATAACGTCCTATATTTTTTTATAGAGATAATTTGGAGGCAAATAAAATGGCATTATTGTCCGGAGTTTTTCGCAGAAATAAACTGCGCGGAGACGCTCCCGTTACCTGTATGCTTATTATAGTCGGTATCTTGGCAATTTGTATCGGCTGTTATTATATGTTCTGGTATAACAGAGCTTTAGAGCGCGCTGAAAAGGGCGAGGACGTAGTTGTTGTTAAGAAGACTGATCCCATCGCCTTTAACGCATACCGCCTGCGCGTGCGCGACAAGCTGTGTCCCAACGTCAGAATGATGGTAGACAACGCCCGCAAAGCCTGCGGTCCTGTTATCCGTGAAAAGGTTACCGACGTAGAAGAGGCCAAGAGCGAACTCAATAAATGCATTGAAAATCAGCGCGAATATATCGGTGAAATCAACGGTCAGAACTGCCCCGCTAAATATGAGGAAATGCACAAGAAGATGGCCATGGCCATAGGCAAAGCCTGGAAGGGCTGCACCAAGTGCGAAAAGGCCCTGAAGACAGACGACGCCAGGGAGCGCAAGATTATTCTTAAGAGCGCCCACGACGATCTCAATAAGGCCAAGCGCTACAGCGAGGACGCCAACAGGCTCTGCAAGGCCATGTTTGTAGCAAAATAGCAAGAATATTATTTAAGTAAGTCCGAGGCCGGTCCTTACTGCTTTCAGCGTGAAGGGACCGGCTTTAATTTTGCCGAAAAAAAAGACGAGCTAATGAGCTATTTTTACCTTTTGCAAGCGGGGATATTACATGAAGCTTAACCATCCTGAAGACAGCAAGCCTGAAAAACAGTTAGGCAATTTGAGCCTTAAAGAGCGTTTTGACAAAGATTTGAAAGACGGCGAAAGGGTAATAGTCATCGCCGCAGAGCCGGGCATGGGCAAGACCTATTTTCTCAGGAGCCTGGCGCTCAGCTATGATAATTCGATTTTTCTGGATATTCGCTGCCCTTTGTCCATGGATACCTCGGAAGGCTTCTGGACGGCTCTGCTTTATGAATTGGGAGTTAAGAATTCAGACATTCCCAAATCCGCTTATAAATCCTCTCTTTTGGCTAAGGAACTGCTGCCTTTAGAGGGAGGCAAGACCCGTCTGCTGATCATAGATTCACTGGGAAGAGCGCCGAAGCTGATGGATAACGCCGGTTTTGCCGGTTTGGACGATCTGCCTGAGGGGGTTGTGGTAGTAATCGGCACCCGTCCCGGGCACCATCTGGCTGTACTGGAGGCGTCGGGGGCCAAAATAGAGTGGATTATCGGAGACTGCGAGGAAAGCAAAAACTGTATTTCCCGCTGGGTTACGAACAAATACCACGATTTGCCTCAGGAATTGGCCGAAGGCATTGCGGAAAACGCCGGCGGCAATTTCCTGATAGCCAAGCATCTGGTCAAGGCGGTCGTGAATGGCGACCTTCAGCCTCACGAGCTCAGCTCGACCTGCGAGACCCTGGAATCGGCCCTGGAAGTGCTTTGGGAGGAGCAGTACAATCTGGCGCCCTTTGAAATCCGCGACGATATGGTTATGGTAGCCTGTCTTATTGCAGAATCCGGAGAGCCTCTTACCGATGCGGGAATCGCCGATTTCCTCGGTTATTCGGCAGGGAGAGTTGACAGAGCTCTGAGCTATCTGCGCCCGCTGTTCTGCAATAAGGGTCTGGGACTGACCTTTTTCAGCCGGCGTCTGAATGAATTTGTTGCCAAAAAATACCGCCGCGATTTAGTTAAGGTCCATGAGCGGGTTATCTCATTTTTCCGCGACGCTTATCCGTCGTGGGAGGAGATGGACGACAGCTACGGCTGGTTCTATCTGGGCCATCACTGCGACCGTCTGGCCAGGACCTCCCGCAAACATGATTTTTCAACTCTGCACTGGTTGGGCGAGGGGCCTTATATTAAGGCCAAGCTCGGCAAGACTCACTCTCTGACGGCGGTTATAGGCGATCTTTCGCGCTGTCTGCGGGCGGCTCTGGAGGAAAACGATCTGCCCAGGATTGTCAGTTACGGTCTGCGCATTCCCAGACTCAGAGCCAAAGAGTGCGTCAACGGTCTCCATGATTTGGCGGACGCCGGAGATTTTGTCTCCGCCTATGACAGAGCCAAGCTTCTGAAAATGGAATCCTGCCGCCTGAAGGCTCTGCTGCTGCTCTCCTGGCAGGCAGCCGCTGAGGGACAGCGGGAGACGGCTCTGAAGCTTTTCGGCGAAGCCGTCCAGGTTATAGACGCGGATATTATGATGGAAGATCGGCTTTTATATGCCTTTATGCTGGCCGATATTCTGGATATAGCTCCTTTTGAGCAGGTTGAAACCATCTTTTTGAACTGCAGGAATCCTGAGCACAGCGTGGAGGCGGCCTGGCGTCTCAGCATTATGATTAAGCTTCCCAAGAATGTGCGCCTTGAGGTCTTAAAGACCGCTTTGAAATGCGCTCAGAAAATTGACGATAAGCAGGCGCGTGAGAAGCATATTAAACGTCTGCAGACGGATTTAAACAATTTGAGGCGCTCGAAGGCCAGCGAGGCCGACTCCCGTCAGGCTTTTGTCAATGAAATCAATTCGATTACCCTGGGCAGCTTTGAGGAGCTTGACAAGCTGCTCAAGGATATGGAGGAGGCCGAGGACGAGGCCGCCAGATCTCAGGCTTTCCGCAATGCCTTGGAATACACCGGAAGCTATAAGGACGAAGCCCAGAGAGTTGACGCTATTGCCCGGCTGGTAAAAGAGCTGATTAAGTACAATAATGCCGACTGGCTGATAGCCTCCTTTGAGGATTTGATAACCGCCATTGTGGCGCTGCATTCTCCTCTTTTCCGGCAGAGAGCCGTTGTTTACACCTGCCGTATTATTACCGGCGTGCCTCGCTTAAAGGGCTGGCGCGATATTTTTGTGCGTCTGGGCGCGGTAATTGAGACGATTGAATCGCCGGCTCTCAGAGTGGGCGCCTGGGTCTGGCTGACTTTGGCCCGCTATGAGGCCAGAGACTACAAGGGCGCTCAGGACACTCTGAATCAGAGCGCAGCTTTAGCCTTCCATATTCAGGATCTTGCCGATCAGGCCAGAGCTTTGGGGCTGCTCTCCAGCTGTGCGGCCGCCGTCGGCAATACGGCCCGGGCCAGGAACCTGGCCTATCACTCCCTGCAGGCCTGGGAATCTCCCTCGGTAAACAGGGTGGACGCCGAGACCAAGTCGGCCATTGTCGTAGGAATCTCTGCCAATATCGATGAGGAACGCTCTTTAGAGTATTACGATTATTCCATCAAGGCGGCTTTGAACATTCCCGACGTGAGGGTAAGAGCCAATCTGCTGGCCGCTTTAGCCTCCAACCTGTATAAAATGGGTGAAGAGGACTGGGCCAGACGCACTCAGAACCAGGCTTTAGAGCAGGCCAGGACTATGGAGCCCGGCGCTTCTCAGGCGCTCACTCTGTCGCAGCTGGCCATTCAGGAATCCCTGTGCGGAAACGTCTCTTCGGCCGATCAGATCCTCATAGAAGCAGAAGAAACGGCCCGCCGGGAGGAGTCGCCCTTCATCAGGCGCGAGGCTCTGCTTACGGTCGCCTCGGCTAAACGCAGCGGCGGCGACGAAATCGGAGCTTCGGCTATTATCGCCGAGGTTATGGGCAATGTGGAGGCGCTTCCCTATGCCGAGCTCTGCAAGGCTTCGGACCTTTGTGTTTTGGCCGAGCTTGTCAAGGATCATAAGACCAGAGAAGCTTTAGTCCGCACTTTGAAGAGGGTTCATAAGGGACTGAGGAGCCTCAGTCACCGCGACGCCCAGGAGGCTTTGCTTCTGATAGTCTGCTGCTGGCTCTCTCTGAAAGAGGTCGCAGAGGCTAAGGAACTGTTTGCGGAGATTACTGAAGTCGGCGTAAAATCGAAGGCGAAGATCGCTTTGGCTATTTCCTCTCTGGAGACCGACTATATGGCTTCTGTAAAGCTTTTGAGCAGTATCCCTATTTTCTCGGAGAGAATGCGCGGCGTCAAGGAGTGCGCCGAAGAGCTGCTCCATTCCGAGACTTCCCTGAGGCGCGGCATCGTTAAAAAGGCCTTGACTGAGCTCACCTTGCTGGCTGTTGAGGATGAAAAGTGCGCCGATATTTTAATTTCCAAATGGGTGAGTTTATCTAAAGACCGCAAGTCTATAATCGATACCCTGACTAAAATAGGCTATCAGCTTAAGGACGTGCTTTCCGGAAATCTCGGCAGCATTTCTGCCGCCTTGGAGTAATATTACATAGGCGCGGCCCGCAGGAACTGTATTTGACGCCTCGGGCCGGGCTTTTTGTCTGCAATTTGAGTGTATTTAGGAGTTTGTAATGTTTGAAGGCAATTCTGCGCTTACTATGGCAGCCATGGCCAGCGAGACTAAAAGAAGAAAATGTATAGCCGCTTATCATGCCATGCTGGAGCAGATAGATCTCAGAAAATATGCGGAAGCTCTGCAGGTCGAGCTGCTGAAGGGCGAGGTAAAATACGGCGACCGTCTGACCTGTCCTTTTCTGCGCCCCAGCTTTATTACCAGAGAACAGGTAAGCATGCTCTCTGAGCGGATTACAAAAATTACGGCGGCGATGCAGATTTTAGCGGAGAATATTCTTCATGACGCCGATTTGCAGAACTTTGCGGGGCTGACGGATACTGAAAAGGAGCTGATAGCCTTTGAGCCCGGCTTTAAATGCATGGCGGCTACTTCCAGATTCGATACCTTTTTAAACGGCGGCAGCTGTTCATGCGTGGAATACAATGCCGAAAGTCCGGCAGGAATGGGCTACAGCGACGCCATACGCGACGCCTTTATGAAGCAGCCCGAGTGCCTGGAGTTCGCCGAAAAGCATCATATCGCCAATTTTGATTTATCCAGGGACCTGCTTAAGGCTCTTATGGAGTGTTGGGAGGAGTGGCGGCAGAAATACGGAGGTCCGGAGCAGCCGGTTATCGCCATTGTCGATTATGAGGGACTGCCTACCTATCACGAGTTTATACTGCTTCAGAATTATTTTATCTCCAAAGGCTATAAATGTATCGTCGCCGACCCCCGCCGTCTTGATTATGACGGAGAACGTCTCAGCTATGAGGACTGCGCCATAGATTTTATTTACCGGCGCGTTCTGACCAACGAGTTTATTGATAAGTTTGCCGAAGTGCAGAATATGTACAGAGCCATAAGGGAATATAAAGTCTGTTCTGTCAATTCGTTTCGCTCGAAGCTTCTTCATAAAAAGTCTATCTTTGCTCTCTTGACCGATTCTAAATATCACGAGCTTTTTACCGAAGAGCAGGTTAACAGCATTAAGGCCTGCGTCCCCTGGACCCGCCGCTGGCAGGAGGGCATAACCACCGATCCCGAGGGACAGGAGATCGACTTAAGGAAATTTGTGCTGAAAAATCAGGACAGGCTGGTTTTGAAACCCAACGATTCTTACGGAGGCCGCGGCATTTATTTCGGTTGGGAACTGAATGCTCAGGATTGGCAGACCGCTTTGGACAAGACCTTGGAGCATGACTATCTGCTGCAGTTTAAGCTGATGGCGCCGCGCGAGCTTTTCCCGGTATGGAACCGGGAAAAGGACAGAGTTGAATGGGGAGAATATCATATAGATCTGGATCCTTATGTCTGCAACGGCGCTGTTTCCGGCGCTACAGCCCGTCTCTCTCTGTCCTCGCTGTGCAATGTAACTTCCGGCGGCGGCTCGGTAGCCTGCATGATCGTCGAATAGGATTATAGTAATTATTGAAAGGGATGTTGTAAATATATTATGAGTATTAAAGTTATTGCTCCGATGCGCATAGATTTGGCGGGAGGCACGTTGGATCTGCATCCCCTGTATCTGTTTTTGCAGCATCCCCTGACGGTGACAGCTTCCATCACTCTGTATTCTCAGGCCATTGTCAATCCTCTGTCCGGAACGAAGGTTCGTCTGGTTTCTGAAGATCTGCAGAAGACGACTGAGGCGGAAAACGTTTCCGAGCTGCGTTTAGGCGAGGATTTGGACCTTCTGGCCAGAGCCGTGAAGTTTTATGCTCCCCAGGGCGGCCTGGAGCTGATTACCAAAAGCCAGGCTCCCAAAGGTTCGGGATTGGGCGCTTCTTCCAGCTTGCTGATGTCAATGTCAAAGGCTTTGAGTATTTTCTCAGGGAGAAAAGATTCCGTACATGATATCATAATGTACGGAGCCGGGCTGGAAGCGCAGAATCTGCGCATCCCTACCGGATATCAGGATTATTACGGAGCTTGTCTGGGCGGCGTAAACGGGTTGGAGTTTAAAGTTGACGGTCATTCCGTGCGTTCGCTCTATTCATCGCCGGAATTTTTCCGCGAGCTCAACGACTCTCTGATTATTTCCTATACGGGTATCAGCCATTTTTCGGGGACCAACAACTGGAATATGCTGAAGCGTTTTATCGACGGAGAGGGCGATACCGTTGAGCGTATGGAAGCTATTGAAGACACCTCTCATAAAATGTGGGAGGCTTTGATTTGCGAGGATATGCCCAAGGTCGCCGCCGCTTTGGACAGAGAATGGCAGAACCGCCGCGGCTTGGCGGAAGGCGTGACCAATGAGCGCATTGAAAGTATGATCTCTGCCGCTAAGAGCGCGGGCGCTTTGGCTTCTAAAATATGCGGCGCCGGCGGAGGCGGCTGTATGGTAACTCTTTGTCCTGCCGGCAGGAGAGCGGAGGTTATTGCGGCGCTGCGCCAAAAGGGAGCGGAAATTATTGATGCTGAAATAGATTCCGAAGGCATCAGAGTGGAAAAGTAATACCGTTTTGCAGTACAGATCCTTCGCCGGAGGCTCAGGATAACAGATATACCGGCTCAGGATGACAGACAGTATTGCCGCTCAGAGCGCTGTTCTTTGTCATACTGAGCGCAGCAAGAATCTATACCTTAAAAGATAAAAAGGGGGGAATATATGGACGAAATCTTTTCCGGAGGCGAAGCTTTGGATAACTTCAGGGCGGAAAACGGATATTCCGATAAGGTGACCCGAGATTTTGACGGTACGTCGGAGCGGCGTTCTTCCGAAGGGCCGTCTTTGGCTGTTAAGATTAAAAAGAAGGTTGTCGGAGGAAATTATACGGTCGGTGGTTCCGAAATGGAAAAGCCGGGGAGCAAAAGTATGCTTCCCGTCATGCAGATCGGCCATAGCGGAGCGCAGGAAGAAACGCCCGCTTACGATTACAGCAGCAGGAGCGGCATAAGGGCTGATTCGGCTATGGCCGGCGCTCTCAATCGGGGCATCGTTCCCGAATCCCTGCGGAGAATGCAGGAGGCCGAGCAGATCTATGAGGCGGAAAAGAAGGGCATTATCAGCAGCGGCGATTCCGCTCTGGAAAGCGTACTAAAGTCCGGCTCCAATAAGGATCGTTTTGTGCCTACTCACAAAGAGATTATTAAGGAGCTTTCCAAATCGGCCGAGGCAAAGAAAGAGAAAGCTGAGAGCGGAAAAGAAAAAGCTGAGAGCAGTAAAAAGAGCGGAGCGTCCGTTCCCTCCCGCGCTGAAGACGGAAAGGATAAAAATGCTGTTTCTGCAGACGCCGACGATAAATGGCGTGAGAAGCAGAAAAAGAAAATAGCCGTCAGTATAGGTATTTTATGCTTTTTGATAGGCGGCCTTCTGCTCACTTTCCTTTATTCGCCTTTGAATGAACGGGGCGCAGAGAGAGTTTTTACCGATGGCGGCGGGGGAAATACCGCGGAGTCGGCAGCGGGAGGCGGTTCGGAACTTTTGCCTGACGCGGCCGCAGACGGCGGCGCTAAAGAAGATTCCGAAAAGGTTGAATTAGACGTCAGCCAGGAACAGCTGGAAGGGCTGCAGCCGCAGGTTTTCAGATCTGCCAAGGGTACAATAAAGGTCTATGTAGTGGGAGCGGTCAGGAATCCGGGCATGGTTTCGCTGCCCTTCGACGCCAGGGTCGACGACGCTGTCAAGGCTGCCGGCGGCATGACGGAGGACGCCGAGCCGCTTAGCGTAAATTTGGCAAAGCGCATTAAGGACGAGGATAAAATCTACGTTCCCTCTAAAGGCGAAAGCAGCGGAACTGTCGGTTCTCCCGCCGGCTTGGACAACAGCGGGGTAATGGCCCATAATACTTACGGATCCGCCGTGCCTGAAGGCAGCGGCGTTATCAATGTCAGGGAGCCGGACAGAGGAAAGGGCGCTGACAGCAGAAGTTCGTCAAAGAAGGAAGGCGCTAAGAAGAAAAAGCCGGCCGCAGCGGACAGCGCTCCTGCGGGCGGTCAGGCTGAGAGCGTCGTATCGGAGGAGGTCCCCGATGCTGACAGGATTGATATAAATACCGCCAGTGAAGAAGAACTGCAGAAGATCCCCGGCGTCGGTCCTTCAATTTCCAAATCCATAGTCGATTACCGCTCTTCTCTGCCTGAGGGCCGCTTTACCGATAAAGCGCAGTTAAAAGAGGTTATAGGCGTGGGCAATTCCACTTATGACAAAATAGAGGGCTACGTCAAGGAAGTAAAATAGTCCGATATATGCTTGCGGCGTTTTTTTCGTGCAAGTTTGAAGGCTCAGGAATGTCTCAGTTATTTCATACTGAGCCTTTAACTTGTTATTCTGAGCGCAGCGAAGAATCTGTCAAGCATGTCCTGCACGTTTTCGCTGTGCCGGTTTTCTTTGCCGTTACCGCTCCGCGCGGGGCAATGCCCGAATCTCCGCGTACACGCCAAATAAAACCTCTGTTAAGCATGTTTTACATGTTTTCGCTATGTCGGTTTTCTTTGCCGCTGCCGTCCCGCGCCAGCTGAATACTGAGTCCGCACGCTCGCTTTATTGTTTCTCCGCTATTTTTGTCAGGCCGACGTCGGTATGTTTATAGAGATAGACCTGGTAATAGGCGGTCAGGAGTAAAAACAGAGAGGAAGCGGAGAAGGCCTGAGCCGCTCCTATAGCGCCTCCGTGTTTAATTAATGGAATGCACAGAGAGGCGTCAAGAATACAGGCTGCAGCCAAATAAACCGTAGAATTCCAGGGCTGTCCGGCCAGATTGTATATCAGGGTGAGGACGCTGTAATTTCCGAATAAAACAATTCCCGGCAGCAGCCAGAAGACGATAAATGCGCTTTCGTCAAATTCGGGGCCTAAGACGGCATTTATTACCGGAGGCAGCAGCGGAACAGCCAGCAGCGACAGCATAATATTGAAAACGGTCAGAATGCGGGCCGTTTTCAGAATGTTAGGCAGGCTGTCACGGACGACCGTGTATTGAGCGGCGGTTTTGGGCAGAAGCAGCTGGCAGACGACGGTCGTAATCATAAACATGACGTTTCTGACCGCCAGTGCGATATTGTATAAACCGGTTTGAGCCGGACCGGCCAGAAACTGCACGAAAAATACGTCGGCCATCAAAAAGGCGTTGTTGAAAACCGTATAGGAAAAGGATTTGATATTAAAAGCCAGGGACTGTCTGAATACTTCCCAGGACAATCTGATGGACGCAGCGGCCTTCAGAACGGCGTAAATTACCCAAAGCGCGGTTATAATGACGACTAGAACCGCGGCGGCAAAGAATTTACCAGGAGTAGTGAAGCCTAAATAACAGAAAACTACCGTGAGTATGAAGGTCCCCGATTTGTAGGCAAATTCCTGAATATTGCAGATTTTTACCAAGCCGAAGGCGATTAAAAGCGATTGCAGATTGATATAAATGCTTAAAGCTAAAGTATAGACGACGGTACCCGCAAAGAAGATTCCCGGCAGAGGGACCAGGTCTGGATTTATACTTTTTAAGACTGTCAGAATCAAGGTCAGCAGCAGCACGGAGGCTAGGGAAATAAAAAGCGAATTCCCCGCCAGCTGAGGCCGTTTATCGGTCCATTTTGCTCCCAGAACCAGGTTGGAAATATTGATGCCGAACGAACCTGCCGCGCACCAGAAACTGGCCAGCGTAAAAGCGCAGGCCATCCAGCCTCTGCCTTCCGGCCCCACGTTTTTGGTCGTGATAATAGTGGTCAGCAAGGCCAGAACCACGCCGGAGAACCTGGCGGCATAAGTCGCGATAATATCCTTGATAAATTTATTCTTCAGTATTTCCATCTCTGCAGCAAATAAAAACAAGGCCTTTCAGTTAATATTGTAAAAGACCTTGTTTGATAGAGAAAGTTATTGAATTTATATCTAATAAAAAAATCAGAACTTGATGTGATCAAGCGGTTCGCCGAGTTGCATATTTTTGAGCTTTTCTTTGATAAAAAGCATTTTAGCAGTCTTTTCGATTTCTTCCTGCCGATTCTCTCCCTCAAGCATAGGTAATTTTTCTATAACTGTAGTTTCAGCTTGACTGCGAAAACTGTTAAGATTTCTGCTGCTTTGTACAAAAACATTT
>JAFTAM010000084.1 GCA_017458675.1 bacterium
ATTTTTCAGGCTTTCAACAGCTTTTTAAACATCATTTTTAAACATTTTAAAGGAAATTTAAAGGGCTTCAGCGGGCATATTGTCGCAAACTACTTTACGATGGCCGATCTACGGATCGCCGATTCTATCGGCATTTCCGCCGCCAACTCCACACTCCCTTAGTCTCAAACTACCCTCTGAAGCATACCAATTGCCGCTGAAGCCATAGACGACATCATATCGATAATGACCTGCGAGCCTTTCTTTTTATCGCCGTTTGCAGAAGACTTTTCAGATTTCATAAATAACCTGCCTTAATAGAACCTTATGTATTCCAAAGCGCTCTTTCCGTTAAAGCCTTTATAGCTTCACAGGGAAGAGGATCGTAAAAATGAACGGAAGCAAAACAGTAATACCAGGCCGGACATCTGCGACAAGCTAAAGGCAGTCTCTGTCCTTTGGTCTCATATTCTCTCACCAGAGCGCGCCTGGATTTGGAGCGAGGCCAGCTGCCTCTGACAATGCGCCGCCAGCGTTCAAAGGGATATATGGCAATATGGCGGCCCTCAATCCGGCATTTTCCTATATAATCAAGCAGTTCGCTCAGCTTCTGCCTGAAGGCCTCGCTGCGAAGGTAATCTGCCTTCAGCAGCGTTTCCGCAAAACGGACCCCCAGAGTTCGGTATCCGCTTTCTGCCAGGAAGCGAAGACATCCGTCCCAGTTTTCATCGGCAGCCAAGACCGTCGGCATAATCGAAAGTCCCTTCAGAAAATGCCTGCCGCCTTCGCTCTCCGGATACCCCCATATACGCAGAGAAGTCTCATAGAGCATGGCCGCCGTTTCCGCACAGCGGGACGGCATATCCAAATCGCCGGTATTAAGCTCCTGACGCCTTACCGGAGATGTGTCCGCGCCGCCGTCCCCCGCCTGCCGCCAGAAATCTGAGTTTCCGAGCAGTATAAGCTGAGCGCCGAAGCGATGGAAAAGACACCACAGCCTGCCGACGGCGGATAAATTCAAATCCGCGCCCCTCCATTTCACTTCAGCTTCAGCTTCGATAAAATCGTCGGCCTTGGGCAGCGAGAATATTTCACATACCAGTTTAAAGGGCGCTGCGTTCTCTCTGTCCGAAGGGAAATCGGCGTACGCTTCCAGCAGTCTGCCCAGAGCGGCAGACTGCCCGCGCCAATCAAAATTTTTAATGAATACTATATTTGAAGTTCCGCCGTCTGCCGAGCCGCAGCGCACATCCGCCGCATTCTCAGCCCAAGCGCAGAGGCCGTCAATTTTTTCCCGCCACAGCGCCGACGCGGCGGCTTCGCCTCCGTCCAGTTCTTTACAGTCGCAAATCAGGACTTGAGGAGAGGGCGATAAAAAATGCTGGTTTTCATCGTCTTCCCCGGTATAGGAAACGATAAACCTATGCTCCATAAACTTCTTTACCGTTTCCGCCGCTGAATCTAAGGGCAGGTTCAGAGCCCCGGCAATCCGCTTCAGAGACGCCCCCCCGCTGCAGAGCTTAAAAACGCTCTTTTCCGTTTCATTTAAGACCATACTGCGCCCATACTCCAAATCGACGACGCAGGTCTCGCCGCCGCGCTGATATATGCGCAGGCTTTCAGTTTTAACCGGAACTATATTCTCATTATCCATAACAAAAGAACGTTCCGTATCTGTTTAAAAATACCATGCCCGCCCCTAAATATATTTCGGCTATTTTTTGCCGATATGCTGCGCAAATCTGTAAATGCGCCGTCCGGTTCCAATCCGACGGCCCTGCGCCAAGGCTGCTTAACAATTATAAAGGAGTGAATTCTCGCTGCTTAGAAGCTTCGGCTATGGCTACCATAGATTTAAAAGTCGGCTATTCCTGCAATGACGCCTGCATCCACTGCGTCGTAGACGATTTCCGCGATTCCTTAAAGGAAAAGCATCTAAAGCAGGACAAAAGCCTGGCCGAAATTACAGAAGAAATGACGGCGGCCCGCTGCAGAGGAGATCTGCTGGTGGTAACCGGCGGCGAACCGACTATACGCCCGGATTTTTGGGAAATATTAACCTGCGCTAAAGAGCTTGGCTACAGAATTATGCTGCAGAGCAACGGACGCGCCTTTTCCAAATATGAATTTGCCGAAAAGCTGAAGGACTTCCGCAGTATTATCAGCTTCTGCATAGCTCTCCACGGCCACACCGCTGAAATACACGACACGGTAACGCAGCGGCCAGGCTCCTTCGCCGAAACCGTTCAGGGCCTTAAAAATATTCACAGCCTGGGCTTTGTTTTCGGCAATAAAATCGTCATATCCAAATACAATTACGCCATTTTGCCGCAGCTCTGCGAAAAGCTGGCCGAGCTCCATTCATCCCGCGCCGATATCGCCTATCCGCACGCCGTTGGCCGAGCCGGCAAATTTTGGGAAAAGGTCGTGCCTGCCTACAGCGATATAGCTCCTTTCGTAGCCCGAGCCGTAAAGGTACTGGAAAACGCCGGCATAAGCATCGGCCTGGAAACCTTCCCCTTCTGCATGGCTGAGGGCGGCGAGCAGTATATCGGAGAGCTGCAGCAGCAGATGCAGACCTATGCGGAAATCAACCAGTACGGCTCCGACGCCGGAATTGAAAACTGGTCCAAGCTGCGCCTGAGCATAAAAAGAAAGTTTCCGCGCTGCCGCGGCTGCCGCTTTAATCTGCTCTGCGAGGGTCCCTGGAGCGAATACGCCCTGAAATGCGGCGGCGAGGAATTTAAGCCTGTTTACGGTGAAAGATGCGGCGACGTCCGTCATGTAATGTCGGGAAAGCACAGAATCGAATTCCAGGAAGCCGGTTTATTTTTCTAGACTCTGTCCGCTTATCTGAAGCGCCGTTCCCGAACAGCGGAAAACCGGCATAGCGACACTGTCGGTAAGTTAAGCAAAAACAGGCGTTAAGCATACATGTATTACTCAGGTTTTGTTTTGCTCTGAAGCGAGCGTCCGAGCGGAGCGAGCGCGGAGCAAAGTGCAAAACAAAACCGACAAAGCAAAAACAGACTTGAAGCAGACATGCTTAATAAAGGTTTTCTTTGGCGTGTACGCAGAGATTCGAGCGTAAGCGAGCGCGGAGCGATAACGACAAAGAAAACCGGCATAACGAAAACAAGTTAAACATGCTTGATAGATTCTTCGCTCACTGTCGGTAGGTTAAACAAAAGCAGGCGTTCAGCATACATGTATTACTCAGGTTTTGTTTTGCTCTGAAGCGAGCATCCGAGCGGAGCGAGCGCGGAGCAAAGTGCAAAACAAAACCGACAAAGCAAAAACAGACTTGAAGCAGACATGCTTAATAAAGGTTTTCTTTGGCGTGTACGCGGAGATTCGAGCGTAAGCGAGCGCGGAGCGGTAACGACAAAGAAAACCGGCATAACGAAAACAGGCAAAACATGCTTGAAATACGCTTCGCCGCGCTCTCTCAGCAAATTATCGCCTTAATATAGCGCGCTGAGCGCAGACCTGTTTTCTTCCTCCGGCGGCGCCGTCCGGAATACGCTTCTCACAGCTAAAAAAAATCTATTGACCGCGATTCTTAAATGAATATTGATATTTTTCTTGAATTACATAAGGATATAGACTAAAAGGCGTACTGTCTTTTAATAGAATTATTCGGCCTTTAATGTTAATTTTTTTGTAAGATTTATACATATATTAACCGATAAAATACGCTAAAATATTACAAACCATAATAGCAGATTTTATATAAAATTGCTTTCCAGGAGGTTTTCAATGCTCAACAACATTCAGCAGGCAATGAATCGTATAGAGCAGATCGAAAAGCGCTTCGACCGCGGTCCGGAAGTAAATTCCGCTGCTTTCGATCAGATGTTCAACAGAATGAACCAGGCTCCGATTCCCAAGGCTCTGGCCACGCCGAGCAATTCTCAGAATTTGGATCTGAGCAATATCCAGGGCATCAATCCGCAGATCTGGAGCACCATCACCAATAACAACTTGGTAGATCCTTCCAATTTCGGCGCTGCCCGCTCCGGTGAAATGGGCGTACAGCCTCTGGCTCAGAATACGCCGGTTTCATGCGGTCAGACTAGTGTGGCTATGGCGGTAAACGCTTTAACCGGACAGAACCTCACCGACCATGACATCAACAGCCGCTACGGCTTTGAACTTCTGAACGGCCTCAACGCTGAAAGCCGCAAGGCCGGCTATTCCTGGAAGGACGGCGGCGACCTGAACGCTTCCTCCTGGGAGCTGATCGACCACAAGGTCAATCAGGAGAAGACTCCTGTAATCGTCGCCTTGAACGGTCCCGAATTCTCGCCCTCCGGCCGCGGCCACATCGTCACCATCGTCAAGACTGAAGGCGACACCGTCACCTTCGCCGATCCGGCCACCGGCACGCTGCGCACCACCACCAAGCAGGCCATGAATACCGCTCCTCAGCATCCCGACGGAAACTTCGTATTCTACGCCAACAGAGAAGCTCAGGACGAGGTCTACATGGCTTCGGCCGAATAATAACAAATTATAAGGCTCAGCCGAGAAACCGCCCCGACATAATGCAGGGCGGTTTTTTTATGCCTGCGGCCGGACAGTCAGTTTTACGCGCCGCCGCGCCCCTACTGTCGGTAAGTTAAACAAAAACAAGCATTCAGCATACATGTATTGCACAGGTTTTGTTTTGCTCTGAAGCGAGCGTCCGAGCACCGGCAGCGGCGAGCGCGGAGCGAAGTGCAAAACAAAACCTACAAAGCGAAAACAAACTTGACAGATTCTTCGCTAAGGATGAGGCTGCATAGCAGGAAGCAGCTCCCACAGGCTCCGTACAGATTTGCTCGTACTGTCGGCGGCGTACAGCTCGTCAAGGAGCTGCTCAGCTCTGGAAAACGTCTCGGCAGCCTCCCTAAGCTTGCCTTTATCGCGCAGAGAACAGCCCTCCTGAACTAAGCCTTTAATTTCTTCAATATACGCCTCGCCGAGCTCCGCGTCCAAAATTAGAGCCTTGCTCAAATATTTGCAGGCCTCAGGGTCCTGCTGATGCTTAGCTAAATTATACCTGATTAAATAGCACTCCGATAAACTGCGCTTCATATTTCCCAAACGGAAATCAAAAATATCCGCACAGGATAAACGCTCAAAATCAAAAATGGCGAAGGCTCTGTCCAGAATTTCACGGGCTTCCTCAGCCTTGCCCAAGCACAGATAGCTTCTGGCGCAGACGGCATAATAAACGGGATAGTTCTTGGCGTCCAGCGCTAAAGCGCGCAAAGCCATATCTAAAGCCTCCTGAAAACGCCCCGTATTTTCCAAAACCTGGCCTCTCAGCCCTAAAGCGGAAGCCCGGCCGGGATCCAATAAAGCAGCCTGACTGCTGCTGAGATCCAAGAGGTAATTCCTTTCCTTTTCGTCCTCTCCCAAATGACCGTTTATAACATTAACTCCAACCTGACGCCAGTATTCGCCCATTTTCGGGTCGGAATTTGCAGCCTGAAGCCAGCATAAAGCCGCTTCTCTGTTTCTTCCCTCATTGTCAAGAAGCTTGGCAGAAGTCGCATAATACTGTCCAGGCCAGGCGAGCACAGCCTGAAGCGCAGCAGCGGCAATGAGCGCGGCTAAAATAAAATTAACAAAAATTGAGCCGCGCTTTTCCTCTGAATAGTCTGCGCAAGAAGCTGCCGGCCCATCCTGAGACTCAAAAGGAAGTCCGTATGAAACTCCCAAAAGCATGGCGCCATACATAGGCAGTATTATGACGTGAAAATCCACGTCAATCTGCGCATGAATGAGCAGCAGACCTGCACCGGTCAGACATCCCAGCCTCATTATAAAAATTTCACAGGGTTCTTTAAAGGCGCCCCTGATTACAAAAATGAAGATCGATGCGCCTAAGATGCAGAAGAGCGCAAATACAGCCAAACCGCCTTCGGAAAGAATGTCCAGAGTCAGCGAATGGGAACGCTTGGAGAACCAGCGCATGTCGCTCTGATACTGCGGATAATACAGTTCAAAATTCCCCGGCCCCACTCCCAGCCCGGGATGACTCAGAAAAATCTGCCAGCCGGCTCGGTAAAACTGCTTTCTGGCCTGCATTGAAGTGTCGCTTTGAGTAGCTATGCCCTGCAGGCGCTCCTGATTGTGAGCCTTTACCTCTTCGACTGAAGGAATCAGAAGAGACAGAAAAATGCCGCTCAATATAACTGCAGAAAGCGCCGAAACCCACAAATATCTGGTATTTAAGCTTCTGAATACAATGTAAAAAAGGCAGGCCAGACTGACCAGCAGGAAGCCCAGACCCAGCCAGGCAGCGCGGGCGATTAAAAATAAAAATGCCGTAAATGCCGCCGTACCCAGTAAGGCAGCCACCGCAGTCCAAAGAGCCCTTTTGCCTTTTTTTACGGCCCAAAATCCGCTTACCGCAAAAACGCCTAAAGCTCCGCATACCCAGGCGCTGCGGTTATAGGTCATATAAAGAGAGACGAACAAAGCGCTCAGCAATAACACGTAATAGAGGTAACTGTCCCAAACCGCTTTAATGTCGCCGCCGTTTTCAAAATCAACTTTTTCCGACATCTGCAGCAGACGCCCCATAATCAAAGGGAGATTAAGCAGCAGAAAACAGGCGAACATATTATTCTGATAAAAACTGCCGCCCATAGCTACGCTGCTGTGTCCGGTTCCCCAATAGATTCCCCATGAGCATAAAATAACGGCAGTCAGTACCAAAGACAGTATATTGACAATTCTGACAAACAGGCCTTTCACAATAAAAGGACTGTCTTTTTCAGGATTATCCGCCCCCTTAAGGCTGACAATATAGACCTCTCTAGCAGCATTTCCGGTCAGCAGCAGCAAAACACCTGCAGCTATATAGCCGACAGCCTCTAAAAAAGCAGCATGCGGACTAACGCTGAAATAAGCGGAAATCAGTCCCAGAATGCTGACAGCCGAAAGCAAAGCGCCCCACTTAACCTCCGCAGGCGAAAACCAGCGCCTAACGCTGAGCCAGGCGACAGCGCCAACCAGAACACAGATCGACAGCCAGCCGCGGCCCATAGCCATCATTGCTCCGGAGTCGGAATTAATCAATATTTGGCGCAGCGCCTGAAAAACCGCTATACCCTGACCGGGAAGCTCAGCGGCAGCCCCGCGGATCAAGCACTGAAACAAAGCAGTAATGGCCGGAAAAGCTGCTATAAAAAGCAAGCAGCAAATACCGGCCAATGTACTTATAGAAAATAACGTATCCTTGTATCTATTCACTTCAGAACCGATTAAAGGCCGGAAAGCTCAGCCTTGCAGCGTTCTAAGCGCTGACGCAGAACACCTAAAGTCGTACTGCGTCCTTCTACTATTAAATGATAACCATTTTCAATATCGGCGATAATAATTGAGCCATCCTTATACTCGCAGGTCCAGGACAGGATATTATCCTCGCTCTGCTCGGATTTAACAGCCAGGTTAACGCAGGCCCCGGCAGCCTTAACGACTGCATTTAAATCCTCAAAGGTTCCGCACGAGGCGGCCAAACGCAAATCTTTGGAAAGAATAAAAACTCTGATCTCGCCTTTGTTGATTTTGCACATATTTTCCAAGGGCTTGACAAAGAGAGCTTCTCTGTCCAGAACCTCCTGGCTGGGAAGCTCAACCTCAGGCTCCGGCGCAGGTTCAGGCTCAGGTTCAACGACAGCTTCTTCAACAGCCTTGATATCTTCCGTAGTCTTTCCTTTTTCAACCGCTTCCGAATCCGCGGAAGTTTCCGCTTCAGCGGCAGGACTCTCGGCTGGCTTAGTTTCAATATCAGACTCGGCTGCAGCCAAAGCTTTAATCTCAGCAGTTTCAGTCTCTCCACCGGCAGCTTCGCTTAACTGCTCTTTTTCCTCTGCAGCAGCTTCTGACGCAATAACCGCCGCGTCTTCAACAGCAACTTCCTTAATTTCGAGAGCTTCGGCGGCTCCTTCATTGACGTCGTCCTTCGCCTCTGCAGCATCCGAAACTGCAGGTTCTTCAGCCTCTGCCGCTTCAGACTTGGGAATATCCGTCTCCGCCTTTTCTTCCGTATCGGGAGCTGCAGTATCTCCTGCGGCAGCCTCAGCCGCGGCCTCATCCTGCTTGTCTGTCTTCACTTCGGGCAGGGCGTCCTCAAGCTCAGCCTCTTCGGCAGTCTTGATCTCGGAAGAAACATCGGGAATTACGTTTTCAGCCTCATCGGCCTTTTCCTCAACGGGCTCGTCAGGAGCAACAGATTTGCCTTCGCTGGGCATAATGCCGGGGATATCAATGGCAATATCTTCCCATTTGCTCAAAATATCCAAATATACGCCTATCTGCTCCGCCCTGGCCTTAGCCTCCCGCAGATCATAAATAACTATAGGTTCAACATCGCCGCGATCGGCAATGATCGCTTCATATTCCTGTACCTCGCGCCTGTAAATATCCCGTTCGGTCTGAATACGCATCATCGCATCGCTTAAATCAGTACGCGCAGGCACAAATTCCAGGTGCAGAGCCAACGCTTCAGGGACCTGCTCTTTTTCCTTAAGAAGATGAAGCAGCAGATGACCGTCTATATTGACAGGATCGGAGGCAAAAAGCTGCTCAAGCTCGTCATAGGCTTCCTTATACAGCTTCTGCAGATAAAATATACGGGCTACAGCCATACGGGCCTGAGTAGAGTCCCGCTGTTCCAAAACCTTTTGGAAGACCGTCAGGGCTTCAAAGCGCAAATCACGGCGCAGGCAGTTATGCGCATAAGTGAGCATCAAGTCTATGTTTTCGGAATCACTCTCCAGCAAACTATGATCTCTCTGAATCTGCCGTTCAAGAGTAGTCATTATTTCCATAAAAACTATGCCTCACTATCTTTCCTGTTCTAAAAAAATAAATTAACTCAATGGAATAATTATTCTTCCGAATCTCAGGCCAGAGTCTGCAGAGCGGATTCTATGCCTTTTTTGCTTTTGCGTATTTCCACGCGGATACGTCCCTGATTGGAATTGTCGCCGGAGGTATAAACCAATAAATTGTACTGTCCTTCCAAGGCCTCCGCCATAACCTGAACATTTTTTAAAGCAGCATGATGGCGGTTAATCGCAGAAATTCCGAGAGCCTTTGCCAAAGCGTCAGCCTTGAAAATAAATTCGTTAATCCTCGAATACAAAGAACTGTCTATGGCATTTGGATCTGCGCTGAAAGCTATTTCTTTTCCCTCACTATTAACCACAGAAACGGCAATAACGCCGTCAAGCTTATGCAGATTCTGCAGTAAATTAACGAGTTCAGACATAATATCCTCCATTTTGGCTCGCCGTCAATTACAAATAATAACCGTCAAAGCTAGCTTAAATAACCTTTATAAAGGACGCATCGAGATGATATCGTCCTCCGATAAGCCCATTTTCTTCATCATTTCCGGGGGCAGACCGGCTCTGTCGCCGAATTTATTACCGGCCTGACATTTATATTCGTATAAGGAGCCGTCCGGCGTCTCAATTTCTACAGAGAAGGAATTCTTCATATCCATATTCCACTCTCTGACGACATAAGTGTCAACCTTGACGATATCCTTAGCTCTGAGGAATCCGCCGTCCGATTTTACTCTGAAGGTCTTAATCTTCTCTAATTCCTCTTCCTTGGCAGCGCGTTTAGATTCAATTTCATCGGCGCGCTCTACATATACGCTCAAAGTAGCGCCTTCGCTGTCGAATTCGAAGTTCAGAATTCTGTCGACTTCGTCGCTGCCGCAGAGAACCTCGCCATAGTAGCTGCAGAAACGATCCCTGACCATTTCACCGTTGTTGACAACCAGATAATACGTGCCTTCGCGGGTAGAAAGACGCAGCAATCCGCTGTAGCGGCCGTCCTGCAGCTTCTCCAATACTCTGGGCATATCGCGTTTTGTCACTTCATAATCAACATACAGAGGCTGGAAGGCAAACATGCCCGTGAAGACGCTGACCACGCTCTTGGAAGTAACATAAGTCGAGCAGCTTATTTCGGCAAGCTTTATGCGGTTTATAAGGCGCTGTTCCAACTGCAGGGTTACTATGCCGGTATCATTATCTACCTCTAAAACCTGAATTACAGCGCCGCTGTCATAAAATAAATAAGCACAAGATGTTTCCAGCGCCAGCTTGACATAACCGGTGAACTCATCCACCGATAAATTGGCCTGCATATCTCTCATATCCTGAAAGGTCAGCACAACATCTTCGATCAAAATATTGCCTTTTGGAATATACAACCCAGTATTCCTCCGTTAATCAGATAGCTTATTCGACGTAAAGAGTTTTAGGACTACGCTTAATATCTAAAGATAAATTGCCTTGTCCTCCGGGGGCATTCGGCGGCGCCGGCATCTTAGGCGCTTTAGGCGGCTGCGGACTGGCCATGCTTCCGGACAGAGCCTTCCAGGAATCCTCATCGCTGCTGCGGTTAGGAGCGGCAGGAGGCTGAGGAGCTCCAGGACTCTTCGGCGCATTGAAACCGCCGCCTCCAAAAGGCATTGCCGGAGGTTTGGGAGGTCCGACGTTAATTCCGGGGGCAGGACGCCCTCCGGGGCTATTATTGCCCAAACCTACATGTTTAGGAGGAGTTACGCCGGTCGCTGCGCCAGGCTTGCTGAAATTAACGGCGGGAGGACTGACAGGCCCCCTGCGCATAGGCGGCGCGGGAGCATTGACATTGGGACGGTTTACAGGCGGCGCCATATTGGCCGAAACCGGAGCGGCAGGAGGTTTAGGAGGAACCAGTCCAACTCCGCCGGGAGCATTAGGCCGGGCAGGAGCGTTGGCAGCCGCAGCTCCGCTAAAACCAGGACCGCCCACCGGCATACCGGCGCCCGCCGGAGCGGCAGGTTTATGCTCACCTCTGCCGGCATTTGCGGCAAACTGCATACTGCCCTGGACCGGCTTAGGCGGCGTGAAGCCCACCCTTCCCGGAGGAGGAGCGCCTCTCTGACCGGAAGGCATAGGTCCGCCCGCAGGAGATCCGGCGACATTAACGGTTACATTCCCGTTAAAGCCTCCCAGGTTAACTGCAGGCGCAGCAGGCGGCCGGCGCTTTATATGCTCAGTATCGGTATTTATGTTGACATTGTTTCTGAACGGTTCCCTTGCAGGCGCATTAACGGGGGGACGAACCTCGGGAGCGGGAGCGGGCTTAGGCGCGGCTTCAGGCTTCTTGTCCTTGGGGACAGCAGCCTTAGACTCATCGCCGCTGGCCTTATTCAGCAGAGCCTTGAACGGATCTTCGCTTTCATCAAGCACGGGCGAAGTAAAACTATCGTCATTTTCCGAATCTTCGTCAAGATCCGAACCACCGTCAGAAGGCGCTTCCGGCAACATTCCGCCGTTCTGCTTTATCTGCATGCGAACCCAAATTTCCCAGCCTAACAGAATAATAAAAACTGTCAATACTGCATAAAAGGCAATCCAGATTATACCTTCATGAGCGGTAAGCATGCCGATAAAGCCTTGCTGCGAGCTTTCACTTCCGGAAACGGGAGCGGCAAGAACAGGCTCGGCAGACAGTCCGAAAAGAATCGCTGCAGCCGCTGCAGTACAAGAGCGCTGCATTATACCGTCTAAAGCTCCAAAATGCAAATAACCGGAATCATTCATACGCCCTAACCCTGTTCCTCTCCATCATAGAAATCGTCAAAATCTACGCTGTATTCATAAGAAAGATCATCGCTCTGGCCGCCGTCGCCGACTTTCTCAAAGAGAGAAACCATGCGGTCGCCGACATCGCGGAAGCAAATATCGACAGCATAGCATTCCTGATAAGCCTGAATAGCTTCCTCGTATCTGCCGTCTTCCTCCAGCATAACAGCCAGGTTGTAGCGCAGATCAAGCAGTTCCTCATCGCTGAAGCCGGGCTGCTCCATTGCCTTCTGCAGCTGCTTGACAGCCAAATCTCTGTAGCCTTTCTCCTGGAAAGCAACAGACAAGCCGTTGACGGCGACTAAAACCTTCGCCGGGTCCGAGATAGCTTTATTAAATTCATCTATTGCTTCCTCAAGGAAGCCCAACTGCTTGAAGAATTCACCCATCTTAATATGATAGGCGGCATCGTTGGGACGCATGCCCAAAGCCTTGCTGTATTCTTCGGTCACATAGCCCAGCATGCCCTTGACAAATATCTGACGGGAGAGGCCGACCACCTGATCCAGATTTCCTTCCAGAGCGTAAATGATAGAGATTCTCGCCAAGGATAAGGAACGCTCAGGATCCATACTGAGCACTTCCTCGTACATAGGACAGGCTTCTTTGATAAACTCATGCTCAAAGAGCATATTGGCTAAACGCTCAACGGTATCGGGAGAAGAACCCGAATAGCTTCTGATCTCGTCAAATATCTTTTTAGCCGACTCAACGCCGTGATATTCGAGCATAAAGGCAGCCAGCTTGAAGGCCAGCTCCACGCCGCGCTCTCTCATCTGATGATTGATAGCTAAATCCACGCCGCGGCGGTAGTAAACGATTGCCTGTTCAATATCGCCGGCTGCAATATTGCTTTCGGCAATTGTAACAACCACATCCAGAGCTCTGGGCCATTCTTCCAGACGCTCCAGCATACTGACGAGGCGGTCTTTAATGACCAAAGCCAAATCCAGTCTGCCGTTCTCTTTAAAGCGCTCCTCCATGGCTTCAAGCAGATCCAGGCCTTCATTGACATTCTTGTGTCTGAAGAAGCCGTCGGTAAGCTTGACAAACAGAGCGTCGGTATATTCTCTGC
Organism: bacterium; assembly: GCA_017458675.1. GTDB lineage: Bacteria > Vulcanimicrobiota > Xenobia > Xenobiales > Xenobiaceae > RGIG3641. The sequence goes on from JAFTAM010000084.1 coordinate 12,703, forward strand.
GTCCGCGCTTCAGATATTCCTCCAGAGCCTCCATGTAGTTGCTCTGGGCTTCGGGCCATTCGTCGGCCTCCACATGCTCGTCTCCTATGCGCTCCAGATATTCCAGAGCAGCTTCCCACTGCTGATTGGCATTAAAGGCATCGGAAAGAATTTTAAATACCTTAACTACATTGCCATGGTCGCTGCGTCCCTTATAGGCAGGGATCAGCTCTTCCATGAGCTGCTGTCCCTCCTCCAAGAATCCGGCTTTAAGGAACATAGTTCCCAAACGCTGACTCAACTCCAAATTGAGAGGCTGCAGAGACCTGACCTCGCGAACGCAAGTCAGCGCCTCCTCAAGCTCGCCTCTGTCCAGATGAATGCTAAGCAGCACGCGATAGTGCTCGGTAGCTTCCTCTACCCGCATATTGCGGGCCAGCAGCTTAATGAGCTGACGGCGATGGGCAATATCTTTAGGATCCAAATCCAGAATCTTTAATATTACCTTTTGGGCGACCTCATTTAAATTCTGACGCAAATACTCACGGGCCAGGAAGGAAAACTGTTCCAAGGCCTGAGCTGTCTGTCCGTGCTGAGACCATATTTCTCCCAGACGGTAGCGGGCGTTCAGATTGCCTGGTTCAATTTCCAGAATCCGGCTGAAAATATCGGCAGATGAAGTAGCGTTGCCTTCTCTGATAAAACGCCCAGCCAAAACCAGCAAGCCTTCGCGCGCTCTGTCAATTTTACCCTGGGCGGCCATTTCGTGACACAGGCGCATACGAATTTCAACATCTACAGGGTGATAAGCCAGCAGATCATAATACAAATGCTCGGCTTCGGAATGATTACCGGCCGCGGAAACAGATTCAGCCATACTGTATACTTCCTGCCGCGCCTTATTCATATTGCCGGAGGTAAAGAAAGAATGGACTATGCCGTCTAAATACTGCTGTTTTTCCGGCATATTGTCCGGCAATTTAACTACAATTTCGCGCAGCCTGTCAAATAAACCGTTTATCTCATATTTCTGCAGCAAAATGCGCAGGAAAGAGATCTTTTCCGGATCCTCAGAGTCCAGCTCCATGATATCGCGTTCCGCTTCCTCAAAGCGGTTATTATTCAGATAAGCCTGGATAATTCTCCGCTTATATCTGGAAGATATCTCCGTATTGACAGATAAACGCTCAACCTCTTCGGTGGCCTTGTCAATGTCGCCGCCCTGCAGATAAGCCTCAATCAGCTTGCCGATAAAGGAATTCTTCACCGGGTCCTCTTCGGGCAGGCACTTGACGTTTTCCATGGCCTCGTCTAAACGGCCGGCCTCCATAAGACCGGTAATCTGGCTCAGGACAAAATCGTGCAGAGAATCGTCGTCGGCAGAAAGCTTGGCCATCTCCTTGGCAGCTTCTTCAAAACGGCCCTTATCCTGATAAGAGCTGATTAAACGGTGCTGGAAGGAGATGCGCAGAGAATCGTCGCTGGGCAGCCGGTCAATCAATTCCACCGCTTTTTCCATATTGGAAGAATTTAAGTAAAGCTCCAGCAAACCGGTAACCAGTTTATTTCTTTCTTTATCCGATCGCGGAACCAATACGACGGTCCTGTCTGCCTGCTCTAAATCGCCTAAATCCAAATAGCGTTTGACCAGCTCCTTGCGGAAGGAGACCAAACGCTCGTCTTCGGCGTCAAGATCGTTAATATAGGACTCTGCTTCAGAAGTTTTGCTGTCCTCGAGGCACCGCTCGATTATTTTATAGGTAAAGGCCTTCTTTTCAAAATCGTCGTTGGGCAAAGCCTCAGCTTCATTTTTTGCAGAAGCGTAATTTCCGGAGTCAAGGTAGTATTTAATCAAGCGCTTGCGGACGTCGCTGCGGTTAGCGTCTAAGCCTAAAATCCTGCGGTAAACGCTTTCCGCTTCAGACCACTGGTTCAGGGAAGCATACTCTTCAGCCAGATAATTGAGAGCGACAATATCATCGTGGTTGCTGTCAATCAGTCTCTGCAGCTCGGCTACGGCGCCCTGATGATTTCCCTGACTGCGCAGAGTTAAAGCTACCTGATAGCGCAAATCAGAGGTCTCAGGGAACATTTCCACCAGCTGACGCTGGAAATTGATGGCTTCTTCATCGTTGCCCTGGCCGTGGTACAGAGCCACAACCTCCTGATACTCCGCCAAAGCCTCAGTTCGCATATCCTTACGGCGATACTGATCTCCGAGCAGGCGGCGAGCCTCTATATGCTTAGGTTCAATATCAAGTAATTTTCGCAAAATGTCGATAGCGGCATCGAAATTGTTTTTATCAATATAAATATTAGCCAAAAACATCTGATGCTCGGCGACTTCCGCATACATGCCTCTGCGGAATAAACAGTCTATCAGACGGTTTCGCACATTGATATTGTTGGGGTCTTTCGCCAAAGCCGCGCTGTAGAAATCTATAAGCTTAGTTCTGGCTTCCTCATGATCGGAATTAAACTCCAGAGTCTTTTCCAGGTAACCGATAACCTTGTCGGACAATCCGTCCTCTTCACAGATCTGCGCTAAAGTGAAATAAACGGAACAAGCCTTATCATCATAGCCTTCTTCGGCATAAATTTCTCCCAAACGCACTAAAATATCTTTATTGCGGGGTTCAAACTCCAAAATGCGCTCATAGGCCCTGATTGCATCGGTAAGTTCATGGCGCTGGACAAAGAGCTCGCCGGCGTTTCTGAACCACATAACTGTCTTTTGAGGAGAACGGCCGATTCTCAGGAAGACCTCGCCTAAAAGTTCATAGGCGCTGGCAGCTTCATTGTTGGCTAAACGGACAACTTCCTGAAATTCAGAAATAGCTTCTTTATTCTTGTTATCCATCATCAGGGCTCGGCCCATAGCCATATGGGTATCCCAGCGGCTCGGATCTAAATCCAGGCTGGGACGCAGCCACTTAATGGCGTCCTTATAACGTCCCTCATTAAGATAGATAACGCCGGTTTTTGCAAAGATTTCCGGTTTAGCCTGCGCAACTAATGTCTGGATCTCACTAAGCTTAGCGCCGCGGATATTATTGCTCTGAGCAAATTTTTCCAAATTCAGGATGTCTTTATAGCTTTCAATGGCTCGCTCAACATTGCCGCCGGAGACGAACAGTTCAGCCAAATCCATATCCTGGTTAATGACGACCTGAAAATCGAAAAACTTCTTAGCTGCATTCAAGACGCGCTCACGTATTTCAATATTGTTAGGATCCTGACTGACAGCTTCTTTATATACCTCACGCGCTTCACTCCAGTTGCCTTCCGCGACCAGAGCATCGGCGCTTTGAATTAAAGACTCTATATTGCTATGATCTGTCATTTTTACTCCGATTCCGTTAAAAGCACCAAATATTTAATACGCTATCTGCGACGCGGAGAGATACCTCTGGATTTCGAGATAGTACCTCCGGCAGCGATTCTGCTCTGTATATCCTTAACCTTAGCCTCAACGTCACGGTAGGTAACGTCAAAAGCCAAGATGCTCTTAAACTCAGTCAACGCTTCCTGGAGGCGCTCAGTCTGATAGAAGAGCATCGCCAGGTTATAGCGCAATTCAAGATATTCCTGTTCAGCATGACCCTTAGTCTCCAGGCCCATACGGAACTGTCTTATAGCCATTTCACGCATACGCGGCATTTTAATAAAGGCCAATCCCAGCATATTGCGGGAGCTCAATTCTAAATCACGGTCAACGTGAGTCTTCTGGAACTGCTCAATAGCGTCTTTTATACGGTTGAGATAGTAACACAGCTCACCGTAAGCGAAACGCACCGACAGATCAGCTCCGTCCTCGGCAATCTTATCTGTAAATGACTTACAAATTTCAGCAATAACCTTATCGCCTTCAGCTTCATTCTTAGCCTTCAGCTTAAGCAGAACTGCAGCCGCATCCTTTGACTTGCGCTGATCTACTAAGAGCTGCGCATAGCGGCGCATGGTCACCGCATCGCCGGGGTCCAGTTCAAAGACCTTCTTATACTCCTGCATGGCGGCAGTAATGCTGTTAAGCTTCTCATCGTACAGTACGGCCAGGCGGCGGTGCATATCGGCGTTATCGGGAGCCAGCTCAATAGCTCTGCGCAAATAACGGATCGACTCTCTGAATTCGCCCTTCTCTTCATAAATTTCATCGAGAGTTAAGAGCTCTTTCAGCATGTTTTCGCGCTGATCCGCCATGGTATAGAAAACCAGAAGCTGTTCGCGCAGGTCGATAGAGTCAGGATTAAACTCTATGAGCTTTTTATACATGTCAATAGCAGGCACAGCCATGCGCTCAGCCTCATAGCGCTGAGTCAGCGGTCCGACCTGGAGCATTGCGGCGCCGAAATTGCCGTTAAGCAGATAGCAGTCAACCAGACATCTTCTGGCTTCATAATGGTTGGGATCACGCTTGACAACCGAATCATAAAGTTCGGCCGCTTCATCGATGAAGCCGTCCTCCTTATAAAGCTCGGCCAAAATGAACTGCTCTGAAATAACCTTGTCGAAACGCTCGAGATGCTCATATAAATCTATGAGCAGATGGCGCTCCTCAAAATTATGGGGTTCCAACGCAACAAGCTTTTCGCAGACGTTGAGAGCTTCATTCCAATTTTCTTCGTCATTGTAGCGTTCAAGAAGCTGACGGTAGCAATCTAAGGCTTCCTGAATCATATTATGATCCTCGTAAACCTTAGCCAGCCGCTCTACAAAAACAGATTCGCCGGACAGTTCTATCAGCTGCTTCAAGGCCGAAACCGCTTCGTCAACGCCGCCGAGCGAAAGCGCAGAATCAACGAACTGGCGGAGATGATGAATAGCGATATCCTTCTTATCCTGCTGAATAAACCTGTCAATAAGCATCCTGCGAGCCTTGAAGTTCTGCGGATTCAAACCCAAAGCGGTCTGCAGAACATCAATGGCGTCAATATACTGTTCCTCTTTAATGTGAATCTTAGCTAAAGTGATAAAGACTTCAGAAGCTTCTTCAAAGTCTTCATTCCATAAATACGCTGCAGCCAGACGGTGATGCAGAGCTATAGAATCCGGTTTGCGGCGAATAATCTGCCTGTACTGATTGATAGCGTCGTCAAACAGACCGAAGCGCATATGTATATCAGCCAAATCAGTGCGCAAAATCAGATTCTCCGGAGAATTTTCCACAGCGCGCCGGTATTCTACAATAGAAGTGGTGACATCCGCTCCTATCAGACGGTCGCGCACGGATAAAGCCTCTTCCAAAAGCTCATCTGAAAATTCAGACTCAACCGACAGCGAGCAAAGAAGATCCCGCTCAGCCGGTTCAGGCTCAGGTATAGGTTCTGTTTCCTCAGCCTCAACATTTTCAATATTCTCAATTTCGTCAGTAGCTTCTGCTTCCGTATGTGCTTCAGAAATACTTAAATCCTCAGCCTTCTCTTCAGCAGACTCGAGCTCTTCGGCCTGAGCGTCATTATGCTCTCCGGCGCCGAATTCATCGGCTACAGCCATACTGGTGGAGACAACTGCTCCTACCGCAACCGCGCCGACCGCTACCTTGCCGAAGGTGACTTCGCCGGATTCACGGTTAAGGGCAGCGGCGATATTCTCAATATCGGGAGCCGCTTCGGCAGCAGCCGGAACAGGCGCGGAAGCAGGCGCAGGCTTATCGTACACAATCTCCCGCTCAGCACCGGCAAGTTCTTCTTCAGAAGGCTCGCCGACATAATGCTCGCGCACAACGCGTTTGACGCGTACCGGAATCTTAACCTTGTCGCTCTTTTTAGGAACTACGACATCCTCATAAACCGTAACTTCGGGAACGTCTGTTCTGCCGTCGTCAACCTGAACAAACTCTATTTGTGAAGAATCAATGACATCATCAATTTCGAGCTCTTCGGCCGCCTCGCCGGTTCCGAATTGCTCATGCCCATGCGAAGCCGAAACGCTTTCAGCGCCCTCGTCTCCTGCAGACTGACTCTGCTTTACTGCAGGCTCTTCGACAGGCGCCTGTACAGCCTCAACGAGTTCTTCAGCTTGTGTTCCGGCAATTTTTTCTTCATAAGGAATTTCCGTACTCAGCTGTTCATCAGAGATATCCGCGCCGCCGAAATGCTCTTCATAGGAAATTTCCGCGCCCAACTGTTCGTCAGAAACATCTGCGCCGGTGAACTGCTCTTCATAGGAAGCCTCTGCGCCCAACTGCTCGGCTGCTGCGTCTGCTCCGACAAAATGCTGCTCCTCGTAAGGGACTTCAGCGCCCAGCTGCTCGCCGGATACGTCTGCGCCCACAAACTGCTGTTCCTCATAAGGAACTTCAGCGCCCAGCTGCTCGCCGGATACGTCTGCGCCCACAAACTGCTGTTCCCCATAAGGAACTTCAGCGCCCAGCTGTTCGCCGGATACGTCTGCGCCCACAAACTGCTGCTCCTCGTAAGGAACTTCAGCGCCCAGCTGCTCGCCGGATACGTCTGCGCCCACAAACTGCTGCTCCTCGTAAGGAACTTCAGCGCCCAGCTG
>JAFTAM010000085.1 GCA_017458675.1 bacterium
AAATTTTCTGTCTTTTCAGAGTGGATTTCCGGTTAAGTTCGGAGAATATGGAGATATATGTTAGGACTGATAATCGGAATTGTTGTATGTTATCTGATAGGTTCTCTGTCTTCGGAGAGTCTGGGAAATAAGCTTTTGGAGCTTTCGGCGCGCCAAAAAAACTCCGAGGGGGGAAACTCCCGCCTATATAAGCTGCTGCGCTGCAGCGGCGGCGCTTCAGTCATTATGATAGATGTTTTAAAAGGCTTTGCGGCTGTCTGGCTGGCGCGGATTTCGCTCCTGCCGGATTTTTTGCTCCCCATGGTTACGGCTCTCTACGCTGTTTCCGCAGCTGCGGGCTGCTGCTATCCCGTATTTTCCAAATTCAAAAGTGAAAATAAGGCTGTCGCCGTTGTCTTGGGAATTCTGCTGGCTTCAGCTCCTCAGGCCGCTTTTCTCTGCGCCCTGCTGTGGCTGGCTGTTCTGCTGCTGACGCGCTGGGTCTCGGCAGCTTCCCTGTCGCTGGCCGCGGCTGCGCCTTTTATGGTATACGGATTCGGATACGGTCTTTGGCCGGCTTTGCTGGCCGCTGTTCTGGGGGCGGCGGTCGCTTTCAGATACAGAGAGAGCATTGGGCGGCTGCTCAGCGGCAAAGAAGAACATATTTCCTTAAACATATTGAAATAATAAGCTGTCAACCGGAGGGAACGGCATGGAATTTGAAAATTTGCGGGCGCTGCTGGATAAGGTATTGGCTCTGTCGTATCAGCAGAAGGCTTCGGACGTCTATATAAAAGCCGAGCTGCCTCCCTACCTGCGCATAAGCGGCACGATGTATCCGGTCAAATGCGAGCCTTTAACTCCGCAGATGACTGAATATCTGGCGTTTGCCATAATGCCGGCTCATCTGCGGGAAAAGTTTGAAAACGGCTATCCGGAGGCTAACTTCGTTTATCCTCTGAAGCATATCGGCCGTTTCCGTGTCAACGCCTACCGCCAGAAGGATTCGATTGCGATGGTAATGCGCCGCGTCGAAGAGGAAGTTCTGGACCTGGAAGCTCTGGGACTGCCTCCGGTTTTGAACAAGATCGTCATGGAAAGGCGCGGTCTGGTTTTGGTAACCGGTCCTACCGGATCCGGTAAATCCACTACGCTGGCGGCCATGATCAAATACCGCAAAAAGAACGCCAGCGGCCATATCGTCACCATCGAGGACCCTATCGAATATATGCACGAGGATGAGCGCGACTGCCTGATTTCTCAGCGAGAGATCGGCAGCGATACCATGTGCTACCGCGACGCTTTGGAGAGCGCCCTGCGTCAGGCTCCGGACGTGCTGCTGATAGGAGAGATGCGCGACGTGGCCTCTGTAGAATCGGCGGTCTATTTTGCCGAAACCGGCCACCTGGTTTTGTCTACTCTGCACGCCAACAACGCTGTGCAGACCATTGAGCGCATGCTGCAGTTTTTCCCCGACGATATGCACAGTCCCATGCTGCAGCAGCTGTCCTTGAATGTGAAGGCGGTTATCGCCGAGCGTCTTATTCCCGCTATCGGCGGAGGACGGGTGCCGGCTCTGGAAATTATGATCAACAATGCCCGCATTCAGGAATGCCTGAGGGAAAATTCCTTGGTCACTATTAAGCGCGAGCTGGATTCATTCCATTCCGACGGCATGCAGAGCTTTGACTATCATCTGCTGGAGCTGTTTAAGAAGGGACGCATTACGGCTGAGGACGCCCTGCGCAATTCCGACAATGTCAACGACCTTAAGCTTAAGATGCGCCACGCCATGCAGCAGATGGCGGAGGATCAGGTGCTGGCGGACAGCGATCCTTATAATATGAAAAGTCAGTATTAGGCGTTTAGGGAAGATTTCTTCAGCCGCCGCAAATATTTTACCAGATGAGGATTGCAGTTATGGATTTGACTAAGGAAGAGCCTCAGACCGCTGAAAACGCTGCAGGCAGCGTTGAAAATGCCGGCTCTGAGCCTGAAAACAGCGAGGATATTATACCTAAGGGCACGCTTCACCATAAGCGCGTAACTCCTCTGCCGACCCGCATTAAAAGCGGAACGATAGGGGAAGATACTCTGCAGTTGGAGTCGGCTCATAAATTGTTTGAAATCCCCTGGGCGGAAATTGAGTATGTGGCGTTGGGCATGATCCAGGAGAAGGTTGAGCAGGACGCTACTGCCTATAAGATGCAGAAGCTGGTCGAGAGCAGCGCCAACCGCAAAAACGGCTCTATTGACAGCAAGACAGGCAAACTCGTTTCTTATAAGCCCACTTATATTCTGGACATATACTGCCGGGGCCGCAATGACTGTCTGCGCTTTGACGCCGCCTATGTCAGCTATCGCAGCTTTTTGGGAAAAAATATCTGCCATGTCTCCTTCCAGAATTTTTTCCGTATGGTTCACGATATCTGCAGCAGATGTACTCAGGCGTACTTTACCAAGGAGGTCGCCTATTTTTTGACCTGGAACCGCGATAAACTCAAATTTTACGATTCACTGAACGATTTTGAAAATGATATTTTCATTTTGCGCAGCAAGACGGAACGCTTTTTAAGCTGGGAGGAGATGGATTTCTCCCGGTCCTCCTGGGCCGACGGATGGGAATCCTAGAAAGAAAGCGGCGGGGGGGGACAATTATTTTGACTGAGGAGCTGAGGCTGCCTGATTTATGTGGTTGGAAACTGATGAAATAGACGTCGCGCGTATGATTCAGAGAGAAAATCTCGACGTGCGTACGGTGACGATGGGACTGAGCCTGTATGACTGCGCTTCCGAAAGTATGGAAACGCTCTGCAGAAAGGTCGGCGATAAAATTAAGCGTTTCGGCGAGAACCTGGTGCCCACCGTGGAGCAGGTCGCTATGGAGTTTGATGTGCCGATTGTCAATAAGCGCATAGCTCTTTCGCCTCTGTCCTTTATTGCCGCTTCAACCGGAGCCAAAACTTATGTGCCTCTGGCTATGGCCGTCGATAAGGCGGCAAAGGAGATCGGAGTCGATTATATAGGCGGCTTCAGCGCTTTAGTGCATAAGGGCTTAACCTATTCCGACCGAGTGCTTTTCCGCTCTATTCCCGAAGCTCTTAATTCCACAGAACGGGTCTGTTCTTCCGTATCTTTGGCCTCTACCAGGGCGGGTATAAATATGGAAGCGGTCAAGGAATTCGGCCGCATTGTACTGGATACGGCTCACATGAAACCGGAGCTGCAGGGACTGCCCTGCTGCAGGCTGGTCTGCTTCTGCAACGCCGTGGAGGATAATCCCTTTATTGCCGGGGCCATGCACGGCGTGGGCGAGCCTGAAGCCTCTCTTAACGTGGGCATCAGCGGTCCGGGCGTAGTAAACGCCGCGGTGAGGCGGCTGCCTAAAGACGCCGATCTGGGCGCGGTGGCCGAGGCGGTCAAGCATACTGCCTGCAACATTACCCGCATAGGCGAATTCGTGCGCAGAGAGGTCGCCAAGCGTTTAAACATTGAGTGCGGCATTTTGGATCTTTCTCTAGCTCCCACGCCGGCGATGGGAGATTCCGTGGCCGACGTCCTCGAAGCTATGGGGCTGGAGCGCTGCGGAGCGCACGGCACTACGGCGGCGCTGGCCCTTTTGAACGACGCCGTCAAGAAAGGAGGCATGATGGCTTCCTCGTATGTGGGCGGTCTTTCCGGCGCTTTTATTCCCGTATCAGAGGACAAAGAGATGGCCTTCTGCGCGGAAATAGGCGCTTTAAAGCTGGAGAAGCTGGAAGCGATGACCTGCGTATGCTCGGTGGGGCTGGATATGATAGCCGTGCCCGGCGACACTCCTGCCTCAACAATTTCAGGCATTGTGGCTGATGAGATGGCCATAGGCATGGTCAACAATAAGACCACGGCGGTGCGTCTTCTGCCCATTCCCGGCAAAAAGGCCGGCGAGAGGGTCGATTACGGCGGTCTGCTGGGAGGCGCTCCCATTATAGAGGTCAATCCCTACGATTCTTCGATGTTTGTAGGGCGCGGAGGCCGAATTCCCGCTCCTCTGCAGAGTCTGAAGAATTAGTGCCGATGAGCAGGGCCTCAGATTGGCAGGGCGGACTTTTCGGCGCTTCCGAAAAAGCTGCGGAGCCGCGCGGCGAGGCCGGAGATGAAGGCGTTCTCGATGCGGAAGGCTCAGGAACCTTTTCTCTTTCTTCTGCCGCGGAAGGCGGTGCGATGAACGTCAGGAACGCCGGCAATACGGCGGGAGAGCGTAAGGAACCTCTTTCGGCCAGAATGCGTCCTCGTTCCCTGGATGAATATGTGGGACAGGGCCATTTGGTTGGACCCGGCAAGATGCTGCGCCGCCTTTTGGAGGCGGATACCGTGCCCTCTTTAATTCTTTGGGGGCCGCCGGGCACAGGCAAAACTACCCTGGCTCAAATCATCAGCGCCCGTACCAAAGCTTCATTTGTGCCCATTTCGGCGGTTATGTCCGGGGTGGCGGACGTCCGCCGGGAGATAGCTGAGGCCAAAAAGCGCTGGAGTCTGCTGCGCCGCCGTACTCTCCTGTTTATCGACGAGATTCACCGCTTCAATAAGGCTCAGCAGGACTGTCTTCTGCCCCATGTCGAGGACGGAACCGTAATTTTAATCGGCGCAACTACGGAGAACCCTTCCTTTCAGGTGGTTTCGCCTCTACTTTCCCGCTGCCGGGTTTTAGTTTTGGAGGCTCTAAGCGTCGAGAATATTATGCTGCTGCTGCGCCGGGCTCTGGAGGACAAGGAGCGCGGCCTGGGGCAAATGGAAATAGAAGCCGAGGACAGCGTGCTTCGCTCTCTGGCCGAGATTTGCGGCGGCGACGCCCGCAGCGCCTTAAATACTCTGGAGGAGGCAGCCGAGGGTGTCTGGGCCGATCAAGACGGCCGGAAAGTTTTAAGCGGCGAGCTGATCGCCGAGGTTCTGCAGCGTCCCCGCCTGCGTCACGATCGCAGCGGCGAATCCCATTACAATATAATTTCGGCTATGATCAAGTCGATCCGCGGCAGCGATCCCGATGCGGCCGTCTATTGGCTGGCACGTCTTCTGGAAAGCGGAGAGGACCCCATGTTTGTTGCCCGCCGCCTGGTGATCCTGGCTTCCGAGGACGTGGGGCTGGCCGATCCTCAGGCTTTGAATGTGGCGGTTTCGGCTCAGCAGGCCGCTCATTTTGTGGGCATGCCCGAAGGCTTTTATCCCCTGGCCGAGGCTGCTTTATACCTGGCTTTAGCTCCCAAATCCAACAGCGTAGGCGAAGCCTATCAGGCGGCGCTGCAGGCCGCTGAGAAACATCCCGGCGCAGCCGTGCCTCTGCATCTGCGCAATGCGCCGACCAAGCTGATGAAGGAAAGCGGATATGCCCGGGGTTATAAATACGCTCACGATTATCCGGATCACTATGTTAAGCAGCAGTTTCTGCCTGACGAGCTGGCGGGAAGCTCTTTCTACAAGGGCGGAAGTCTGGGCTACGAAAAAAAATTAGCGGCCTGGATGAAATATCTGCGAGAAAACCATCAGTAATTTTTTAGAAACCGGCGAGGAAAATCTATGTTTAAAATCGGCTGTCATCTTTCGGTCTCCAAGGGTTTAACCGCCATGCTTAAAGATGCGCTCTCCATAAAGGCCAGCGTCGTGCAGTTTTTCTGCCGCAATCCCCGAGGCAAGGGCGAAATTAAGTTTTCCGCCGAGGATACTGCCGAGTTTAAAAGGCTGCTGGCCGAGCATAACTTCGGCCCCATGCTGGCTCACGGTCCCTTCATAATCAACGCCGCCTCCGACAAGCCCGAAACCGCTGCGCTTACTGAAGAGCTGCTGGCCGGCGATCTTCGCTTTATGGCCTCCGTTCCGGGCGGCATGTACAATATTCATCCCGGCAATTATTTGAAGCGTACCCCTGAGGAGGGCATAAAATCGATAGCGGCTCTTCTCAGCAGGGTGATGGACCCCAGGGAGGATACTCTGGTTCTGGTAGAGACCATGGCCGGCAAGGGGACTGAAATAGGCAAGAGCTTTGAGGAACTGCGCAGCATAATCGATCTTTGCCGATATCAGGAAAAAATGGGCGTATGTCTGGATACCTGCCACATTTGGGACGGAGGATACGACATAGTCAACAACCTTGACGGGGTTTTGGAGGAATTCGACAGGGTCGTCGGTCTGGAGCGTCTGAAGGCTATACATTTGAACGACAGCCTCAACGCTCTGGGAGGGCGCAAGGATCGCCATGCCAAAATAGGCGAGGGACGGCTGGGCTTGGAGGGGATAGTCAGAATTATCAATCATCCTAAACTGCGCGATCTGCCTTTTTATCTGGAAACGCCCCAGGATGATATCGCAGGCTACGGAGCTGAGATAGAGCTGCTGAAAACAAAAAGATCGTTTTAAGCAATAGGATTTCAGAGGGCGGATTCGGTAAATATGCGTAACTATGTCTAAGCGCTCCCGTTCGTCCAAATTGCGTATAGTAAAAGCTGCCGGCAGAGAGAGAGCGGAAGACCGCAGGCCTTCGCTGAGAACAAAGTGGCTCAAGCTCCAGCAGAGAATTGCCGAGAGCCTGATTCTTCGCGGCAGTCTGACCGCGCTGTGGGGAATAATACTGGCCGTTTCCGTTATGGCGCTGCTTAACGCTTTCGGAGTACAGCTTTTCAAATGGAACGAACGGGCTTTTTTATCCCGCTGTCTGAATGTAGGCGAAACTGAAGGACTGACCGGCTTTGATCCGGGGAGAATCTGCAGCGCCGGTCAGCTGCGTATGCTGAGTCCCTGCTTTGAGACCTTAGTGGCAAGCAGAGACGGAAAGCATTATCTGCCAGGTCTGGCCGAAAGCTGGAGCGTTTCCCCCGACGGTCTGAAATGGCGCTTTACGCTGCGCCGAGGCTGCCGCTTTCACAGCGGCGCTTACTTAAACGCAGCCTCAGCCGCCGAATCATTTTTGAGAATGTGGCATAAAGATGAGGACGGCAGGCTGAAGAGCAGACCTGAATATCAGTTCTGCCATGTCCATCTGGGCGGAGCCGATCCGGCGCTGCGTTCTGTCAAGGCTGCTGGCAATTATGAGCTGGAATTTGTTTTGCGCCGTCCTATCGCCGATTTTCTGCCTGTTTTGGCCTCTTTGCCCATGGCGGTGGTCTGCCGGGACGAAGACGGCGGCCGGGCGGCAGACATAGGCGCGGGGGCGGATACGCCTGTCTTTCTGGGAACTGGCCCTTATGCCTTAAAGGAGTTCAGGAAGGACCGCCGCCTGACTCTGCAGAGCTTTTCCGATTATTGGGGTAAACGGGCTGAAATCCGTCTGATAAACTTTTTTTTCCTTGACGATTATCGGCTGCGTCTGCGGGAATATCGTCAGAAAAATTTAGATATGGCGGCTGGCATTCTGCCTCATGACAAAAATATTTTTTTACAGGACGGGGATACGGAGAGCTGCTTTTTAAATACCTGGCTCAGAGTTTCTCTCGATTTTAACTGCAGCGCCCGTCCCTTTAACGACGTACGCCTCAGGCAGGCCGTAGTGCGCGCTGTTGACAGAGAGGAGCTTTTTGAATCCGACAGTTCCGATTCGTCTCCGTCGTATCGCGATTTTTTGTCTCCGGACTTGTCTTTGCCCTTTTTGGATCGGAGGCGCATAACCAACAGCCGGACCGAAGCCGAGCGTCTCTGGCATAACAATCTCGGCGCCAGAGATCGGAGCATATCGATATGCTATGACAGCGACCGCTCTCTGCTCGATAAGGCGGCGGTAGCCGAGCGGCTGTGCCGTCAGCTGGGCGAGGTCAAGTTTGACAGCCGCGCGGAGGAGGTTTCGGTAAGAGAGGGCCGGTATAGGCTGGCCAATTCTCATTTCGATATCTGGCTGCGGTGCGCGGAGATTCCTCAGCGTCCCATGGATATAATTTTCAGGCAGGATTGGCTGGGCGGCAATTTCTTCTGGGGGAATATTTCCAGATACAGAGGCGGCCGCGTTCTGGAACTTTTGGAATCGGCCCGCTTCAATGCCGACGGGGAAGTGCGCCGGCAGTTTTACGGCAAGATCGCCGAAAAGCTATATGACGACATGCCGCGTCTGGATTTGGTCTGGCTGAAGGAGTATGTGATTTACCGCTCTGAGCTGAGCGCGGAAATTGACGATCAGGGCAAAATATATTTCGAAAGAATTAAACTCAAAGATGAACGATGAAATTTCAGCGGATGTGCGGCGGCGTTTTTTTGGAGAATTCGGGGGCGAGTTGAAGGCTGCTCTGAAAGAAGCGCCCTGGGATGTCTGGCTTGTCGGAGGCGCGGTGCGCAGCTTGCGCTGGAACTGTCCGGTCAAGGATTGGGACCTGCTCTGCGACTGCGGCGACAAAAAGGCGGTGAAGAGTTTTGCCGAAGCGCTGTGCCGCCGGCTGGAAGCCAGCTTTGTTGTGCTGGACGAACTGCACGGCATTTACAGAGCGGTAGATCGCTGCAGGCGTCAGCTCGATTTCTGCACAAGAGCGGGGGCTTGCCTTCAGGATGATCTCAATAGACGCGATTTTACAATCAACACCCTGGCGGTGTGCTTAAACGGCGATCTTCCGGTTCGGGGCGCCGAGCACGCCGGCGAAGATATTGACGGACGTAGGCTGCGCGCCGTATCCGCCGAGGCTATGCTGGAGGACCCCGTGAGAATCTTCAGAGCCTGGCGTTTTTTGGCGGAATATGCGGAGCGCGTCGGGCTGATTCCTCACGAAGCCTTGGCCGGACAGCTGCTGCAGGCGCAGAAGCTGATTTTCGCCAGCGCTCCTGAGCGTATCTGGGACGAGCTCAGCCGAACTCTGGCCTGTCCTATTATACCGGTATGGGATTTTTTGTGCCAGTCCGGACTGTCGGATTTTTTCGGCGCGCAGAAGTTTGACGACGTATATAATTTAATTAAAAACTTTGAAAAAATAGCTGAGGACAAGTTTTCAGAGCTGCCTAAATCCGGTCGGATGCTTTACGATTGGTTTAACTCCGGGATAGGCAAAACGGGCAGAACTTATTTCAGTTCCTTTAAGCTGGCCTTACTCTGCGGCTGGAATCAAGTGTGCGGGCGCGCCGCCTGCGGCGGACATGCGGTTTCGGCAAGCGAGGCTGACGGCGGCTTCAGAGAGGCTTGCCGGACCTGCGCCGAGGAATGGTCCTCAAGGCTGAAACTGGCTGTTTCTGAAAAAAAACTTCTGGCGGAACTGTTTGCCGCGGCTGGCGAGGCTTTGAGGCTTTTGGAGGAGGAGGCCGGAAACGGAAGCTGGCACGCCTTTTTGTCTGTAAAAAAGTATTTTCCGGCTGCGGCAGCCTTAATTCTGATTCTTATAAAGGAAACGGAATCGGATTCTTTCTGTTCACTTTGGCAGGGCTTACTTTGCCGGGAGTCGAAAAACGTTAACTGCGGTTTTCGCATTTGCGGATATGGGAAGCTGCTTGACAGATTGGACGGACTGCTTGAAGACTTTTTAAGCTCAGGACCTGTTTCCAACCCTTCGCTTCCTGTTGACGGCAGCGGCATATGCCGTTTTCTGAAGGTTCAGCCCGGCCCTAAGGTGGGAAAGCTTTTAAAGAAACTGGCGGCGGAATGCGCGGAGAGACCGGTTTCTGAAGCTGAGGCAGAGGAATTGCTGACGCTTTGGAACGGCGAATAGTTTATCAAATATGACTCAGAGGAGTTTTACCTGAGAATGGGCACCATCTATGTTGGGCGTTATAAGGTAATAGAAGAGCTGGGACGCGGCGGTATGGGAGTAGTTTACCGCGGCGTTGATCCCGTTTTGGAGCGAACTGTCGCTATCAAGGTTTTGCCGCCCAAAAAGATGAACTCCAAATCCGTAGAGCGTTTTCTGCGCGAGGCCAAGACTGCGGCCCGTCTGGACAGTCCTTATATTGTTAAAATTCACGATATCGGTCAGGTAGACGATATCCATTTTATCGTTATGGAGTATGTGGAAGGCCACTCTCTGAGCGATATGATCGAGTTTGAGGAGGTCCCCGCTCCGGAAGAAAGCGATAAGCGCCTGAAAATTTTTCGCCAGGTCCTGGAAGCGGTGCAGTATGCGCACGAAAACGGCGTAATCCACCGCGACCTTAAGCCTGACAATATTATGATCAATAAAGCCGGCAACGTAAAGGTCATGGACTTCGGTCTGGCCTTTTTCTCGGGTCAGCACAATCTGACCGAAGTCGATCAGGTTATGGGCACGGCTTCTTACGCTTCTCCCGAGCAGGCCGCCGGCAAAATAACCGACGAGCGCACCGATATATATTCCTTAGGCGTCATTTTATTCGAGCTTCTGACGGGACGCTGGCCCTTTGACGCCAACACGCCTCTGGAAATGTTCCGCAAGGTTGTGGAAATGCCGGCGCCTTCTCCCAGAATTTACAATAAAGATATTTCGCCCATTCTGGAAACCATGATTCTGCGCTGCCTGCGCAAAAAGCCGGAGGAGCGCTATCAGTCGGTTTCGGAAATGATAGAGAGTCTGGATCTGTATTTCAGCAAAGGCAATTCTTCCGTCTCCGCTTCTGTCGGCGTTGTCTCTGCGGGAATTCCCGGCGGAAGCGCCCGTCCTTCGCGTCTTCCCGCGCCCGCTCCGCGCCAGTCAGCCGACCGCTCTTTGAGCATGATTCAAAGTTCCTTGAGCGCTTCCCCCGGAATCGGCGAACGTGAATCGGAAGGTACTGAAGCGCCGAATACATCCTCTTTGCCCCCCAGACGTCTGCCGGCTCCGACGCCTTCAGCGAAAAGAATTCTCGAAAATACCGAGGAGTCTTTGCAGTCTCCGACTATACCGCGTCCGGTCGGCGTTAAGGTTCAGCCTTCTTACCGGAGCTCTGGCTCTATAGTTGTTGGCGGCGATAAAAGCGCTTCGTCCGGAGGTTACGGACGCAGACGTTCTGCCGGCGTGGTAACAATAGGCGGCGAGGCGGCTTTCAGGACTTCTGTCGGCGATTACGGACGGCCTGCCGCGGCTGAGGACGGTGTTGAGAACAGGAATCAGCCTCAGGTTTCTCTGCCGACGCCGGGACCGGCTCTGCGCAGGGCGATAGAGCAGACCAGCGTAGACGTCAAGGCCGAAGCTGCGCCTGAGCCCGAAAAGAGCCAGGAAGCGGCGCATATTCCCGTTCCCGAATTTAAGCCGGCGCTTAATCCGGAGCCTAAGCCGGAAAGCTCTTCTGCTGAGGATCTCGAAGCGATAAAAGCTCCGGCGCCCGCCCCCAGAGCCAGGACCTTTGAAAGCAGCTTCAAGGGCAAATCAAAGAGCCCTGACACTCCGCCGGTACCCCGCGCTTTTACAGGAAACGGTCCGGCGGTTACCTCCGGCTCGTGGATGGCCAATGTCGACGAAAAAGAGCTTAAGCCTTCGGGCTCGGCAGAGCTGGATGCCATAGATATAGCGGCCCTGAAGCGAGAGCCGGAATCTATTCTCCAGGCCGGTCTGGCCAAGCTGAAAAGCGGAAAATATCAGGAAGCCATAAACGAATTCAACGGCCTTTTGGAGATCGACGCCAACAACGGACTGGCGCTGGCCTATATAGGGAGCGCGCAGTTGGAACTGGGCGAGCTGGGAGCGGCCCGCAGCAATATCGAGAAGGCTGTGCAGGCCCTGCCTGAGGGCGCCGAGCCTTATATCGCGCTGGCAGATTTCTTTACGCGCACCGGTCAGCCCGACTTAGTAATTTCGGCGCTGCATAAGGCTTTGGATCGGGATGAATACAACCATGATCTGCGCTGCCGTCTGGCTTTTCTGTATTTTTGGCAGAACCGCCTTGAAGCTTCCGTGGAGCAGTACGGCATAGTTCTGGAGCAGATGCCTGAACATTTTGAAGCCAACTGGTCTTTGGGGGCTGTTCTTGCCGTTCAGGAACATTTTGAAGAGGCCTTAAAATATCTGGATATGGCCTGTCAGATCAATCCCCGCCATACCGCAGTCTGCAATCTTTTTAATTATGTATGCCTGAAAATAGGCGAAATCGCTTTGGCCCAGCAGGGCGTCAATCGGGCCATAGAAGCGGGCTGTCATATCGACGCCGACCTGCAGACCTGCATCGGCGATATATATATTGCTCAGAAGATGGATAATCAGGCGCTGCAGGAGCTCAGCGAGGCTCTGAAATACGAGCCCGGCCATATAGAGGCCTCTATTAAGCTTTCGGCGCTCTTCTGCCATCACGGTCAGCTGGGCGAGGCCGTGCAGATTTTAGACGGCGCTTTGAAGTATCACCCCAACAGCATCGTTCTGCATCGGCGTCTGGGAGAGGTCTATATTTTGGGCAATAAGATGGAAAAGGCCCTGGACCATTTTGAGCAGCTGGTCAAGCTGGACCCCTCATGTTCGGAAAGCTACAGCCGCATAAGCAAGATATCTCTCAAAAAACACTATGATGTTCAGAATTTGGATCAGTACCGCCGTCAGGTAGAGGCCCATCCCGTTACCTCCTCGTACCGCGAGGATCTGGCCATGGCTTATTACTGCGCCGGTCAGTATCAGCAGGCCATCAATGAGCTGGTTAAGGCCTGCCGTCTGGATTATACCAATCCCGATTATCCTAAATCTTTAGGCATTATGCTCCTGGATTTAGGCGCTTACGAAGATGCGGTGCGTCAGCTCAATGTCAGTCTTTCCATGCGCCCCAACGACGGGCAGGCTCGAGGCATGCTGGGCCGGGCCCTGGCCGGTCAGGGCCTGAACAATTTAGCCATTATTGAATATCAGAAGGCTATCGACAGCGATATTGATATGTTCCTGTTCAATCTGCCTCTGGCCAGAGCTTATTTCCTGCAGGGACGCCAGGATCAGGCGGTGGTGTGTTTTAAGAGATTTTTAGCCACTATTCCCGATACCAGCAATATGTTTATTTTGTACAACGCTTTGGCGGGCGTGGGACACAGTTTCGCCGCCGCCGATAATTTATCGGCCGCTTTAGAGATTTTTTCTTCGATTCTGCAGCGCAGTCCCTATGACTATTCGGCCTGTCACGGATTAGCCAAAATCTGGCTGCGCAAGCGCAATTACGGCAAAGCCTCTCAATACATAGATGAAGCGGCTCAGTCTGCTCCCTACGACGTCTCCTTAGCTGTAACCAAAGCGGAAATTTTGGGAGCGGAGGAGCATTGGCAGGCGGCGGTCGCCGTTTTGAGCAAAGCCGCGGAGATCGCTCCCGGCAGCGTCAAGGTTATCGAGCAGCTGGGAAGAGCTTTCCGCAAGTGCGGACGCTTCCAGGACGCCGTCGATACCTTTGACAGAGCGGCGCACGATTTCCCCGAGTACGCCCCTCATTTTGAGTGGCTCAAGGGCAGAGTGCAGTACCGTCAGGGGCAGTACGAAAACGCGGTTTGGTCCTATCGCAGATCAATTGAGAGCGATCCCGGCGATTGGCGGGTCTTTGTCGATTTGGCCAAAGCCTATACCAGTATGCAGCAGCTCGACGAGGCGGCTCAGGCTTACCGTTCGGCCGAAGACATCGCTCCTGCCGAAGAGAAGAAGCAGATTCGTTCCGCTCTCAACAGGCTGCGCCGCTGAAGAAGCGGAGGATCTTTCGGCTGATTGTATTCAGGCTTTAAACTGAACCTATACTTTTTTTCTCTGTTTTTGTATAATAAGACGATATTGATTTCGAAAACCTGAAGATTTTCGGAGGTATTCCGTGAATAATATTTTTGATATAAGACGTATAAGCAGTTTATTTGTATGGACTTTTATAGTATTAAGTCTGGTCTGCGGCGCTATGCTGCAGAGCAGGGCTGCTCTGGCTCAGGCCGCTAAATCGGGCGGCTATGCGGTTTTGATTGTGGGCGACGAGTCCAAGTCTGATATGCTGCGCGCCGAAAAGCAGCTCATTTCGGAGATTACCAAGGTTTTATCCGAGAAAAACGATAAGGGCGCTTTTAAATATCAAAAGTCAAGAACTGATATTCAGGTTCTGTCTTATCATATCAATCACGAGCGCGAGAAGCAGTTCTGTGAAAAGAGGCTCAATATTCTCAGCGAGGACCTGCTCTTTTTAGGCGTTATATCTTTGGACGGCAAGCGCCCTAAAAAGGTCGTTTACCGCATTGACCGCATAATTAACGAAGGCCGGGCCGCCGCTGATATCTTCAGCTATACCGAAGAACTTCTGGCCGATAAGAGCAAGGAAGCCGCTCCCGCGCCCGCCGCTTCTCCTTCCGGTTCCACGAAGGCCGCCGCTCCTTCGAGCGCTCCCGCCAAGACTGAGACTAAGGCGCCCGAGAAGGCCGCTCCTGCTAAGCCCGCTTCCGGAAGCGGCTATACGGTTACCGATCCCGGCTCCAACAACGGCGAGACTTCAGCCAGCGTAAAGAATGAAACTAAAACTTCCGCCGCTTCTGCGCCCAGCACGCCTCCTGCGGTCAATACTGCCTCGGCTCCCAAGAACAAGCCTGCCGTCGGCAGCGTGAAAAAGTACGCGCCCGTCCCTGAGGGCAAATATCTGAGCTGCCAGTTAGGCGCTTTTTCCAGCGAGATGAACGCTTTGGATTTGGTCAATACTCTGAAGGCTAAGGGCTACAGCGCCCGCCTGCAGAAGTTCAGCCGTTCCGGCGGCGCCGCCTTCTACCGCGTCTATTCCGGTTCCTATACGGTGCGCTCTGAAGCCGAAGAGGCTCTGCAGCGCCTGAAGAACGAAGGCTACGACAAAGCTATATTGGTCACTTTGGACAAATAGCCGTTTTCAGCCTTGAAAACTGTGACCGAATCTCTTTCTAAATATGCCCGCGTCTTGGTTGATATACCGGCGCGGGTTTTAGATCGTCCTTTTACCTATGCCGTCCCCGAAGAACTGCAGAATACTTTGGCTAAGGGATGTATAGTCGAAGTACCTTTTAAGGATAGGGTCTGCACCGGGGTTGTTATTGAGGTTTTTGCCGAGCTAAGCGAAGAAGAAAAGAAACTTGAGCTGCGCTATATTCGCCAGGTAGCCGAGGCCGAGCCTTTCTGGGGCGAGGAACTGATGAAGCTGGTCGGCATTATCCGCAGTCTTTGTGCGGGGACCTGGTATGAGAGCTTTCAGACGGTCGTCCCCGGTCCGGTTCTGCGCCGCATTAAAGCCATGTTTACCAAGAAGCGCATTATAACGCGCCGGAAAAAGCGCCAAGAGGCAATTTCAGAGTATCCCAAAATTCCTTTGACTCACGCTCAGGAAGAAGCTGTAAAGGCGGTCTGCGATTCGGCGGCGGACGGCAGACCGGTGCTTTTGTACGGAGTCACCGGCAGCGGCAAAACCGAGGTCTATCTGCAGGCCCTGGAAAAGATATTAAGCGAGGGCAGGGAAGGCATTGTTCTGGTTCCCGAGCTTTCCCTGACGCCTCAGGCTATCGAGAGATACAGGGGACGTCTGGGCGACAGAGTGGGGGTGCTGCATTCGGCTCTGTCGGTTGCCGATCGCAGAGATTACTGGTGGGCCATGCGCCGCCGGGAACTGCAGGTGGCGGTAGGTACGCGCTCGGCCGTTTTTGCTCCTTTTGAGAATCTGGGCCTTATTTGCGTCGATGAAGAGCACGAGAGTTCCTATAAGCAGGAAAACCAGCCCAGGTATCACGCCCGTCAGGCGGCCTTCATCAGGGCTAAAGAACATAAGGCCGCTTTGGTTTTAGGCAGCGCCACGCCTTCGCTGGAGAGCTTTTATCTGGCGTCCAGGGGCGTCTACCGTTTGGTTGAGCTCCCTCAGAGGCCGGGAGGAAGATCTCTGCCGGAGGTGCGCCTTATCGATATGCGCCGCAGCAGCAATGCGGGCAAGCTGGTCTCGGGCGAACTGGCCGAGGCTATACGCCTGCGTTTGGAGAGAGGCCAGCAGACGGTGCTGCTGCTCAACCGCCGCGGCTTTGCCGGCTTTATGCAGTGCCCGGACTGCGGCTACGTGCCCTCCTGCCCCAACTGCAGCATAAGCCTTACCTGGCATAAGGTGTTCAATAAATTTTTGTGCCATTACTGCGATTATCAGGATTCGGCTCAGGTTTGCTGTCCGCGCTGCCGATCTGTAAACTTCAACTATTCGGCGCCGGGAACCGAACGGCTTATGGCGGAGCTGCAGCAGCTTTTCCCCGGAGTTGAGATAGTCCGCATGGATCGCGATACTACCGGACGCATCGATGCTCATGCCGCAATTTTGAAAGAGTTCAGCGAAGGCAAGGCTCAGATTCTCTTGGGGACCAAAATGGTAGCTAAGGGGCTGGACTATCCCAATGTGACTCTGGTGGGTATTCTGCGCGCCGATCATGAACTCAATCAGCCCGATTTCCGGGCGGGGGAAAGGGCCTTTCAGCTGCTCTCCCAGGCCTCGGGCCGGGCCGGGCGCGGCAGCTTCGGCGGCGAGGTCGTCATTCAGGCCGTCGATATAGAGCATCCCATACTTCAAGCGGTAGTCGGCCATAATTATAAGGCTATGTACGATTTGGAGCTGGAAGTGAGGCGCGGATTGCTCTATCCGCCCTTCTGCCGTCTGGTGCGCCTGGTGGTGTCGGGTCTGGAGGAAAATTTAGTTATAGGCTACGCCAGGCACGGCGTCCGCTATCTTCGTGAGAATTTAAAAGGCTGCGAAATAATCGGACCGGCGCCCTGTCCCATCACTAAAATTAAGAGTCATTTTCGCTGGCACATTTTAATTAAAAACAATTCGCTTTTAAAAACGGTTGAGGTATGCTCTCATTTAGTTGACAGCATGAACAAAAGGACCGATAAGGATTCGCACAAAATCCGTTTTATTTTAGATCCCGAGCCTCAGTCATTGTCTTAGCAGCCGCTCCGCGCCTTCGCTGAATGTCCGGCATATTTCTATCTTCTCCGCGTAGTCGGAAGTATTCAGCTTGGCTGCTTCTTTCGGTCCGTAGCCGCTCTGCACCAGAAAGCAGCGGCAGCCCAAATCGGCGGGAGCGCTCAGATCGCGCAGGCGGTCTCCGAAGGCGGCGCACTCAGTCATATTTAATCCGAACTCCCGCTGAGCTTGGAGAAACATGCCCGGCAGCGGCTTGCGGCAGGAGCAGTTCCTTTCTTCAGGCAGCCTGGAATATTCCGGATGATGGGGGCAGCAGTACATATGAGCAAACTCGGCGCCGCAGGACTGCAGATCGCGCTGCATCTGCTCATAGATGGCGTCGGTTTCCCTTTGGGTAAAATAACCGCGGGCGATACCCGATTGGTTGGTTACAATTATCAGAAGCCAGCCTTCTTTGTAAAGGCGAGCCAGAGCCTCCCGGACGCCGGGAATCCAGCGCATATCCTCGGTTTTGGCGAGATAGTGGACTTCTTCCAGCAGAGTTCCGTCGCGGTCAAGAAAAACAGCCTTATTGTTCATGCTCAGTTAGTGCCACACTTATGATACGCCTCCTGCCCGGATTCTGCCGCGCTTCTCACTGCGGCGGCCGCGCCGAGGCCTCTCTCTTGTACTTCTGAGCGCAGCGAAGCGTCTTTCAAACATGTTCTGCATGTTTTCGCTGTGTCGGTTTTGTTCTGCACTTCGCTCCGCGCTCGCCGTAACCGGAGCTCGGACGCTCGCTTCAGCGCAAAACAAAACCTGTGTATAACATGTCTGCTTAAAGCCTGTTTTTGCTTGTCTTGCTGAAAGTAATATAAAGCATGCATGCAGAAGAACTGTTCCCTGACATTATGACGGTAATGCCATAGTCAGCTTTTTCACGGAGGCTATTAAAAATGAGAAAAGATTTAGGCGCGCTGCCCGCCGTATTCCCTATGCCGGTACTTATTGTGGCCGCTTATGATGATAAAGGCGCCGTACAGGCTATGAACGCCGCTTGGGGCATGATATGCGATATGGATTAAATAGCGCTCTTTATAGATGAGGAACATGCTACGACTAAGGCTATTCGTCAGACGAAGGCTTTTACGGTAAATTTAGCCGATCGAGCGAATATGGAAGCCGCCGATTTTTTCGGTATCGCTACCGGCAACAAAATGGCCGATAAATTTGTAAAATCCGGTTGCCATGAGGAAAAGAGCAAGCATGTAAATGCGCCTGTCATTACGGAGTTTCCCGTCGCTTTGGAGTGCGAGCTCGCTGAAATTGTCGAGACCGAAAATCTCCATGGCGTGGTCGGCCGCATCGTCAATGTAAGCGCAGATGAAGGGGTTCTCGGCGAAGACGGCAAGGTCGATCCCCTGAAACTGAAGGCTTTAATTTTTGATCAGTTCCGCTCCGGTTATTATGTCGCCGCTGAAAAGGTCGGTCAGGCCTGGAATGCCGGCAAAGAATTGATGAAAGCTGCCAAGGCCGGCAATTGACAATCGCTTGCCGAGGCGGCGGAGCAGACGGCGGCGCATTATTATGCTCAATATTTCTGTCAGATAGTTTCTGAGAGAGAAGGATATGACTGTTAACGGAAAACCGGAGATAAACGCTAGATTTTCAACCATGAGCTCTTTTCTGGGCGCGCTGGCCAAAATGTTCAATCTGATTGACGCCAATTTGGAGAAACATCACGAGAGAACCGCTTATCTTGCTTATATGATCGCGCGCGAGGCCGGTTTGCCTCAGGAGGATATTGCCATTACTATTTATGCGGCGCTTACGCACGACATCGGCCTTACTGTCTGCGGCGTTCCGCTTAATTATCTGCCGAACAGAGAGCAGGCGCGGCGGTATGCTGAAGTCGGCGCAAAACTGATGAGCGGTTTCTCCGGTTCTGAAGTAATCGCCAATATAATAATCCATTGCCACAGCAGCTGGAGCGAATATCTGAGCTTCAGCGAGGAGCGCCGGGAAGCATACCGCCGCAGCGCCCGCATGGCGGCCGTCGTACATCTGGCCGACGCCGTTTCTACAATGCTGCGCCAGGACGCGCCTGTTCTCAATCAAGTAAAATATATTCGCCAAATGGCAGCCGAGCAGCGTGATCTTGAGTTTTCCGCCGAAGCGGTCGACGCTTTTATGAGAGTCAGCGAATATGAATTTATATGGCTCGATCTGCGTGACAATCCGCAGTTTCTGCATTATTTTATGGGAGATATCAGTTCGGTTTCTCTCGACAGAATGTTGGAACTTACGACGTTTATCTCGCATGTTATCGACTATCGCAGCTCATTTACGGCGATGCATTCGGCCGGCGTAGCGGCTTCCGCTGAAGTTTTGGCGAGGCTTTGCGGCATGAGCGGGGACGAATGTAAAATGATCCGCATAGCCGGCCACCTTCACGATATCGGCAAACTGAAAGTCCCGCGCGCCGTCCTTGAAAAACCGGGGAGGCTGTCTGAGGAAGAGTTTAACCTGATCAAAGAGCATCCCTATTACACGAAGCTGATTCTTATGGATGTAGAGGGCTTTGCAAAAATTGCCGATTGGGCCGGTCACCACCATGAAAAGCTGAACGGCCGGGGCTATCCCTTTCATTTTAAAGCGGCGGATCTGGATATCGGTTCCCGTATTGTCAGCGCTGCGGATATCTTTTCGGCTATTACCGAAGTGCGTCCTTATCGGGCCGGAATGGAGCGTAAGGCGGCAATGGAAGTTTTGAACGAAAATGTACGTTCAGGCAGCCTTGACGGAGATATCGTCGCTCTGCTCAGCGAGCGTTATGACGAAGTCGACCGCGCCAGAGAGGAAGCAGCCAGAAATGAAGGCGCGCGCTATTATGAATCTATCGGGAAGATTACTGCCTGAGCGAACAAGTAAATAACGCTTGACAATTGACGGGGCGCGGCTTAGTTTTCGGGCCGGAGCGTTTTCGGCCGCCGCGCTCGCAGCATCCGGGGCTCGGACGCTCGCCTCCGCGCAAAGATAAACCTGAATACGCCGTGTACGCAAAAGTTAGTATACGCGGTTTTTCTGCGCTCGGGCCGCAGGCGGCGAGACTGCAGGCCTGCGCTCTTCTGAGCGCCTTGCTTTGGGGGTTCGGCAGGGGAGAAAATTACAGGCAAAGAATTCAATAAAGTTTATGACAATATTTTTGAAGCAGAGGTCGGCAGATTAAAATGACTGATAAAAAAATCAATATCGCTATTGACGGTCCCGCGGCGGGCGGGAAGACAACAGTCGCCCGTATTGCGGCGGGTCGTCTGGGCATAGTCTATCTGGATACCGGCATGATGTACAGGGCCGTATGCTGGCAGGCGCTGCAGAAGAACTGCAATCTTGAAGATAAAGCTGCCTTGGGAAGGCTGGCCGAAGAGCTGGACTTGCGCATGATACCCGACGCGCAGAGCGGCTGCCGGGTTCTTGTCGGAGAAACCGACGTTACCGACGTACTCCACAATCCGGATATCAATAAGAGCGTTTCCATCGTGGCCGCCGTTTCCGCCGTCAGAGCGGACATGGTGCGCCGCCAGAGAGAGATGGCCGTTGCCGGCGGTATTTTGATGGCCGGACGCGATATCTGCACGGTGGTTCTGCCGGACGCCCGTTTGAAATATTATCTGGACGCCAGCCTTGAGGAGAGAGCGCGCCGCCGTCTGCTGGATCTGCAGCGCAGCGGCGCCGAGGTCACTTTTGAAGAGGTCAAAGCGCAGCTGGCCGAGCGCGATTATATCGACTCGCACCGGGCCGATTCTCCCTTGGTCCAGGCTCCTGACGCCAAATATATCAATTGCGATCATCTCAGCGCCGAGGAAGTCGCCGACATAATCTGTAAAGATTTTTCCGAGGTTGACTGAGCCATGGTAGAAGCTTCTGCCGAAGAAAAAGAAAACGCGGCTGCGGACGCTCGGGGCGCCGAGCCGGCTGAAGACAGCCTCAGCGGAACCGTCTTGGCCGACGTCTGCCGTCGGGCGCCCGGTTACTGCCAGCCTATGTACAGGCTGCTGCGCGACATTATAAAAGGCTGGTATAAGCTGGAATACGGTCTGAAAATAGTCGGTCAGGAAAATATCCCGGCTTCCGGAGCCTGCATTGCCGCTTCCAATCATATGTCGCTTCTGGACCCTCCTTTGGTGGCTATTGCCGTAAATACGCGGCAGGTCCATTTTGTCGCCAAAAAGGAGCTCTTTCAGACGCCGGTTCTGGGAGCGATTCTGGCTCGCTGCGGCTGTATGTGGGTTGACAGGTCTTCTAAGGACGGCAAAGCGGTCAACCAGGCTATAGATATGCTTAGCCGCGGCCGGCTGGTGGGAATTTTTCCCGAAGGCACCAGATCCAAGGACGGCAAGCTGGGACGCTGCAAGCTGGGCGTGGCTTTTATGTCCCTGAAGGCCGGGGCGCCTATTCTGCCCATGTGTCTTTTCAATACTCTGGAGGCCGGCAAGCGCAACGGTCTGCCCTATAGGGCCGGGCTCCACGTCCGTATCGGCAAACTCATTCCCGTAGAGAAAAAAGACGAACCCGGTCCTTCAGATATGAAGCGCGTCTGCAATCTGGTAATAGAAAAAATCAGGGAACTTCAGGAGCTGGGCCCCATTCAGGATTAGAAGCGCCAGCTTTTTATTGGCAAATATTCAGAAAACAGGTAAAAGACCATGACTTATCAAGCTAAGCCGCGTTTGAACAGCAATGCCATCGTGGCTATAGTCGGGCGGCCCAACGTGGGGAAATCCGCCCTTTTCAACAGGCTTACCGGCGGCCGCAGAGCCATTGTCGAGGATACGCCGGGCATTACCCGCGATCGCATTTACGGAGTCTGCGAGTGGAACGGCCGGGTTTTCAGCGTCTGCGATACCGGCGGTATTGATCCCGACGATCCCGATATTCTGCGCCGCGATATTCATA
Organism: bacterium; assembly: GCA_017458675.1. Taxonomy (GTDB): domain Bacteria; phylum Vulcanimicrobiota; class Xenobia; order Xenobiales; family Xenobiaceae; genus RGIG3641. Next base: position 21,643 of record JAFTAM010000085.1, read on the forward strand.
AGCAGGCCGAGGCGGCCGTGGACGAAGCCGATCTGGTGCTCTTCGTGGTTGACGTCAGAGCCGGCGTGCAGCCCCTGGACGAGGAAGTGGCGGAAATTCTGCGCCGCCATAAAAAGCCGGTGCTGCTGGTGGCCAATAAAGCCGAAACTTTAGAAGTAGAGGCCAACGCCGTAGAGTTTTATGCCCTGGGCATGGGGGAGCCATATCCGGTTTCAGCCATACACGGCATGTCCACCGGCGATCTGCTGGACGCGGTGCTGGAGCGTCTTCCCGCTGAAGAAACCGGCGACCCTGAAGAGGAAATTTCCGTGGTTCTGGTGGGACGTCCCAATGTGGGCAAGTCCTCTACCTTAAACCGCCTTATCGGTCAGGAGCGCTCCATAGTTCACGATCAGGCCGGAACCACCAGGGATTCCGTCGATATATCCCTGGATTACGGCGGCCGGGCCGTAAAGCTGGTGGATACCGCCGGTATGCGCCGTCAGGCCAAGGTCGATGAGAGCATAGAATATTATTCGAGCCTCAGAGCCTCTCAGTCTCTGGAAAAGGCCGACGTGGCGGTTTTGGTTATCGACGCCCGGGACGGCGTGGTGGCTCAGGACAAGCGCGTGGCCGGCGAGATCAGCGAGGCCTGCAAGCCTTCGGTCATTGTGGTCAATAAATGGGATTTGCTGCGGGAACTGGCCGGCGAGGACGGACAAGGTCCGGCCAACGGTCAGAAAATCGCCGAGTGGAAGGAAAAATTTATTAAAAAGCTGGGCAAGGATCTGGAGTTTATGGCGTATTCGCCGGTCATCTTTGCCTCGGCTCTGACCGGCGAGGGCACGGAGGAAATTCTGGAAGCGGCTCTGGAGGCTTTTGACGAGTCCCGGCGCCGAGTGCCTACGCCGGTTTTGAACCATATTATCAAAGAGGCCGCGGCTCTGAGACCGCCGCCAAGCTACAAGGGAGATCGACTGAAGATAAAATATGTGAGTCAGAGGCCCTCGCCTCCGCCTTGCTTTACCTTCAAATGCAACTCCCCGGATTTGGTCCATTTTTCCTATAAGCGCTATCTGGAGAACCAGCTGCGCGAGGCTTTCGGCTTCGTGGGCACGCCCATAACTCTGAAGTTTGTTAAATAATCGGCGCTTGCGGCGCGCAGCCTGCCGTCTGGGGGGGGATGCGGGACTTTGCCGAGCCGAAGGAGGGAGCTGCAATCAGCTATGAATAAGCTGATCTTGTCTTTTTTTACGCTGCTGTTTATAGCGGGCTTTACTTTGGCTGCTTACGCTGAAGGCTGCAGCTTTTATGTCTGCAACCGTCCGTTTCCTGGGCCTTTTGAGGTGCGGGGACATAAGGTTTACGCTCCCTTGAACAGCCTGTTGCTGGCCTTAGGCTATTCCTGGAAGGCGGAGGGCAAGACCGTTCACGTTTTTGCTGAAAGCGGCGGAGGTCCGGAATTGGGCGGCAAGGGACCGCTTCAGATCTCCTTTGAGGGGCGCGCTTCCTCTTTGGCGCTGCAGCAGAAGCGGGGCGGAGCCTGGGCGGAAGCTTCGGCCTTAGCTGAGGCGCTGAATTTGCTGTATCTGGTCAATGACAGTTTAAATACGATTGATCTGCTGATTCCTGCTCCCAGGGTCGCTCAGTCTGCTCATTCGGACGATAAGTCCAAAGCAAAAAAGAAGGCGTCTGTCAATAAGACTGATAAGGCTGAGCCGAGACGCCGGCAGAGCAGCTATTTCTGGACTCCCTCGGGAATTATGCCGGATATTCTGCAGTCTTCTCCGGTTTCGCTGGAATCGTGCGATTTTTATAAAGACGACGGACCATATACTCCCGAGCCTATGCTTTATATGAATTCGCTGGTCTTAAAGAACAACGGCGGCGAGACGCTCAGCGTCAAGGTGAAGATCTGTATCCGCGTCGACGGCGCTCAGGTTTATGAAGCTGAATTCGGCGCAGACTCTATTCCGGCCGGAAAATCTCAGAAGCTGAACCTGGAGCCTTCGGCCTGGAATAATGCGAGCGGCCGCCCCTTTATGGTCCAGATTAAGATCGCCAGTCAATGAGATGTATCAGGCGGGGGACCTGTATTTTTTTAGCGGGCTGGAAGAGATAAAAAGCGGATTTTTGTCTTTTATGTGGAAAAACTCCGGACAGCTTGTTTTTTTTGCGGTCCCTCAGCTCCGCAGTATGAGAAAGGTATAATTTATGAATAAATATTTTATCGGACTTCTGGCAGCTTCGCTGCTGTTTGGCTCTGCGGCTGCGGCAAGCGCAGCGAATTATGAATTTTATGTGCGCAACCGTCCGTTTACGGGCACGGCTTCTATTTCGGGAAAATCCGTGGAGGCTTCTCTTTCCGACCTGCTGCAGGCTTTAGGATATTCGTGGAGCGTTCAGGACCACAAAATCTACGTTTACAATCAAAAGGGCAAGGGGCCGTCTTTTGTAGATTCCGGCGTATATACGATCGAATTTGAAGGTCATTCCGCCAATATTACCCTTAACGCCCGCGGCGGCAGATCTATGGTCGACGTCGCCTCCTTAGCCAAGGCCCTGGATTTGAAGTATCAGGTTTCTGACAATTTAAATACTATCGATTTGCTGGCGCCCATGTCTAAGAGCAAGGCCGACGCTTTGGCCGCTTCCTACAAGAAAGCTGCTTCATACGGAAAAAGCGGCGAAGAGGACGGCAAAGAGGGCGGCAAGGATACTAAAAAGGCGAGCAAGTATAAGCTCAATGCCGACGGCAAAATGGAAGCTAAATTTTCCTGCCCCGCTCCCGGAAGTCTCGAAGCTGCCGGGGCTACCGATTCTAAGGTAGTGATTAACTCCGTAGATTGGTTTATAAACGATATGGGCAGCTTCAGCATTCCTACCGAGCTCCATTTGAATTCGGTCTCCCTGACCAACGGCGGCGAGCCTGTCGAAAATGTTAAAGTTAAGGTTGACGTAGTCTATTACGACGGTTTTTCCGCCTACAGCTGGACTAAAGACTATCCCGCCTTTGCCGCAGGACAGTCAGAGACTTTTATACCTGATCCCGCGATTTGGTTTAACAACAACCGTACTCCGGTTACTTTGAGCGTGACCGTAACCCACGATCCGCCGAAAGAAAAAGAAGAAGTCCAGAAAAAGAAGAAGAATAAGATTACCGCCGACGTCGACGATATGAGAATAGGTCAGACCGATTCCAAGGTCGGCGGCATTTACAGAGCCAAGGAAGAGGCCGACGAAGCCGACGAGGCCGAGGAAGGCGGCGAAGCTGAAGGCGCTCAGGAGACTGAAACCAAATAAAAAATGTTTGCCGCTTGAATAAATGAAGCTGCAGAAGCGTGCCGCGGTGATTGTTCCCTGGCACGCTTTAATTTGTGTATGCAAAGGTAATAGGCTATGACTATTATGAAGATTCTCTTTGAGGGCGATCCCGTACTGCGCCGCAAATGCCGCCGCGTCGACAAGGTTGACAATAAGATCCGCGGTATTTTGGAGGACATGCTGCAGACTATGTATAAGGCCAACGGAGTGGGCTTAGCCGCTCCCCAGGTAGGCATATCCAAGCGCATGATCGTCATCGACGTAGGGCAGGGGCCCATTAAGGTCGTCAATCCCAAAATCACCTATCTGAGCGATGAGGAGGAACTGGGACTGGAAGGATGTCTGTCCTGCCCGGGCCTTGAGGGCGAGGTGTGGCGCTGCAGCAGCGTGCGCCTTAGCGGTCTGGATGAATTCGGCAATAAGGTCGCTTACGAGGGCGAAGGCCTCTTTGCCCGCTGCGCTCAGCATGAATGCGATCATTTAGACGGCCGCCTTTATATAGATATCGCCGAAAACGTCCGCCCTGCCTCTCAGGATAATGCAGAGCCGGAGGCAAACGGCGCTGATAATTCTGATGCCGAAGCGAACGAAGCGGCGGAAGCTGAAGACTGTGCGGAATCGGAAACCGAAAAAGCCGGAACAGAGGAAGCCGCCGCCGAGAAAGCCGATTAGATGAAACGGCGTAAGAAGGTATAGTTAAATATGCGCGTTTTATATATGGGAACTCCGCAGTTTGCGGTTCCTGCTCTGGAACAGCTGAATGAGCATTTTGAAGTGATAGGCGTTGTAACTCAGCCGGATAAGCCCAAGGGCAGGGGACGCAGGGTCTGCGCTTCTCCGGTAAAGCTTAAGGCTCAGGAACTGGGACTGCCGGTCTATCAGCCTTTGAAGGTGCGCGATCCTGAATTTTGCGCTGCGGTTAAGGAGCTTAAGCCCGATATCATTCTGGTGGCGGCTTATGCAAAATTGATTCCCAAGGAGATTCTGGAACTGCCGAAATACGGCTGCATCAATCTGCATCCTTCGCTGCTGCCTCGCCACAGAGGGGCTATTCCGGTTCAGGCGGCTATAATGGCCGGCGATAAAGTCACCGGCGTTACCTCTTTTGTCATGGAGGAAGGGTATGATACCGGTCCTCTGCTAATGCAGGAAAAAACGGAAATAAAGCCTGAAGAGACCGGCAGCGAGCTTTTGGAGCGTCTCTCTCATCTGGGCGCAGAATTGCTGATTAAAACGGCTGTGTCTCTGGAAAAAGGCGAATTGAAGCCCGTTCCCCAGACCGGCGAATTTAATTACACCAAGCCCTTAAAGGGCGAGGACCTTCTTATTGATTGGCATAAGTCTGCCGAGGCCGCCGCTGATTTTGTCCGGGCTCTTTACAGCGAACCCGAATCCGGGACTTTTCATAAAGAGCAGGTGATAAAGGTGGGCAAACTGGAGGTCTGCGGGGATTTCTCTCCCGAAGTTCATGAGTACGCTCCCGGACAGATTGTGGGGCGGCTCAAGGGCAAAGGATATGTTGCCGCCTGCGGAAGCGGTTTCGCAGTTCTGCGGCTGGTGAAGCCGGCCGGGAAGGGCTGGATGGACGGAGCGGCTTTTATGGCGGGACGCCGCCTGCAGATTGGCGATATATTGGGCTGTTGAACTGGTGCAGAACTGAGGCAGGTTCGGCTTTTCGGCTGAGACTGTCGGCAAAAGCTCAATTCAGCAGTATGTTTAGGCAGGAAATTTGATTTTTTGAGAAAATTTCAGCCTCTTACATATGTAATTTTTAGATATAAAAGTTGAGGAATAAAACATGGCTCATGTAATTACCGATAATTGTGTTATGTGCGGCTCTTGTGCGGATGTTTGCCCCGTTGGCGCTATTCATACCGCCGATACTGAAAGCCAGTATTTTGTAAATCCCGATGAGTGCATCGACTGCGGAGCCTGCGAGGGCGCCTGCAGCACCGAAGCTATTATGAGCGCCGATGATCTCGACGCCGATCAGGTGCATTTTATCGAGAAGAACGCCGAGTTTTTCGGTTAAGAGATATTAAAGTTTTTAGCGCGGCTCGGCCGCGCAGCTGCCGAACTCCTGAGCTGAACGTATTTATAGCTCTCAAGTTCGGTATTTTTTTGAGCGGATTTACTTTCTGACGAGGAGGTTGTATTTAATGCATATGCGTCAAGCTCTGTGCGGTCTGGCCGTTGCCGCCTGTCTGTCGGGCGGAGCGGCTTTGGCTGCCGAACCGGATTTTAAAGTGCCTTATACCGAGTTTGATCTTCCCAACGGTCTGCATGTAATTCTCCATGAGGATCACACTATACCCATGGTACACACCAATATCTGGTACCGTGTCGGTTCCTCCTATGAACAGGTCGGGCGCACCGGCTTTGCCCATTTATTTGAGCATCTGATGTTTGAAGGCTCGGGGCATGTTAAGGAAGGCGAGTTTGACAGGCTCTTGGAGTCGGTCGGCGGCAACAACAATGCGTCTACCTCTACCGACCGCACCAACTATTATTGCACCGTGCCCTCCTGCGCTCTGGAGCTGCCTCTGTTTCTGGAATCGGATCGCATGGGCTTCCTGCTCGATTCGATGTCGCCCAATATTGTAGACAATCAGCGCGACGTCGTAAAAAATGAGATGCGTCAGAGCTATCTCAACCGTCCCTACGCCAAAATTTGGCTGGAGCTTCCCGCGCTCATGTATCCCGAGGGCCATCCCTACCACTGGCCCATTATCGGCTCAATGTACGATCTTACCGCAGCCGGTTAAGACGAAGTAGTCAATTTATTTAAAACTTTTTATATCACTAGCACCGCCCGTTTGGTAATTGCCGGCGATATTGATACCGCGAAGACTAAAGCCCTGGTGGAAAAATGGTTCTCCGACGTCAAAGCCGGCGATCATAAGGTAAATCCTGTCAAGGCCGATCCCGTCAAGGTGAAGGGAATTGTCAAAAAGACGGTGACGGACAGCGTGGCTCTGCCTCTGCGCATGCAGGCCTGGATCACTCCCGCCCTCTATACTCAGGGCGACGCCGATATGGATGTTCTGGCCTATATATTGGGAGGCAGCAAGAATTCCCGGCTCTATAAGAGATTAGTTTACGATATGCAGATCGCCCAGGTAATAACCTCCAATCAGAGCAGCTCTAATTTGGGATCGGAATTCTATATTGAGTATATTCCTCTTCCCGGCCATAGCTTAGATGAAATTCAGAAAGTTGTAACCGAGGAAATAGTTAAAATTCAGAACAATCCTCCTTCTCCTGAGGAGATTGAGCGGGCGGTCAACAAGATAGAGAGCAACTTCTATGCCAACGTTGAACTCTGTTCCGAGAAAGCCGACATGCTGAACAATTACTATGTCCATTTCGGCAAGGCTGATTCCTTCGCCGCCGATCTCGGCCGCTATCATAAGGTTACGCCGCAGTCGGTGAGCGAATGCGCCAAGCAATATCTGGATTTGGAAAACTATGTAGAAATTACCGTCGTTCCTGAGAAGGGAGGTCCCGCTAATGAATAAATTCGGACTCGCTTCATGTGTTTTGATGTTAGGAATGTCTTTAATGGCCAGTGCACAAACTCCTCAGAATAACGCCGTTCCCGACCGCAGTCAGGTCCCGGCGATCAGCTCTCCCGAATCGGTGAAGATCCCTCCGATTGTCAAGCGTCAGCTGTCCAACGGTATTCCGGTTTGGTTTACTCAGCGCACCAATACGCCGATGGCTACGGTAGCCATGTTCATCAAGGCCGGCGCTGTCGGCGAAGCTTCCGATAAAATGGGAACAGCCTCTTTGACTGCCGATTTGCTGGACGAGGGTACCAAGAAATATACCGCCATGTCATTCTCCGAGCATGTGGATGATATCGGCGCTTATTTCAGCGCCGAACAGGCCTATTTCGGCAATACCGTTTCCATAACCGTACCGGCTAAGCGGCTGGATGCGGCTGTAGACCTCATGTCGGAAGCGCTGCTGCAGCCTACCTTCCCTCAAGAGGAGATAGATCGCCTTAAAAAGCAGACTCTGACCGGTTTTATGCAGAAGCGCAGCGAGCCGTCGGCCCTGGCGGGAAACGCTTTTATGTATAAGATTTATGAGAACGATCCCCAAAACCGTCAGCGCTACGGCGTCAACGGCACGGCTCAGACCTATGCCTCCATTACCCGGGACGATATCGTAAAGTTTTACCGCGATTACTATACGCCGGCCAATACTTTTGTGGCTGTTACCGGCAATGTCGACGTCGACAAGACCATGGCGCTGCTGGAGGAGACCTTCGGAAAGTGGCAGGCCGCCGGCAAGACTGCCGAAGCCAAGCCTAAAAAGACTCAGCTGGATATAGCCGCCGAGTTTAAGAACGGCCTGGGCCGCGCCGCCGGCCTGAGCGAGAGCTTAAAAGCTCCCCAGGCCAAGGTCATCAACGCTCCCGGACGCATTATCTATGTGGTAGACCGTCCCGGCTCTCCGCAGTCGGTGCTGCGCGTGGGCTGCGTGGGATATGCCCGCAGTACTGAGCATTTCTTCCCGCTCAGAGTTATGAATACGGTTTTAGGCGGTTCCTTTATGTCGCGTCTCAATCAGAATCTGCGCGAGCGCAACGGTTACACCTACGGGGCTCGTTCGGCCTTCGTGTTCCGGGTAGAGCCCGGTCCCTTTGCGGTTATGGCCGACGTTCAGTCCGATAAGACTGTGCCCGCTTTGAGAGAGGTCTTTTCGGAAATTGAGAACATGGGCAAAAAGATCCCCGAAGACGAACTCAAGCGCACCAGAAATTATATCTGTTACGGCTATCCGCAGTCGTTTGAAACCAGCGGCAAGCTGGCCGGACGCATTTTGGAAATGAAGCTTTACGAGCTTCCCGACGATTATTACGACACCTATGTTCAGAACATCGAGAGCGTCGACAATAAGTCTATGAGCGTTCCCCGCCAGCTCTTCTTCCAGCCCAACAGGATGGAGGCGATAGTAGTAGGCGACGCCAAGGCTATCGAAAAACAAATCAAAGAGCAGACCAGCTGGAAGATGGTGCTTCTTCCCGTCGATACCTTCATGGGACCGGAGGTTGCGCCCTAAGGGCCGGCTTTTTCTCTGACTTAATTAAATAAGGGTCCGCCGCCGATAATATTTGCGTAAATATTGCGGGGCGGGCTTTTTTTTGCATTATTATTTTGTGAGCGTATGAATACGGCTGCGCTCAGATCCTGACTGCGACATCTTTGTCATTCTGAGCCTGATTATTGTAAAAATGTTCATATAACGTAAACATAATTGCCGGGTAGAGTCGTATTTTGAGTTTCCTTATTTTTCAATAGGTGATATACTAAATAAGAATGTTATCAGAGACAATCCGACGGTATAGCTTGTGCTGAGGAGAACAGTTATCCGTCCTGTTGCTCTCAAGCGAGGTTGAAGAAATGCTGAATTCCATAAATTCCTTTAATAGCGTTTCCTATAATTCACAGGTCGGTTCAGTGGGAACCGAAAATTCCGGAGCGGTTCAGGCCAAGGGAGTAGAGATCAACTACAATCCTCAGGACGAATTGGTTATGGATCCTCAGGTAATCAGTATGCCTTCCATCCATGCCGGCAAGGGCACTTTGGAAGGCGACAACGTACAGTTTGTCCGCAAAGAGCAGCTTGAGCCCAATAAAGACGGACAGTATGTCTATACTCCGGGTACGCGCGAATTTGTCTCCTCAGTAACTATGGCTACGGTGCAGAAGACCATTGACGCCATGTCAGAAAAGTTCGGCAAGATCGAATGGGCCTTCGGCGGAGACAAGATCGGCCTGGCTTCAGATGCCGGCGTCGATTTCAACGCTTATTACTCCCGCAATGACGCTTCTCTCAACTTCTTCCACGGCTTGGATCCGGTTACCAACCAGACCGTATTCTCAGGAAGTTCGGGCGAGGTGGTTTCCCATGAGGTGGGCCACGCTATTCTGGACGCTCAGCGTCCCGGCTATCTGACCACCTGGCAGGCCGATACCAACGGCTTCCACGAGGCCTTCGGCGATCTCACCGGTCTGTTTATGGCCACTCAGAGCGACGAGGTCTGCGCCATGGCGGCTAAAGAGACCGGCGGAGATCTCCATAAGCCCAACTGTCTGGCTGCCAGCGGCGAACTTTTGGGCCGCGCTATCAACAACTCCTACGGCAAGAACGTAACCGGCGGAGACTATGTGCGCAACTACATCAACGATTTCAAGTGGCAGGCCCCCCGCACCGTGCCCCGCAATCCCTCCGGAACCGATCCTCTGACCACGGAAATGCACAGCTGGTCTCGTATCTTTACGGGCGCTCAGTATGACGTCATGGCCGGTATCGTAGAGAAGAAGATGGCCGACGGCATGGACGCCGCCGCCGCTATCAAGGCCGCCGGCAACGACAGCATGACTCTGCTGGCCGAGGCCGTCAAGATGGCGCCTCAGCGCGACGTCACCTACCGCGATCTGGCCCTTCTGATGCTCAAGGCCGACGCCAACAACGGCGGAGAATATCATGACATCGTTCTTAACACGATGATGGACCGCAATATTCTCTTTGAAGGCGACGACACGCCTAACGATATGAGCATGGCCTCGATGGCTCCCTCCCGCGAGATGACCATTACCCTGAACGGTCCCGAGTTCGGCAAGTTCGCCGGCGCCGAGGTTACCGGCACGGTTCCCGGCGGCTTCAATGCTCTCGACAGCAATCCCGCCGACGGCCTGGCTCAGGATATGAAGCAGCTCATTCAGAACGGCTGCATCCTTTACACCGAGCCCAACCAGACCGTAGAGAAGAAAGACCTCTTCGATAAGGACGGTCATCCCTACATCGGCGTAGTGCGCTGGACCGACGGCAAGATGGTCATTGAGAGAAACATGATGATCGGCTGATTCAGCGCTGAATTCTGCATATAATGCGAAAACGCCGTCTGTAAACTCAGGCGGCGTTTTTTTACGCGGATATTCTGTTTAAAATCAGCAAAATTCAGAAATGACTGCGGCTGCGAGGAAAAACAGTTCAATGCAGGTCTGAATGATAAAGC
>JAFTAM010000086.1 GCA_017458675.1 bacterium
CTCTTTTATTAAGACTGTTTTTTCACAGCCCCTTTTTTTATTAAAATATTCTTTGCCATGCGCAGCTCATCCGCCGGATTTGGAAATCCGCGCACCAGGCAAAGCATACTAATATGACATGCCTGCTGAAAACCTGTTATTGCTCAGCCGACAGATAATGACAGCAAACAGATTTATTCGGCGGCACGTCTTTTATAAGCAAACGGCGGCTCAGCCGGTTAAAGTACTGTCGGTAAGTTAAGCCAAAACAGGCTTTAAGCGTACATGTATTACATAGGTTTTGTTTTGCGCTGAATCGAGCGTCCGAGCTCCAGCGGCGGCGAGTCGCGGAGCGAAGTGCAAAACAAAACCGGCATAATGAAAACAAGTTAAACATGCTTGACAGATTCTTCGCTGCGTTCAGAATGACAGAGAAAACATTTACAAGCCTAATGCAGAAATGCTTTTGTGCCATTTTTAGCAAGTTATTGCCTTAACTTTATGACATTGTCGGTTAAAGACATTTTTACACTCCTAAGACCGCTTTCTGCCAACTTTTGCTCAAATCGTCCTCCATTTTGCGGCGGCGCAGGGCCGCTTCACGCCAGATACGCTGCAGCTCAGTCTGCAAATCGGCCAGCATGGCCTGCAGTTTGGCTTCGTGTATTTGCCTATCAATTCTCATGCGCTCATAAATCTCATTGGCTCTGAGCTCATCCTGCTGCTGCATCTCTTCCTTTAGGGCAGCCTCCTCTTTCTCGCCCATGGGATCTGCAGTTTTTTTGCTGCCGGCGCGTCCTGCAGAACGCCGAGCGGGCGCAGGCTTTTCTGCGCCGTCGGCAGGAGACGCCTCTTTTGGCGCTTCCTCCTGGGGCTCGGAAGCAAAATACAGAAAACCGTGTTCAAAATTTGCTCCGGGCTCCCTCAAAGAGACAGAGAAGAGAGGACCGCAGTCCATACTTATGACCTCCGGCACAGAAGACATTAAGTTATTGCTTTTAGCCTCTGGGGAGCCTTCAGCCTTATTATCGTCAGACGGCAACGGTTCGCCGCCGGCTTCAGAGATTGAACCGTCAGACTTACTGCACGGCAAGGCGAGCCCTTCCTCTCGGCGGCCTTCGCTCTTTTCAGCCTTAGTGCAAGCCTCACCGATACTGTTTTCCTCCCCGCCATCAGCCTCAGCTAAAGCAGCGTTTGCCTCTGTAAAGGTATCACGAATACCTATATCTGCTTCGGGATAGATATCAGCCTTCGGAAGTTCACCAAACTGCGCCTGAAGTCTAAATATACTCAGAGTATCCAGATTCTCGGCCGGAATAGAAATTTGCATATAATCCCTCCTTTTATATATAAGCGGCGCTCATGCGTCCCCTCCCCGATCTGACATAAGCGCCGCTGCCGGCATTAACCTAAACTAACTCTTAATATACTCGTTCCATTTATTGAACATCTTATCCTGAACCTTGGCTCGATTGACGGTGGTCTCTTGCTGGATTTCAAAGATCTTGGTCTGAGTATCGTTCTGAATCTTCCAGCGTTCAGCCTGACTCTTCTGAGCCGTAGCCTGAATCTGACTGTAAATAGTCTGAGCGTTCTGATAATCGTTGGTTATCATCTGCAGAGCAGATGCGGAATTTGATAAGGAGAATACTGACATAACTTTGAGTTCCTTTCTTTGATTGAGGATTGAAGATTTTGTTTTCCTCTTGCCCAAAGAATAAGGCTCAATTGTTGCCGAACTCCCGACCAAAATATTGCCGTTATATTGAACAAATATTGACAAATTGTTAAATACAATTTTTGCGCAAAAAAAAAGCCGCCGCAGAAAGCGACAGCTCTTAAACAATTATTTAAATAAATTATCTCTCGTGGAAAATACGGTCCCAGTTATGATTGATGCGATCCATAGCGGCGGCCTTATTCTGAATCATGCTCTGGAACACTTCCATGGTAGCAGTACGGGCGTCGGAGATGATCTTCATGAGTTCCATTAACCACTTCTGACGGTCGGCCTGCATCTGCGTCCAAATCTTCATAGCTTCCTGGCGATCATCTTCCAGGGCCTTCATTCTGTTAGTGTAATCGGTCTCGCTCTCACCAGGCTGGCGGGCATAAGGATTGTTGTTCACGCTGCCGTTACCGTTGGGATCGTTAGGATCGTTGGGGCCATTAGGACCGCCGGCTGCTGGAGTGGCGTCATCTTCAATCGGACCGCTGCCGCCGATAACGTTGCCCTGGTCGTCAAGAAGAATGAATCCGTTTTCATCAGTAGTAACGCCGTTGTTAACGGTCGTTCCGGACTCGTCCTCGGCAGGGGCTTCCTGGCCTAATATACCGCCGATTTCCGCTCCGTCTTCGCGGGCGGCGCCGATTTCTTCGCCGTCTTCAAACTGGTCCTGAGCTAAACCGACATGAGTGGCATTTTCCTGAGCGTCCTGGGTGAAAGTGACGTCGTCGGAAAGATGAACGCCGTCGGTTACAGGATTCTGAACTGTGGACTGCGGCTCGACGTCCTGCTTTTTGGTAACCTGGCTCTGTCCGCCGACCTGCTGCATATTGCGGACATTATCAACTTGAGAATAAGCGTTAGTATTTATTCCGATAGGGGCGACCATAACCTGAACAGGGCCTCCTTAAATAAAGTCAAAAACGTATTTTATCTATTATAGCTATAACGCCGTTTATTATAAAGGCCTGCATGTTGCTTAAATATTAAAAAATATCACTTTATCAATCATTCCGGAAATTAACCGGAAATATTTATCTTTAAAGTCTTATGAAACCGGCGCCTGGCGACGCAGGAAATTAACCCGGCTTAATCCATATATATAATAATTGCGCTATAATCAATACATACACAAATAGAAAGTTTAGGTGTCAGAAATGGAAGCAAAAAAATGGTCTAAACTGCTGCAGCTTTGTGTTTCGGCGATAGTAATAATCTGCATAGGCGCTGTAAGCGCAGCCTGGGCTCAGCCCAACAACGTACAGGGCCGACAGATGGTTGAGCAGCTTTACACGCCCAACGGAGTCATGCCCATACGCGATTTGGTGGTCGAACTGGAATGCTACAATTTTTCCAGCGAAACCAATTCTTTTGCCCTTGGCTCAAAGGACAAAATTTACTACAAATATCCCAACAAGCTGCGCATAGATTCCGTAATTAACGATCCCGGCGGTCCTATGGATCAGAAGGAAGCCATCATCATCCGCGACGGCGTCAACGCCTGGCACTATATCAGCATGGGACAGTATCCCGTCAAAAAAGCTCTGGACCTGCCCAGCGGCACTCTGAACCTGCCCTTCAATATTCAGAAATATCCCATCGACGCCAACAAAAATTACACAATAAAAGGTAAAAAGACTATTGCCGGCGTTGAGACCGTGGAAATTTTCATTGAAAATCCCCAGGACGAAACCGATAACAAAACTGTCTATATCGACACCAAGCGTCAGGTGCCTCTGCGTCTGGACGCTCTGCGCATAAGCGACAAGGAAAAGATCCTGGTGCGCGTTGATTACAGCGACATCGAAAAGCTCCAGGACGGCCGCTACTTCCCGAAAAAGATCGACATTTTTGAAAACGACGTTCACAAAAAGATGCGCGTCTACAAAGGCATTCAGGCCAACTGCGGCCTGGACGATTCCATGTTCGACCAGATGAAGGGCTTTGTCAATCAGTAGCAGAGACTGCGCGATATAAATAAAAATAACCGCTCGCCGAGAGCGGTTATTTTTTTGTGCGGGGAGCGGATTTAAGGAAAGGCGCGTATTATTGTTTGCAAGGGGCTGGGCTGATCGGGCAGCTCGGACAACACAGCTCAGGCAGGAATAACTGACCGGCGCAGGGGCAAAAAAAAACCGGCATAGCGAAAACAGGCAGAACATGTTCTAAAGATTCTTCGCTGCACTCAGAATGACAAGGGAAACATTTACAAAGATTGGCAAAACAAGCTAATGTACGTTTTAAGCATTATTTTGCCTTAACATTATGACATTGGGCTCAAAAGAATTTCCAGCCGGTGAGAATTGCTTAAGACAGCAATAAATTACAGCAAATTTTTATTCTCGTCGGGTTCCTCGAGCTTATTGCGGTTTTCCCTATTTATGCGCATGGCTTCATTTATGCGCTCGTTGCCGGAACGCACCAGCTCCAGACCTCTTTCCAGCAGCTCGTCGTCTAATTCCTCGACATAGGCGAACATGGACTCAATGCCCTGATTGTATAAATCAATACCGGCAAACCCTACCGAGAGCTCCTCTTTAAAATCATCAATGGCCTCTTTGGGGATATCGATGGATTTTATGTCCTGTTCCTTTTCCGATAAAATCGCCGAGGTCTTTTCCAGAAAATCGGCAAAATCGTTGACGCTCATTGCGCCGGAGCGTACTTTGGCCACGGCGTCCTCAAACAGCTGCAGACGCTCGTTTACTACCGGAAACTCTTCAGTTTCTTCGGGCTCCTCCTTTTTGTCGTCTTCGGCAAAAAGAAACAGAAGCACGCCGCATTTACGGCAGATTTTAGCTCCTTCGGTATTTTCAAAACCACACTTGACGCAGCGCATACGGCGACCTCCAACCTTTCACAGGGAGAGCAGTAATAGAATAAAATTCGCTTATTGTGTTCAGCTACCTGCAATTACCCGACGCAGGCCTCACAAAGGAACCTCATCGGGACAGCGGGCTTGGCGCTTCCAAGCCGAAACCGCAGCCAGCGCAGCAAAGTCTAACAGAAAAGATCCTTCGCTGCGCTCAGGATGACACGGGAAAAGCTGCGCAGGATAAAGTGACAGGAAAAGCGCAGGACGACATTCGCTGTCGATAAGTTAAGCAAAAACAGGCTTTAAGCGTACATGCATTACACAGGTTTTGTTTTGCGCTGAAGCGAGCGTCCGAGCTCCGGCGGCGGCGAGTCGCGGAGCGAAGTGCAAAACAAAACCGGCATAGCCAAAACATGCTAAGCAATAACAGGCTGTCAGCAGACATGCTCAATAAAGGTTTTCTTTGACGCGTGCGCGGAGATTCGAGCGCAGCGAGCGCGGAGCGGTAACGGCAAAGAAAACCGACCTAGCGAAAACAGGCTAAGCAATAACAGGTTGTATAGATTCTTCGCTAGC
>JAFTAM010000087.1 GCA_017458675.1 bacterium
AGGCGAAGGATCTTTATTCTATAGATTCTTCGCTCCGCTCAGAATGACAGACGTTTGCGTCATCCTGAGCCCTTTTCTCTTATCATCCTGGGTATCTTTCTTGTCATCCTGAGCATTTTTCTCTTGTCATCCTGAGCCGATAGGCGAAGGATCTATATTTTATAGATTCTTCGCTTCGCTCAGAATGACAAGAGTCTGCGTCATCCTGAGCCCTTTTCCACTGTCATCCTGAGCCGGCAGGCGAAGGATCTTTATTCGACAGATTCTTCGCTTCGCTCAGAATGACAGGCGTTTGCGTCATCCTGAGCCCTTTCACCCTGTCATCCTGAGCCGGCAGGCGAAGGATCTATGTTTTATAGATTCTTCGCTCAGAATGACAGGGCCGCCGACATGACAGCCGTGCAGTATTCTCCCCCGCGTTCAGCGAAAAGGCCGTCAATTTATTTACTGTCTGTTGCAAACCGGAGAAGCATATGCCTGTCAGAAAGCTCATTGAAGCGGCCCTGCCGCTGGAGAAAATCAACGCCGAATCGGCCCGGGAGAAGTCGATCCGCCACGGCCATCCTTCCACGCTCCACCTCTGGTGGTCCCGCAAGCCTACGGCTACCGCCAGGGCCGTCCTCTGGGCTTCGCTGGTCGACGCTCCCTCGTCTCATCCCGAGCTCTTTCCCACCGAGGAAGATCAGAATCGGGAGCGGCAGCGCCTCTTTAAAATTCTGGAAGATCTGATCGTCTGGGAGAACTCCGACAATCCGGAAGTCCTGGAGCGGGCCAAAGCCGAGATCGTCAAGTCTGCAGGCTGCGAAATGCCGATCTTTCTCGACCCCTTTGCCGGCGGCGGTTCTATTCCCCTGGAGGCCCAGCGCCTGGGCCTGGAAGCTCACGCCCACGATTTAAACCCGGTGGCGGTGATGATCAACAAGGCCATGATCGAAATTCCCCCGCGCTTTGCCGGCCGAGCCCCGGTCAGTCCCGAAGCCAAGGACATGCTGAGCGAGGGCTGGAAAGGCGCCGCCGGTCTGGCCGAAGACGTGCGCTGCTACGGCGAGTGGATGAAACAGGAGGCCTTTAAACGCATAGGCCATTTATATCCTAAGGTGAAGCTGCCCGAGGCCCAGGGAGGCGGCGAGGCCACCGTCATCGCCTGGATCTGGGCCCGAACCGTTAAATGCCCCAACCCGGCCTGCGGCTGCGAAATGCCGCTGACAAGTAAATTTGACGTATCTAAGAAAAAAGGACACGAACAGTACATAGAGCCGGAATTTATCGATAACGGCTTCAGGTATTTTATTAAGCCGGGAAAAACAAAGCAGGAGGGACCCGTTTCGCGTACCGGCGCGCACTGTCTGCACTGCGGCTCGCCCGTTGACTTTGATTATGTACGTTCTCAGGGAAGAAACGGCAATATTCACGCTCAGCTTATGGCTGTTGCGGCGGAAGGGAAAAACGGCCGCTTATACTGCGCTCCCGACTTTCAGCAGGAGGCGGCGGCCGATGTTGAACTTCCCGTCGATGTTCCTGAAACCAGCCTGCCGGATAAAGCTCTCAGCTTCAGGGTGCAGGTTTACGGTATGGACCAGCATAAAAAGCTCTTTACTAACCGTCAACTCACCGCTTTAACCACATTTTCCGACTTGGCGGCAGAAGTGCAGGCCAAAGCCGAGCAGGACGCCTTAGCGGCCGGCTGGTCCGACGATAAAACTCCTTTGTGCAAGGGCGGCTCCGGCGCTTTGGCCTATGGTCAGGCCATAAGGGTGTATTTGGCCTTGGCCATTGACAGATTAGCCGACCGAAGCTCATCAATCTGCAGTTGGGATAGCGGATATGTAAAAATACGCAATACCTTTGGCAGGCAGGCTATTCCCATGGTATGGGATTTTGCTGAAGGAAATCCTTTCAGCAGCTCCACAGGCTGCTTTGAAAGTACAGTCGAGTGGGTTGTTAAATGCTTAAAGCTTTTCCCCGCCTCTGTTAAGGGAGAAGCTCGGCAATGCAATGCTCAGAGCGACTGCGGCCTGCGCAATACTGTGATTTCGACCGATCCGCCTTATTACGATAATATCGGCTATGCGGATTTATCGGACTTTTTCTACGTCTGGCTGCGCCGCAGCCTCAAGGACATTTATCCCGAGCTGTTCCGCACCATGCTGGTCCCCAAAGCCGAGGAGCTGATCGCCACGCCTTACCGCCACGAGGGCAGCAAAGAAAAGGCCAAGGAGTATTTTGAAGAGGGCATGGCCGCCGCCTGCCGGCAGCTCTGTCAGTATGCGAGCGAAGACATCCCGGTAACAATTTACTATGCCTATAAGCAGAGCGAAGCCGACAAAACCTCGGAAGCGCAGGCGTCTTCGGGCTGGGAGACTATGCTTTCCGCCATAATTAAGGCCGGTTTTGCCATTACCGGCACCTGGCCCATTCGTACTGAAATGGCCAACCGCTCAGTAGCCAGCGGGACCAACGCCCTGGCTTCGTCCATCGTGCTGGTCTGCCGCAAGCGGCCGCAGCATGCGCCCTCCTGTTCCCGGCGCGCTTTTGTCGCCGAATTGAAGCGCGAGCTGGGACCGGCCCTGCGCAGGCTGCAGAGCAGCAATCTTGCGCCCGTCGACCTGGCCCAGTCGGCCATCGGTCCCGGCATGGGCGTCTACTCTAAATACGCTCAGGTGCTGGAAGCGGACGGCACGCCGCTGGACGTGCGCGGCGCTCTGAAGATCATCAATAAAGAGCTCGACCTCTATTTCAACGAGCAGAACTCCGATCTGGACAGCGCCAGCCGTTTCTGCGTGGATTTGTATACGCAAATGGCCTTCAACGACATGAGCTTCGGCGATGCCAACACTTTGGCCACGGCCAAAAACATAGAAGTGGCCAACGTAGCCAAGCTGGGCGTCGTCTATTCTCAGAAGGGCATCGTCCGCCTGCTGGAGCGCTCCGAGCTGACCGCCTCGATCAAGCTGCAGGAGGAATGCATCTGGAAGCTCTGTCAGCAGCTGACTTACCGCTTTGAAAAAGAGGGCATCGAGGGCTGCGCCAGGGCTATCGCCGACATGCACGGCAGCAATGCCGAAAGAGCCAAAGATTTGGCCTACCGCCTTTACACTATAGCCGAGCGCAAAAAATGGACCCAGGAGGCCTACGCCTACAACGTCCTGGTGATCTCCTGGCAGGACATCCGCGACCGCGCCGCCGCGCTGACCTCTTCCTCCGAGCAGGCCACGCTCGAAGGGTTTTAAAGGCGGCAGACCGGCTTGCCGCAAGCCGGCTTTTACGTTGCCCCGGGCCCTCCCCCCCTGTCATCCTGAGCCGGCAGGCGAAGGATCTTTATTCTATAGATTCTTCGCTTACGCTCAGAATGACAGGAGTTCGCGTCATCCCAGCCCTCTTTATCTTGTCATCCTGAGCCGGCAGGCGAAGGATCTTTGTTCGGCAGATTCTTCGCTGCGCTCTCAATGACATGGCGTTTGTCATCCCGAGCCGCGGCGACTGGTTTATTTTACAGTCTTATTTCAAAGGCGGGACGGACGCAGACGCTCTTGTCGCTGACTTTGCCGCCGAATTCGTATACGCTGCCGTCGAAATCGACATAAACCGCGCGATCGGCCGCGCCGCCTCGCGAACGGAGCCAGTGCCATGTGCTGCCGCCGCTGGAAAAGGCATTATATTTTACTGCATAGGGCGTAGGGATTACTGAGCGGGCCTTTTTGCCGGCAAATAATTTCCGCGCTTCTTCCGTGCTCAGCAAAAATACACGGTCAACCGTAACGGCCCCGGCATTGTTATCCAGACTGCAGTTTTTGATCAAAGACCGTTCAGGTTCGGTAAAAGCTTTCTGCAGAAACGTACCGTTAAGCCAGCGCCGCAGAGAACAGTCCGCCCAGGTTACGCCGCAGTCTTTTTCATGGTATGGCTTAGCCGCCAAAGCGTACTCCGAAACGACCAGCAGAGCGTTTTTGCTGCGCCGCAGAACCCGCCAGGTTATGGGCTTTGCTTCTCCGTTTGTTCCTTGGGGATAGGCGCCGAATTCAAAAGTTTCGCCAGCCTGTTTATCCTTATAGACTGCGCAAAGCTCAAGGGCAGGGGCGCTGGGCGCGGCGCTTTGGGAAGCGGCCGAAGCCGGCGGCGGAGCCTGTTTATGCGTCGGAGTCATAGTGCATTTATCAATGAGCGAAACGATAAATATAATTCCAATAACTATAAAGGGCAGAACATTGACGCCGTCTGAGCGTTTTGAACGCTTGCCGAAGGACTGCGCGGAACCGTATGACGATCCCGAAAAGAAGCCCGGACTGCCGCCGTGAGCGCCCCAGAGTCCGCCGGAGGGCAAAACGTCGCGCGTTACCTGCTGAACGCCGGCAAAGGCATCGTTTCCTATGCTGACAACAGAGGAAGGGACTGTCAGTTTCAGCCTTGAGCAGCCGGAAAACGCACCCTTTTCGATGTTCCGCAGATAGCCCGGCAAGTTTACGGACCTTAAAGAAGTACAGTCGGCAAAGGCAAATTCGCCGATCTTCCGCAGCGCATCGGGAAGAACCAGCCTCTTCAAAGAGGAGCAGCCTTCAAAAGCAAATTTACCTATCGAATTGAGCGAAGCAGGGAAAACTACTTCCTGCAGATTCTTGTGCTGGCCGAAAGCATTATCGCCTATGCTCCGCAGATGATCAGGCAGGACCAGGGTTCCCGAATAATCGCCCAGCCTGAACAGAACGCCTCCGCCTTCAGACTTGTCCAGATCTTCATAGTCAATATATTTGCCGGCGTCAAATACGCCGTACATTTTTTTATTGCACAGGCTGCAGCGGCGGGTAACAAAATTTATATCGCCATGACTGCAGGAGCCGCGAAGCGAACCGCCGGAAGATTGACCGCCGCCGAAAGACCGATTGCCCCCTAAAGAGCGTTTGCCGCCTGAAGACCGACCGCCGACGGAAGCTTGGCGGCCGACGGAAGACTGATCGCCCCCGAAAGCTTGGCCGCTCCCGGAAGCTTGGCGACCGACGGAATATTGACCGCCCTCGGAAGTATCGGGTTCTCCGGTCCAAAGAGGCGGAACTCCCCATTTCAAAGCTCCGGTAAAGACCTGTAAAATTGCGTCGGAAGTTTCGTCATTGACGCCGCGATCTTTCAGCATGTCAAAGGTGCTTTTATAAACAAACTGATAGCTTTCGGGAGGAACCTTCAGCAGAACGGAGCCCAGATCGAAAATATCGACGCTGATAAAAATCCAGTCGCGCTCCTCTTTATTGGCATACGTGGGCAGAAAATCCGAAATTGCCGCCTTGAACCTGGCTTTTTCCAACAGAATCTCCGCTCCGAAGTGGTCGACACATTTGGTCACCGCTTCCAGCATGGCCCGCTTATTCATAAACGCTACCTTTTAACTGAGACGCAGCTTCGCTGCGAATTGACGATACATAAATTTTCAGCGCGCCGGCATTTATACCTTTATCGGCAAAATCGGCCCATAATTCTTCGCTGCACTCTCAATGACAGGAGGTTCCCCGCCGCCGACGCTCTCAATGGCAGAAAGTTTGTCATCCTGAGCCGACAGGCGAAGGATCTATGTTCGGCAGATTCTTCGCTGCGCTCAGAATGACAGAGGGGCAAGCTCTGAATAACAAGGACGGACTGTCATCCTGAGCCGACAGGCGAAGGATCTTTGCTGAACAGATTCTTCGCTGCGCTCAGAATGACAATGGGGCAAGCTTTGAATGGCAAGGACGGCATGTCATCCTGAGCCGGCAGACGGAGGAGCTTTATTCTATAGATGCCTGGCTGCGCTCGGATTGACAGAGGGGCAAACTCTGAATAACAAGGACGGCCTGTCATCCTTAGCCGGCAGGCGAAGGATCTTTATTCGATAGATTCTTTGCTGCGCTCGGATTGACAGAGGGGCAAGCTCTGAATGGAAGGACGACATGTCATCCTGAGCCGACAGGCGAAGGCTCTTTATTCGATAGATGCCTGGCTGCGATCAGGATGACAAAGTGAAGCCAATAATTGCAAAAGTACTGACGCTCCTACAAAGCGCTCACATAAAAGGCCAAAAATGCAGCAACCGCGACCGGCGCTTCAATAGAAGCGCCGGTTTTCATCATCCTAAAAAATCGCTCTTATCCTACTTTTACCTTTAGTCTATAGTAAAAGATGTTAGATTACGCTGATATTAGATGTGAAGATTAAAGATTTTAGATTGCTATACGGAAGGCAGGACGCACAGCGGCGGAGGCACTGTCCACGTTGCTGTCGTAGATGTTGCCGCCGGCGTACACGTCCGCCGCGTCGCTATCGCTGAGGTCGCGCGAACGGAGCCACCACCACGTATTACCTGCATATACACCTCCATTCTCAGCAAATGCATAATTTTCAATTGCATACGCAGTAGGCTTTGTGCAGCGGTCATCATCACTTGCAAATAACTCTTCCGCCTCATCTTTGCTCAGCAAAAATATGCGATCATCCGTAGCAGGTCCTGAGTTATTGGAAAGGCTGCTCACTTTAATTAATGATTGCTCCCGCTCAGTAAACGCTTTCTGCAGGAACTCGCCGTTGAGCCAGCGGCGCAAAGAACATTCCGACCACGTTATACTTTTTTTTAACTCCTCATTATAAGGCTTGGCGTCCAAACCATACTTGGAAATAACCAGCAAACTGTCGCTGTCGCGGCGCAGCACCCGCCAGACGATCGGCTCGACTTCACCGTTTGAACCCTGCGGATAGCTGCCGAACTCAAAATATTCGCCAACTTGTTTGTTTTCATACTCCGCGCGAAGCGAAGCGGCAGGGTCCTCATGCGAATTATTTACAGCGACAGACTGCACAGGCGGCTGCGGCGCGCTGCTGGAAGAATTCTTATTCAAACTTACAAAAAACAGAACCGCAATTATACCGACAACAAATACGGCAACCAGGATATTAGCAATATTAGGGCTGCCCTTCGGCTGTCCGCCGCCGGGCGGAGGCGGTGGGGACGGAGGAGCAGGAGGCGGTTGGACCGGCGGCGCAGGAGGCAGCGGGGCCGGCGGCGCAGGAGAAGCAGGAGGCGGCGAAGGCGGAAGCGGATTATTCAGCGGACCTGGAGAAGAATTTCGGCGGCACTCAGCCGCGCCCCAGGGAGCGCCGGAGGCAGGTCCGTCATATATGACCTGCGGAACGCCGAAAAAAGCCTCGGCGCCTATCGAGGTTACGGACGGAGGCACGTTCAATTTAAGCTTTGAGCAGCCGGAAAAGGCCCCCTTTTCAATAGTCCTTAAAGAGCCCGGCAGATTTACAGACCTTAAAGAGGCGCAGTCGGCAAAGGCAAACTCGCCGATCCTGCGCAGGAAAACGGGAAGGTCCAGACTCGTCAAAGAAGAGCATCCTTCAAAAGCGAATCTGCCTATCGAAGTCAGCGCAGAAGGAAAGATAACTTCCCGCAGCCCTTGGCGCTTGTTAAGAGCATAATCGCCTATCCCCCGCAGGCGTTCAGGCAGGACCAAAGTTCCTGAATAATCGCCAAGTTTTAAAAGAACATCTCCGCTTTCATCCTTATCCAAACTATCATAGGCAAGATATGTGCTGGCGTCAAATATGCCATACAGCTTCTCATTGCATTGACGGCAGCGGCGGGAGACATAATCAATATCACTATGCAGACACGGAGGCTGACCTCCGCCGGAATTGCCGCCTCCTCCGCCTTCAGTCCATAAAGGCGGAACACCCCATTTCAAAGCGCCTGTAAAGGCCTGCAGAATGGCGTCGGCTGTCTCGGCGTTAATGCCGCGCTTCTGCAGCTTTTCATGTGCGTTTCTGTAAAAATTAGGATAGTTTACTGGAGAGACCTGCACCAGAACTGAGCCTATATCGAGCATATCGACGCTGAAAAAAAGCCAGTCGCGCTCCTCCTTATAGGCATAAGAGGGCAGAAAATCCAAAATTGCCGCCTTGAACTTGTTTTTATCCGTCAGAATCTTCGTTCCGAAGTGGGCGACGCATCTCGTCACCGCTTCTCGCATGGCCCGCTTATCCATACTCAGTTCCTTTAATTAGAATCGCGCTTCAGTTTAATATTTGCAGATTTTTTTGTTCAGCGCCGCAGGCGCTTTACCTTTACAGGCAAAAACAGAATAATGATAATACGGTATGTGTCATCCTGAGCCGTCAGGCTAAGGAGCTTTGCCGGACAGATTCTTCGCTAACGCTCAGAATGACAAAGGGGCAAGTACTGAATGACAAGGACGGCATGTCATCCCAAGCCGACAGGCAAAGGATCTATACTAGACAGATTCTTCGCTAACGCTCAGAATGACAAGGGGGCAAGCACTGAATGACAAGGGGGAAAGCACTGAATGACAAGGACGGCATGTCATCCCAAGCCGGCAGGCGAAGGATCTTTGCTGTTCCAACTCGCCCGAAAAGCAAAAAAAAGGGGCTGTGAAAAAATGAGAAATCTTTTTTCGCAGGCCCTTTTTCTATGCATGCTTTGATAATAGGAACATGCGGAAACCGTAAAAAGCGCACAATCCCCCTTACCCCCATAAAACATGTCTTTCCTTGATCTA
>JAFTAM010000088.1 GCA_017458675.1 bacterium
CTGTCATCCTGAGCCTCCGGCGAAGGATCTGTAGTGATACGAGCATAGATTCTTCGCTGCGCTCAGAATGACAGGAAACAGGCGAATTAATGATAAGACACAGGCGTTCGGAACGCGGCAGGAGGAGCGCAGAAAGCGGACGCAGGCGAACAACATGGCGCTTTCCTCTTGCTTTGCAGCGCGGAAAACGTTACAATAAAAACATAAAAAGGAAAGACAACTGCTGTTTCTTCACCCGGCGGCTGTCTCTCATTATAAATCCCCTTTCGGGTCTTTATAATGTGTTATGAGACATCCACACAAGTTTGGCTTTCTGGTGGGTGTCTCTTGGTTTTACTTATATCGACAGAAGAATCGAATATAAGCGGAAGTGATGATAGCTTCAACATACGGCAAGCTTCAACATACGGCAGATTGAAACCGCAGTTTATATTCCATAACGTAAAGAGAATGAAAAAAAATCTTCAGTCATGGCATCACCTCCCTTCTCTTCGAGAGTTTAAATAAAGACCCGAAGGAGAAAACGAGAGGCAGGGACCACCGGAACAGGCAGGTATCTTTCCCAGGCTTTAATAATAGCCCCCAAAAGGGCGCAGCATAAAGCAGTATTTGCTTAAAAAAGCAAATTATTAAGATTCTTCGCTTCGCTCAGAATGACAAATGGCGTCTGTCATCCTGAGCCTCCGGCGAAGGATCTATGATGATAACGGGCATAGATTCTTCGCTTTGCTCAGAATGACAAAAGCGGTCTGTCATCCTGAGCCTTCGGCGAAGTGCCCAGGTCCGCACTTGTCATCCTGAGCCTCCGGCGAAGGATCTTTGATGATAACGAGCATAGATTCTTCGCTGCGCTCAGAATGACAGAGAAGGGGGCTTTGAATGACAGAGAGGGGGGCCTTGAATGACAGGGAGGGGACTTTTAATGACAAAAGCGGGGATGAAATATGGCTGCTTGGAATGAGCGCCGGATTTTTTGTCAAAGGTGTACTATGAATACGGATAAGGAGAAAACCGATATGGACGATAAAATTCAAAAAGAAGAAGAGATAGTCGACGTCATGCAGCTTCTCGATGAGGACGAGTCCGATTGGGACGCCAGCAGAGGCTGGGGCGAAGGCGACGACGACGGCTGGGACGGCCAGGGCGAGGACGAGGATTTCTCTCTGCCCAGCGAGCGCGGTTTTTAAGCGGCATAGCTGAAATTATCTTAGAGCTTTGAGCTTTAAAGAAAAATACGGCTGTCGGAGCGCTTTATCTGCTTCCGGCCTTTGAGCCGCAATACTTATCTAGGGGCGAAATTATGGAAAAAAGGCGTTTGGCTTTTATAAGCACGGTTATATGTTTAATTATTCTGCTGGGCTGCGCGGTCTATGCGGCCGGCAGCGTCATTATGGCCGGTCAGGGCGTGGGTCCGGTCAGTCTGGGTCAGAAGAAGGCGCAGGTTACGGCGGCTTTGGGCAATCCCGACCAGGTCAAATCTTCGCCTAACGATCCCAACGCTCAGCTTCTCTTTTTTAAGTCTAAGGGTTTAGCCGTATTTGTCGGCTCCAACGGGGCGGTGATCGGCATTACCGTTCAGGGCGGTCCCTGGAAGACGCCCGAGGGCATCGGCGTCGGTTCGGCGGGCGCGGCGGTGACCAAGACTTACGGTCAGGGTCTGCAGCGCGGTCAGGGCAATATCACTTATGCCTCCAAGGGTATCGGTTTCAGCATCAGGAACGGGGCTGTCAGTCAGATCTATATCATGAAGCGCGAGGACGACCGTCCTCTGCTGGGCGACCGTCTGATCATTCCCGGAAGTAGAGTAGGCGGCATCAAGATCGGCATGGCTTACAATCAGGTGGCTCAGGCCTGGGGCCAGGCTGACAGCGTAACCTCGATGGGGGCCAGCAAATGCACTCTGTGCCGCTACCGCGAGGAGGCCATCGGCTTGATCGTTTCCGCTAAGGGCCAGATTGAAGGCATGGTCATGGAGACCGGCGATTTTATCACCAAAGAGGGCGTCAAGGTCGGCTCCTCCAGGGATGAGGTTGTCAGAGTCTTCGGCAAAGGCGCGGCCGGCCAGAACGATTTGATCTACGAGGCCAAGGGCATTGGCTTCCGCTTCACGCAGAACCGCGTCAGCCAGATTACGGTGCTGAAACCCGGCAAATGAGGCTTTCCGGATAAACCGGAATAACCGTAAACAGCAAAAAAATGAGGGCTGCAGATTTGCAGAGCCTCATTTTTGATTGTTCGGCCGCGGAGCGCGCCTTCAGCTTCAGGTGCGGCGGCTCAGGCTGAAAATCAGTCGTCGGCTTCGACCTTGAGCATTTCGCCGCTTACGGCGTCAATCTCAAATTCGTATTCGGTCCAGAGGCCGGTTATACACTCAATTTTATATACAGGTCTGAAGTTCGACTCATTCGGATAATCATCGGCTTCGTTCTCGAGCTTGATGTCGCCGTAGCGCACTTTTTTAGAGCTGAGGCGCTGAGCCACCGCGCTTTTGGCCTGATCTACGCTGATAATGGTAACGTTTCGGCGGGTCGCTTCTTCGCGTATAATCATTGAACCCGGATCGTCGGCGTTGGTCGCCGAGCATGATATTCCGCAGAAGCCGAGTATCGCCAAAGATGCCAGGACAGCTAAACCTTTGTATTTCATTTAATATACCTCCTCTACAGATACTTTTACAGAAAAATCAGGGAAAACATATAAATTCGTTTATTCCGCCGATCAGTCCTTGCCGGCCTCTTTGTAGTTATAAACGGGATTGAGGATCTTATCGACGCTGACCGTATCCCCAATATGCTCCAGGATATAATCTATGGACTTGTAGGCGCGGGGGGCTTCGTCCAGGGTGGCTTTGGAAAGGTGGGGAGCGTAAACGCCCTCCATATCTTTGCGGTAGTCGTCCATCGACAGCTCCTTGGCGTCCTTGCGGGAGAGAAGCCGGCCGGCTCCGTGGGGCGCGGAGAAATTCCATTCCGCGCTGCCCTTGCCGGTGCAGATGAGGATGCTGTCGCGCATATTGATGGGGATAATCAGGGATTCGCCGGCCTTGGCGGAAACGGCGCCTTTCCTGTGATCCTGGATTCGATATCGATGTAGATGTGGACGGTTTCCATCCCATCATCGGCCTTGTTCCTGATTGGACAGCAGTCCGGCATAAATACCATACGTCTGTCTTTACCATCCGGAGCCGCGGGGCGAAGGAGCTTATATGTATAAGAGCATAGATTCTTCGCTGCGCTCAGAATGACAAGGGCTGACTAGGCCATGCCGTTTATATCGCCCTGAGCTTGTTGGAGGGTCTTACATGCAAAAGGACATAGATTATTCGCTGCCGCTAAGAAGGACAGCGTTTAAGCTTCGCTTTATCCGTTTGGGCTTGAACGCTTGCCTGTATCAGGGTAAAATGTAAGCAATACGGCATGTGCCCTGAGCGAGGAGTAAAGAAATGGCGGCTCTTAACATATTTATAGGCGGCGACATCTTCCGCCGGCTGCGCGAGGATAACTGCTGTTATGTAGATAAGACCGGTTTAATCGAAGAATTGCTGAATGAAAGAACGCCTTTGGTCTCTCTGATCACCCGTCCGCGGCGCTTCGGCAAGACGCTGACCATGACTATGCTCCAGGAGTTTTTCGATATCCGGCGGGACAGCCGCGCCATGTTCGAGGGGCTGGCCATTGCCGGAAACACCGAACTCTGCGATAAATGGATGAATCGCTATCCCACCCTGTTTTTAACGCTCAAGGGCGTGGAGGGGCGCAATTACGAGCTGGCCTGCGCCGGCATGTCCAGCCTGCTGCAGGGGCTTATGATAGAAAACGCTTATTTGCTGGAAAGCGAGAAAATAGATTTTGACGATAAGGCGAAACTGTCGGTGATAAAAAAAGGCGCGCCTTCGGAAAACGAGATGGCCGAGGCTCTGCAGATTCTCTGCCGGGCTTTGGAGGCGCACTGGGGAATGCCGGCCATTCTCCTGATAGACGAATACGACGTTCCTATCAATTATGCCGAGCAGAACGGCTATTATAAAGAGATGGTCGGCTTTATGCGGAATATGCTCGGCGCCGCGCTCAAAACCAATACCTCGCTTAAATTCGCCGTGCTGACCGGCTGTCTGCGCATAGCCAAGGAGAGCATTTTTACCGGTCTGAACAATTTTATGTGCTATTCAGTCTCCGACGCCGATTATGCCGACAAGTTCGGCTTTACGGAATCTGAAGTGGACGCTCTGCTGGCCGCGGCGAATCTGAGCGATAAAAAGCCTGATTTCAAGGAATGGTACGACGGTTACCGCTTCGGCGAGGGGACGGAGATTTACTGTCCCTGGGATATTCTGGCCCATCTCGTCCGGCTGCAGAAAAATCCCAAGGCCGCGCCTCAGGCCTATTGGAACAACACCAGCGGCAACGCCATCGTGCGGACGCTGATCAACCGGGCCGGCGAGGCTGCGCGGGATAAGATCGAGCGCCTGATTGACGGCGGCGCCGTGGAAGAAGATTTGGCTGAGGACCTAACCTATGATATTGTCTATGAAAGCGAAAGCAATATCTGGACGATGCTTTATCTGACCGGGTATCTGACCAAAGCCCCGGAGCAGCCTGACAGCGGCTTGACGGCGCTGGTCATACCCAATAAAGAGGTGCGGCAGATTTTTACGGGCACGGTTTCAAAATGGTTCAGCGATACCTTAAAGGATCAGGAGTTCAATTCTTTTGTACAGGCGCTCTGGAGCGGCGAGGCCGAGACCGTGCAGGCGACGCTCAATGACGTTCTGTACGGCACGATAAGCTATTTTGACA
>JAFTAM010000089.1 GCA_017458675.1 bacterium
AGAAGAATTCTCCTTCAGAAATATGCTGGAGCAGATCAATACTATGGTCATGGCTCAGTGCTCCGAAAAGGGACTTAAATATGAGTGCAGGATGGTAGGCGGCGTCAGCGACTACTATATCGGCGACGATATGAAGCTCAAGCAAGTGCTGATAAATATACTCAGCAATTCCATTAAGTTTACCGAGGCGCCGGGCAGCGTACTCTTTACGGTGGAAAGAACCGCTTCCTTCGAGGATCAGTCGGCTCTCAAGTTTACCGTCAAGGATACCGGCATCGGTATGGATAAAGCGTTTATACCGAAAATATTTGATTCGTTTTCTCAGGAAAACAGCGGCAGAAGCAACAAATACGGCAGCACCGGCCTGGGTATGGCCATTACCAAAAATATTGTCGAGCTGATGAACGGTACGATTACCGTCGAATCGGAAAAGGGAGTCGGTACAGAATTTACGGTCTGCATTACTCTGAAAAACTGTGCAACGCAAGGGCCGACGACCAGCTACATTAAGCCTAAAGATATGCGGGTTCTGGTCGTTGACGATGAGGAGATTGCCGCCGAGCATGCCAGGTTCGTTTTGGAAGAGATGGGCGTCAAGGCCGATATCTGCTGCAGCGGCCAGGAGGCCATCAGCGTAATTGATGTGCAGTACGCTAAGCATAATCCGTACAATCTTGTGCTTTTGGATTGGAAGATGCCTGATGTTGACGGTCTTGAGGTTGCAAAATATATACGCAGCCGCTATGACAAGGAAACTACCGTTATTATTCTGACCTCCTTTAATTGGGACGATATTATGTCCGAGGCTCTCCATATCGGCGTGGACAGCTTTTTGGCCAAGCCTCTCTTTGCATCCAACGTAATTGACGAATTTGAAAGAATCGCCAGAAAGAACAATATGCATCTGTTTCGCGAGAGAAGACGGGCGGAGCTTAAGGGACGGCGCATTCTGCTGGCGGAGGACGTCCTGATCAATGCGGAGATTATGGAGCAGATTCTGGAGATGAAGGAAGTTGAGGCTGACCATGCAGAAAACGGACGTGCAGCCGTAGAGATGTTTATCGACAGCGATGAAGGATACTACAGCGCTATTCTGATGGATGTGCGTATGCCGGAAATGGACGGTCTGGAAGCTACGGCGGCAATCCGCGCTTTAGAGCGGTCCGACGCCAAGACCGTTCCCATAATTGCCATGACTGCCAACGCCTTTGACGAGGACGTGCAGAGGTCGCTGCAGGTGGGAATGAACGCGCATTTATCCAAGCCTGTCGAGCCTGATCATCTCTATCAGGTTTTAGAGGAATTGATTTGGGAGGCAGAACAGCCTAAGGAGTTAGCGTAAGCGGGTATAGCTGTATTTCGGAGCAGTTTATGGAAAAGCCTATCACAAAATATGATCGCTATCTGTCTCAATTAGACGTTTGGTCTATGGCTGTGGGAGTTATGGTCGGTTGGGGAGCTTTTGTCATGCCGGGCTCTGTCTTTCTGCCGACTGCCGGTCCTCTGGGTACTGCCGCGGCGATGGCCGTTAGCGTTCTGGTCATGCTGATCATAGGCGCTAATTTTGCCTATCTCATGGAATACAATTCACGCACGGGCGGCGTTTATTCCTATGCTAAGGAAGCTTTCGGCCAGGAACACGCTTTTTTGGCTTCCTGGTTTCTATGTCTTTCGTATCTGACCATTGTCTTTCTGAACGGAACGGCGCTGTTTATTATTTTAAGGATAATGTTCGGCGACGCTCTGCAGATAGGCTTTCATTACAATATTGCCGGCAATGAGATTTATCTGAGCGAAGCGGCCTTTTCTGCATTTGCTTTCGCGGCGGTGGGATTTTTATTTGTTATCGCCAAGCCTTTTCTGCAGCGTCTTTTTACGGTATTGGCCATAATTATGTCGCTGGGCGCCGCAGTTGTATCTTTCATCTGTATTCCTCATTTAGCTTTAGGAGATCTTTTCAGCTCATTCGGACTCTGTAATAGCAGCTGTTTTTATGCGGTTCTGACGATTGTGATTCTGGCCCCCTGGGCTTTTGTCGGTTTTGAGACGGTATCATTTGATACCGCCCATTTCAATTTTTCGGTTAAGAAGAGCCGGAAAATTCTCTTTGCTGCGATTATCTTTGCCGCCTTAATGTACGTCGCTCTCACGCTGGTCAGCTTATCTTCCGTTCCGGACGGGTATGTTTCCTGGATGGCTTATATCGCTGATTTGGATAATCTGAGCGGCTGCGCGGCTGTGCCCACTTTCCAGGCGGCCAGAACCCATATGGGGACGGCTGGACTGGTTGTTTTGGGCATTACCGTTTTGGCGGCGATCTTTACCGGAGTTATCGGCGCATACAGGGCCGCTGTGCGTGTCCTTTCGACAATGGCTGAGGACCATATTATTTCGGAGAAGTTTTCCAAAACTACTTACAGCATTATGTTTATTATGATAATATCTATAATGCTTTCTCTCCTGGGCCGGAATACTTTAAACTGGTTTATCGACCTTACCTCTTTCGGCGCTGTTGTCGGTTTTGGCTATACTTCTGCGGCGGCGTATAAAATTGCCAGTACTAAAAACGATCGCAGAGCCGCAGTTTTGGGCATATGCGGCGCCGTTATTTCGACCGTCTTTGTCGTTGTACAGCTCATCCCCGGACTGACCGCTTTTGAAGCAATGGGCAGCGAGGCCTTTCTGCTGCTGGCTTTCTGGTGTCTTCTGGGCTTTATCTTCTATTGGCGGATGCTATGCAACGATGCGCTTATGGAGTTCAGCGGCATGTCCACCTCTGGGATTGTGCTGTTTTCTCTGCTTATTTATTCATCTATCATGTGGATCGGCAAAGAGATTGCCGAGTATGGCGGCGAGGAAATCCGCTCTGTTTTGATCCGGAACGGCATAGTTTTGATGCTCATCATCTTCGTCGGTCTGGCGGTAATGATGTACATTCAGAATTTGGTCAGAAAAAAGCATGAGATGGCTGAGCGAGAAAAAATTAGAGCAGTTGAAAGCAGTCTGGCCAAAAGTCAGCTTCTCTTTAATGTCTCTCACGATATCCGCACTCCCATGAACGCCATAATAGGCTATACCAAGCTGGCTCTCAAAGAATCGGATAATGCCAGACGCGTCGATTTTCTGTCTAAAATTGATATTGCCAGCAAGCATCTGCTCACCCTGATAAACGATTTCCTGGATATGAGCCAGGTTGAAAGCGGTAGTATTAAGCTGAAGCTTGCTCCCGTGGATTTAAGCAGCCTTTTTGCGGAAATCGGCGATCTTTTTTCCGATCAGATGAAACAGAAGAATCTGGATTTTTCCGTTCATACCGCCAAGGTTAAGGACCGCTTTGTATGGTGCGACAAAAAGAGACTCACCCGCGCTCTGCTTAATGTTATCGGCAACTCCTATAAATTTACGCCAGAAGGCGGCTCTGTCTCGGTTTCTCTCTATGAGACCGGCGGTGAGAACGGTTACGCTTCCTATGAAATGCGCGTTCAGGATACCGGCATCGGTATGTCCAAAGATTTTGTGGATAGACTCTTTACCGCCTTTGAAAGAGAACGAACTTCGACAGACAGCGGTTTGGAAGGCATCGGCATGGGTCTGGCCATCACCAAAGGCATTGTCGATTTAATGGGGGGCTCTATTGAAGCTCTCACCGCTCCCGGCTGCGGCACGGAAATTATCATTCGCGTAAAGCTGAAGCTGGCTGAAGAGGCCGATATAGATAAATCAGCAGCGGATGAGACAGAGGTGCGGGAGAGAGATAATATACAGGCTGACTTTACCCGAAAAAGGCTGCTCCTGGTTGAAGACAACGAAATAAACATGGAAATAGCCTATATGCTTCTGACCCAGCTCGGCTTTGAGGTTGAGATGGCCGAAAACGGCAAGATCGCCGTCGATAAAATTGCGGCCTCTGAGCCCGGTTACTATGATTTGGTGATCATGGACATTCAGATGCCGATTATGGACGGCTATACCGCAACTAAGGCGATCCGCTCTCTGGAAAACAAACAGCTTGCCGCTATCCCCATAGTGGCTATGACCGCCAACGCTTTCGCCAAAGATATACAGGCTTCCGAAGAAGCGGGAATGCAGGCTCATATTGCCAAGCCTGTCGACATTGATATTATGGTAAAAACGCTGTCCGGAGTGCTGTCGGAAAGAAAAGATAATCGGTGATTCTATATATATACATAAATAGGTATAAGTAAAGCAAAAACTCCTTTTTAGAGCGAATTTAAGAAGGAGTTTTTTAAATCGTACAGAAGACGTAGGCAGTTAAGTAAGAAGTAATCATGCGTCGGAAGGATACGTAAACAGTGAAGATATATTTTGATATGGACGGAGTGCTGGCTGATTTTGAGCGCGGGGTGCGGGAACTGTGCGGTATTGAGCCGCCCGATCAAAACGGCGAGTGGCATCGCGGACGCGACGACGATATGTGGGCGAGGATTAAAGAGGTTGAGCATTTTTACGATAAGCTGGAGTTAGTGAGAGGCGCCAAAGAGCTTTTTAATGCGGTTTACGGCAAATACGGCAAGGACTGCGAGATTCTGACCGGCATTCCCAAGCCCAAGCGCGGAATTCTTACTGCCGGAGATGACAAAATTAAATGGATGCATCGGCTGTTGTCTGAGGATATTAAAGTTAATATAGTATACAGCGAGGAAAAGCATAAGTTCTGCACAGGCAAGGACTGTATCCTGATTGACGATATGGACCGGAATATCAGAGACTGGGAGAAGAATGGGGGAACGGGAATACTCCACAGAAACGCTGAGGAAACCCTGCAGGCTCTGAAGGAGAGAGGCATTTTATAGCCGCTGAAACGGCGTTATTGCCTTCCTGAACTGAATTTATATGTCATCCTGAGCCTTCGGCGAAGGATCTTTCAATTTAACAAGGTTAAGATTCTTGCTTGGGCTCAGAATGACGGCCTTTATGGCGTACGGAGCCAGGGGCCGCTGCCGGTAAGTTAAGCAAAAACAGGCAGAACAGGTTTGAAGCATACACGCTTTACGCAGGTTTTGTTTTGCTCTGAAGCGAGCGTCCGAGCTCCGGATACGGCGAGCGCGGAGCGAAGTGCAAAACAAAACCGGCACAGCGAAAACATGTAAAACATGCTTGAAAGAATCTTGGCTGGGCTCAGAATGACAGCCTTTATGACGTACGGATCCAGGGGCCGCTTGTTTTTGGCAGTAAAAGGCGGCCGGGGCTCTATTCAAACAGAACTGAAAAAATGC
Source organism: bacterium (assembly GCA_017458675.1). GTDB lineage: Bacteria > Vulcanimicrobiota > Xenobia > Xenobiales > Xenobiaceae > RGIG3641. The sequence continues at coordinate 5,238 of JAFTAM010000089.1, forward strand.
TCTTGGTTCTGGGCTTATTTTTCAGCAGCGGACAGTCGCTGAAAGCGCCGTAGCCGATATTTTTTAACTTTTTGGATATGTTGACTTCCGTGAGAGCGGAGCAGCCCTTAAAGGCGAATTTGCCTATAGCGGTTACGCTGTCGGGGACGGTAATTTGCCTGAGGGCGGAGCAGTCTTGAAAGGCCTCGCTTTTTATGAAGGCCGCATTGCCGGGAATGTTGATATCTTCCAGGGCGCTGCAGCCGGCAAAGGCTTGGCATTCAACTGCGGCGAGGCTTTCGGGAAGCGCTGCCCTTTTCAGTCCGGTACAGTCGGCAAAGGCCCGGTCCCTTATGACCTTGACCGTGTCAGGGATAACAATCTCGGTGATACCGCTGCAGCCTTCAAAGGCGCTTTCTCCTATTTCCGTGATGCCTTCGGGAATGACGACTTCTTTCAAGTCGCTTCGATTTTTGTAGGCTTCCTTTTCAGCGGCCAGCTTTGCATAAAAATAAGGCTTTGTTTTTATGTCTTGAAGGGCGTTTGCAGCTATCTTATCTGCATTTTCCGGATAAATCAGGAGCAGTTCGCTGCAGCCGGCAAAGGCATACTCTTCAATGTCGGCAAGGTTCCCCGGCAGCAGCAGGCTTTTGAGCTTGCTGCAGTTGTCAAAGGCCTTATAGCCGATTTTGGAGACGTTTTGAGGAATATTTATTTTGGCAAGGCTGCTGCATCCGGCAAAAGCGTAGCCTCCGATAAAATTTACTCTTTCGGGCAGCCGGATTTCGGCAAGACTTTGACATCCGCAGAATGCGTAATCCTTAATATCCTTGAGCCGGCCGGGAAGAATAATCGCCGGCAGACAGCTGCAGCCGGAAAACGTGCCTACGCCTATATCGTCTATGCTTTCGGGAATATGAATTTCGCTCAGTCCGCTGCAGCCTTCAAAGGCATACCAGTTAATTACAGCGACGCTGTCGGGTATATCAATTCTTGTCAGTCCGCTGCATCCGGCAAAGGCTCGGCAGCCCAGTTCAGCGACGCTTTCGGGTATAGTTATGGCGCGAAGGCTGCTGCAGCCGCTGAAGGCCCGTCCGCCTACGGTTTTCAGGCCGCAGGGCAAAACGACCGTTTTGAGAGCGGAGCAGTCGGCGAAGACTCCCTTTTCCAAAATCTCAAGGCCTTTGGGCAGGACAATCTCCGTAATTCTGCTGCAGCCGGAAAAGGCCCATTTTCCGATTATTTTCAGCTCAGCGGGAAAACTGAGGCTTTCAAGTCCGCTGCAGCCGGCAAAAGTCTTTTCGCCTATCGTCATCAGATTATCGGGAAGTGCAAGACTGCGCAGGCTCGTACAGTTTTCAAACGCTCCTTTTACGGACTTTCCTTTGCCGCAGCGCTCTCTGCCGATGCTTTCCAGACTTTTGGGAAACTCGATACTGCAGAGTTTGGGGCAGTCGGCAAAAGCGCCGACGCCTATAGACTTGACGCGCTCCGGAATAACAACGCTTTCAAGTTCGCTGCATCCGGCATAAGCGTAATCGCTGATACAAAGCGTATTCTTAGGAATTACAGCTCTTTTAATATTGCTTTTGTTTTGCATAAGCTGTCGCTCGCCTTGGCTAAACATAGCTAAATCCCTTATGGCTTAAAAATTTATTAGTCAAATTTCATTTACATTATAGCTTAATTCTTGTGTTAAATCGATTATTTGGAAGACGAAAAGAACTTCTGAATTAACGGCAGGTCAGATTCACTTGGCTGGCAGTACATGTCGGTTCTGCATCAGCAAAGCTTCTGAAGGCGTTTCTGATTGACTTTCAGATACAGAGTTTTATTTCTTTTTAAATTTGGAAAAGAAGCCGGATACCTTATATTTGAGGGCTTCGGCATTTTCGCGGAGTTTTTCCTTTTGAGCGTTTTCTTTGATAAAATCGGCGGTGTTGCTGACGAGTCCGGAGACCTTACCTTTGACGCTTTCAGCGTTTTCGCGGAGTTTTTCTTTGTTGGCGTTTTCCCTGATAAAATCGGCCGTACCGGTGACAAGGCCGGATACTTTGTCTTTGACGCTTTCGGCGTTTTCGCGGAGTTTTTCTTTATTGGCGTTTTCCCTGATAAAATCGGCCGTACCGGTGACAAGGCCGGATACTTTGTTTTTAACATTCTCAGCGTTTTCGCGGAGTTTCTCCTTTTGGGTGTTTTCCTTAATAAAATCGGCGGCATTGCTGACAAAGCTGCTTATAGTCTCTTTAACCCCTTCAGCCGGGACTTCCGGTTTGTCTGTGAAAGAGGCTGTTTGCGCTGCGGAATTTGCAGCGTCCTGATTGTTGAGCTGATTTTCAGAGTCCGGGTCAGGATTGAAGAGCGCCGCGCCCCAGGGCGCGCCAGGGGCGCATCCCTTGTATTTTAAACATTTTACGCCTTTGAAAGCTTCTTTGCCTATAATGCTTAATGAATCCGGAAGAACAAGCTTTAAAGCAGTGCACCCGTGAAAGGCGTATCCGTGGATATGCTTTAATGAAGTACCGTGAAATATTACTGTCCGCAGACTTCGACAGTTTTCAAAGGCTCCGAATTCAATTTCCTCAATATCGGCGAAAATTTCCGCAATCTGCAGATTTATGCACCCTTCAAATGCGCTTTCTCCTATTTTGTCAATTCGCTGACCGTCAGGAACGACGACGTAAACTAAATCTTCGCGTTCGGAATAGGCTTCAAATTTGCTGGCATTTACTGCTGAAAACGGCTGGCTTTCGAACATAATTATTCCTTAGTGTATATTATTTTTTTATGGATTATAAATAATACATCCCTTCATTTCAACCTATTGCCAGGCGACATGTTAACGCGGGGCGTACTGTCAAAAAACCGTGCTGTTTTATTCGGAAAATCAACGGTCTGTTTGGACGGACAAGCCCGCCATACTGAGCAAAGCTATGAACCGGCGCTTTTCAGACATTCTCTGAATTCTTCGGTATTCGACCAGTATTTCTTTCCCCAGCGTTCAAAGCTCCATTCTTCCATGTAGCCGTTGCATTCGTAATCAATATAGTAGAGCAAACCGCCGCTGACTACGAAATTGGTGGGAAAATAGTCTATGTTGATCCCCGCCGACCTGGCCCGGGCGCTCATTTCCAGGACCTGATCGAGGTAAGGATCGGCGCTCTGCCCGTTTTTGATTATCTCAAAAATCGTATCGCCTTCAATATACTCTTTGACAATGCGCTCATTGTTTCGGTCGATATCCAGCATCAGAGGAATCCTGATGCCCGACTGTTTCAGTCGGTAATAGTCGCGCTCTTCAGCTTCGATTTTATTGCCGAAAGAGTAATAGGAACAGGGCTCGTGGTGAATCTGTTTTAAAACCAGCAGGTCTTCGGAATCGGTTTTCTGAGCCAGATAGGAATAGCCGCCTTTGCCGTGTCCCAGCAGCTTAATTAGCTTGTATTCGGTTGTATTTACAAATAAACTTTCCATGAGAGTCTATCTTATGAAGCCCAGAGGATCGACGGGCTCGCCGTTGATGCGCACTTCAAAGTGGAGGTGCGGGCCGGTGGAATTGCCGGTAGAGCCTACGGCGGCGATCTGCTGACCTTTGGTCACGCCCTGGCCGTAGCTGACGTAAAGCTCGGAACAGTGGGCGTAAAGTGTGGAGTAGCCGCCTCCGTGGTCGATAATTAAACAGTTTCCGTAGCCGCCCATCCAGCCGGCGTCGATGACCGTGCCGCTGTCAGCGGCTAAAATGGCGCTGCCGTAATAGGCGCCGATGTCAATACCGGTGTGGAAGCGCAGCGTCCCGAAAATGGGGTGGACGCGATAGCCGAATGGCGAGGTAATGGGACCTTCGGCTGGATTTAAGTAACGGCCCGTGCCCCAGACCCTTCTGGTGGCCTGAGGAGCGGAGGGTCGCAGATAAGAGCGGTGAGAGTTGATTTCGCGCTGGATCTGGTTTTCCAAAGCCAGGGTGCTGTTTTCCAGCTCCGTAACCTGGGCGCTGATAGAATCGCGCTGGCTCTGGACGTCGGCCAAGAGGCGGGAGCGGGCCGCCTCCAGGTTTTCGAGCTGCTGAACGCGCTTCTCCTGGGCGGATTTAATGGACTGAATCTCCTTGACCGTAGCTTCGGCGTCGGCTTTTTTTGCCTGCAGTTCCTCTTTCAGGCTGCGAACTTTGTCGAGGAGCTCCTTGTCGTTGGAAATAATTAAGGATAAATAGTGAGTCTGATCGATAAAATCGCTAAAACTCTGCGAGCCTAAAAGCACGGTCAGATAGCCCATGTCGCCGTGCATGTAAATCTCTCTGAGCCTTTTGCCCAGCACTTTCTGAGAATGCTTGAATTCCTTTGTGGCCTGTTCGAGGCGGCTTTTGACGTTATCGAGATGGATCTCCGCGCTGTGCAGATTGGCGACGGCTTCGTGGTAGGCCTGACGGCTCTCCTGAAGGTCGTACTGGGTGTTGTTGAGCTGGGCGGAGAGGTCGCGCTCGCGCTCGTTGATAATATCGAGGCGCTTGCGCTGAGCGGACAGCTTGGCCTTTTCGGATTTTAGCTGCGAGTTGGGGTCGGCTCTGAGTTCGGAAACGAAGACAAAGGAAACTGAAAGGAGCAGCGTCAGGATGGATATAAGAGCGACTAAGCGGCGCATTATTTCCGGCTCCTTTCTTTAGGCCTTCAGGTATCTGTTGACCGAGATCAGACTTCCCAAAGCTCCGACGGCGCAGCCCAGAAAAACTAAGCCGATATTGAGGTAGGGCATGATCTGGCCGGGCGTAAGGATGGGCAGGAAGGAGATGCTTCTCTGAATCTGAGGAACGACGATGCGATAGGACATATCGATCATGACCGAGGCCGCTCCCGAACCCAAAGCTCCCTGAACTACGCCCTCCAAAATAAAGGGCCAGCGGATAAACCAGTCGGCGGCGCCTACCAGCTGCATAATATCGATCTCCTTGCGGCGGGCGAATACCGTCAGGCGGATGGTGTTGCTGATAATCAGCAGCGTGGAGGCAAAGAGCAGAACCAGAATGATAATGCCGACCACGCGGATAATGTGATTCAGCTTCATCAGCTTCTGGGCTTCCTCGCGCCCGTAATCTACCGATTCCACTCCGGGCAGCTCAGCTATCTTTTTGGCGGCAGGCTCTAAAAAGGCGGGATCGTCGACGGGAATTTCAAAGGCGTCGGGCAGGGGATTGCCGTCTAAATCGTTTAAATCGAGACTGGCGCTCAGCTTCTGGCGCAGACGCTTAAAAGCTTCGTCCTTGGAAATAAAATTGACTTTAGCGACATGGCCGATATCGTAAACCTGAGTTTTGAAATCGTTGATGGATTCAGGGTCAAAATCTGCTCTCATGTAAGCTTTGATGTGCATTTCTCCGGCCAGCTCGTCAGCCAGAGTCTCCAGGTTGGCGATTATCAGAACAAACAGTCCCAGAATCAGGGCCAAAACCATAACCGTGGAAACAGATGCGACGCTCATCATGGGATTGTGGCGGATGTTGGTTACAACCTCGCGCAGGAAGCACTCTATGTAGTAGCCGCCCGAAGGTCCGCGCCTCTTTTTTATAGGCGGCAGATCGTCCTCTAAGGCGTCTTCCAGGGCTTTATCGGCAGCCGCCTGGCTTTGGCTTTTAGGCAGAAATTCGGGATTGGGAGCGAGCGGCCGTTCCCTTTTGGCGTCATTAGCTTTGCTCTGCTCAGGCAAAGCCGAATCCTGCATGGATTCTATGGCAAGGGGATTATTTTCCTTAGGAGATTCGGTGATAATTTTAGTCTTTTTTTGCTCCGGATTGGCCTGAGAATGGCGTTTTTTTGCCTGTTCGCGGGACTGGGAAACAGTCTTGCCGTTTGGATCCAAGCTTGACTTGGCCGCGTTCGGCTCGATGTCGACAACGCCTGATTTGTAGTGCTTAGGCTTTTGGCTGTCTTTGCTCATTATACCAGACCTCCGAATTTGTTGTCGGCATTCTTTTCGGTGGCAAAATACATGCCCCGATCGACGTCCTGGACGATCTCGCCGTGCTGCATGACGATTACGCGCTTCTGCATGACGTCTACCATCTGCTGGTTATGGGTGGCGATTAAAACGGTGGTGCCGCGGTCGTTGACCTTGGTGAGGATCTGCATGATATCCCAGGAGGAATCGGGGTCCAGGTTACCGGTGGGCTCGTCGGCCAGAAGGATGACGGGATCGTTGATCAGGGCTCTGGCAATGGCTACGCGCTGCTGCTCGCCGCCGGAGAGCTGGCTGGGCAGCCGCTCGGCCTTTTCTCTGAGGTTTACCAGAGTGAGAGCTTTGGTCACCTTGCGGGGAATGACGCTGCGGCTGGCGCCCGTTACCTGCAGGGCATAGGCCACGTTTTCAAAGACGGTTTTGTGACCCAGAAGGCGGAAGTCCTGGAAGATTACGCCTATTTTGCGTCTCAGGTAGGGGATCTGCGAACGCTTTATTTCGGAAATTTCCTGCCCTTCGACGAAAACCAGTCCCAGCGTGGGATCGTTTTCGCGGTAGATCAGTTTCATTAAGCTCGATTTGCCCGAACCGGTCTGGCCTACCAGAAAGACGAATTCGCCCCGGCCAATCGACAGATCGACGCGGTTCAGAGCTCGGGTTCCGTTGGGATAGATCAGGCTTACATTGTTCATTTCGATAATGGGAGCGTTCAAATCGTCCATTTTTTTAACCTTTGCAACCGTTATAGGTAAAATACTTACAGAGGACAGAAAAAGCAGAGTTGGGGCTTAAGCCTCTTTGGCAATAGGCGCTTCCTGAATTTCAGCCGCGGCTGAGTCCTGAACTGAAGCAGAGGCTTCCTTGGCTTTGTCGGCCTTGTGCTCCTTCCAGGCATGAATGCCCACCGGCAGAACGGAAAGAACGATAATCAGAATCAGAGCTTTTTCCAGATGCTGCTGAACAAAGGGGATCTGACCGAAGAAGTAGCCGATGACGTTCATGCTGACTACCCAAGCTATGCCGCCTATGCAGTTAAAGGAGATAAAGCGGGGATAGCTCATTTCCGCAACTCCGGCCACAGTAGGGGCAAAGGTGCGGACAAAGGGCATGAAGCGGGCTAAAATGATGGTAATGCCGCCGTATTTTTCGTAAAAGGCCTTTGTTTTTAAGAGATGGTCTTTGCGGAACCAGCGGCTTTGTTCCCGATTGTAAAGGGCAGGCCCCACCTTTTTGCCGATCATGTAGCCGACCGAGTCGCCGGCGATAGCGGCTATGCAGAGCCAGAAAATGACATGCCAGATATTTAAAATATCGGGACGGCTGGAGGCCACGAAGCCGGCTACCACCAGCAGAGAGTCGCCGGGCAGGAAAAAGCCGACCAGCAGGCCGGTTTCAGAGAAAATAATTGCAAAAAGTATAGCCAATCCGCCCCAGGCAATGATCTCCTGAATGCCCTCGACGGAAAAATAGTGCATTATCGAATGGATAAATTCCATAGTTGTCAAACCTTGAAGTTAAGTATATGTAAAAAGCGGCTCAACCGCTTCTATAAAGCGGCAGTCCTTCCTTTTTCCGAGCATATTTATCATCTTGAGCCTAGGCGAAGGAGCTGAGCAGTTCAGATTCTTCGCTGCGCTCGGAATGACAGGGAGCGCCGCTCTGCGCGATTCAAAGCGCTGCTTAGAAGAACTGTATACTGGGCTCGTCGCCGCTGTTTTGGTGTCGAGCATTTCGTCAAACTGATCTCTGGCGGTGGATCCTGAAAGATTGGAGCCGTCCAGGGAATCCAGACCCAGGGAGTTCAGAGAAATTTTAGTGGAGAAGGTCTGATTGTGGACCTCCTTGACCAGATTGGCGAGAGTCTGATCGGTATCCTCGCTCAGATTAACCTGAGACGTGCTTATTACCGTCCCTGCGTTGCTCAGAGAGGCCGTAAGCTTATTGTTGGTCATTGAAAGTCTCAGGTCAAAGGCAGGCTCGCCGGATGATTTGCAGTCGAAGCGGGGAGAATCATCGATCATGTTCTCAAACTTTTTTGATATCGCCGGCGCAGAAGAGGTTATTTTAACAGGTATAGACGTTTCGGTATGCCTGAATACCATGGGCGTGCTCTTTAAAACGGCTGCATAGGAGTTTAAAAGGCCGGTGCCGTTGTCTCCGCCGTATTTTTTGGCCAGCTGCGCCGAACGCACTTCCGCCTGAGCTTTAACCAAAGCCGCCGCTTTGGGGAGAGTTTCCTTAGCTTTAAGGAAATTCTTGTAGGCAGCTTTTTTATTGCCCATAGCATAAGCTATCTCAGCTTTATGAAGGATGATATAAGGCTCTTCTACCGGATAATTCTCGATGGCGCGTTTGTTGAGCTCGTCCAGTGCTGCGGCGCAGGTACCCGGACCTAAAATATCTACCATGAAATGGCGGTAATTTTCGGAAACCTGTATGCCCTTGGGGTTAAAGGGGCGGAAGCTGGGAACGATGCGTTCGTTTTCGGCCAGAAGCGCCCTGATGCGTCCGGCGGTTCTCCACATAGTATAATTGATGAAGGCTAAGTTCATACGTATTTTCAGCTTGCGTGTCCAGCTTTGGCTCCAGCTGAGTTCTTCGCGCATGTTTTCCCTCTGGGCGTGAAGAATGGCATACCAGGTAAGCAGGTTGCCGCTTTCCGCCTGGTCTTTGGCAATAGAGCTGCCTCCCTGACGGTCCGGACGGCCTATGAGGCTTTTCTGCTTTTTTACCGCTTCTGGAATATAGCCCAGCTCCAGCATCAGTACCGCTGTCAGCTGCGTGTCCTCGGCCATATGCTGCTGATAGAGGAAGGGACGCAGGGATCTCGACCACTCCAGGGTCTTTTTCAGCGTTGAGGCCGCGTCGGTAAAGCGGGCTTCTTCTATATAGAGACCGGCCAGGTCTGAATAGGGGTTGGAGTAAATAATGTCGCTGAAGGTAGCGTGAGCGGCGTCGATGAAGCATTTTTCCGCTTCGTCATAGCGCCCCAGGCATAAAGCCTCCTCGCCCAGATTGCGCCAGAAGGTGGGTTCGGGGTCTACATGGTGAGCTATAACCTCGGAAATGAGGCTGTCATAGGTATTGTAAGCGCTCTGATAATGGCCCAGGTCGCATTCCAGGGCGCCCAGAGTGTTGAGTGCGGCGCAGCGGATCTCGAAGTTTCCGGACTTGGCCGCCTTGTCAATGACCTTGCGGGCTTCATCCTCGCGCCCCAGCTTCATCAAGGGCCAGGCCTTTTCAACTTCTAAAAAGTCGCCGGCATATTTAGTAAAGTTGTCAACCTGCTTGATCTTTTCCGCGTAATCGTCCATTTCGCCCAGTATATGCAGAAGCTCGAGCTGGGAGCCCAGATAGAGGCTGCCCATGCGGCTGTCCCCGCGGCGGGCCCGCTTGAGAGCCTCTTTGGTTGCTTTTTCCAGGTGGTGGCGGGCACGGGGCAGATCGCCTTCGGCGCAGTAGTAGACCATGCCGATGACGGCGTTGCCTTCTGGGGAGTTTTTGTCCTTTTTGAGCAAATTCTCGGCGAATTTTCTCCAGGCAATCATATTGTCGGTATCGTTGACGATGGCCAGGATAGTGTCGCCGTTTATGGGCTGTCTGCTCAGAGTGTCAAAGGTCTTGACATTTTTGCGCTTAACTGCTTTCGGCTTTCTGGAGTCGGGCTCCTGAGCCTGACCTTCACTTTGGAAAAAAGGACAGAAGAGCGCGCTGGCTATAAGTGCAGAAGTGATAAATACTTTTGAACCTTTAAAGCGATTTTTTGATTTCCTTGACACTTGCTTATCTGCCTCCATGCCTTAATTAGCAGGCGGATGAACTTATGATGAACAGATCGTAAAAGAGGATATTATTTTTTCAGTCCGGAGCGGCAGAGATTTTCCAGAGGCTCCTTGCAGCATTCGCGGATGACCTTGATGGGATCGTCGGCGCCGCCTACCAGCTCTAAGCGATGGGCAAATACGTAAGGCACCAGATAGGATACGTCTTCGGCGGTGACATAATCGCGGGCTCTCTTGAGGGCGCAGGCGCGCAGAGCCGGCAGCATCAGCACCAGGCTTCGGGTGGAAATGCCCTGGGATACGTAAGGAGACTGTCTGAGCGCGTTGGCCATATCTACCAGGCACTGATTGATGCGGTCGTCAATATAAATGTAGCTGTCAATCGAGCGGCGGGCTTCCAGAATGGCGCTCTTGGGAACGGCCGGGAAGTTTTTGCCAGGCGGAGTGCGTCTCTCCTGGATGCTGCGCAGAACGTCGAGTTCCGATTCGCGGTCGATGTTAGCCATGCGGATTTTAAAGAGGAAGCGGTCATGCTGAGCTACCGGCAGCGGATAAGTTCCGGCTTGATCCCTGGGGTTCTGAGTGGCTATTACGAAGAAGAGCTGGCCCAGCGGGTGCGAGGTATTGTCTACGGTCACCTGCTTTTCGGCCATAGCTTCAAGCATAGCCGCCTGCACCTTAGGAGAGGTACGGTTGATTTCGTCGGCCAGCACGATATGGGCAAAGAGCGGACCGGGTCGGAAAGTGAAGGATGCGTTTTCCGGATTGAAGACGGTCATGCCCGTAATATCGGAAGGCAGAAGGTCGGGAGTAAACTGGATGCGCCTGAACATGGTAATGGGCGGTTCCGGCTTATCGTTGTAGATGGCGTCTCCCAGAGCTTTCGCCAGCGTAGTCTTGCCTGAACCCGGGAAGTCCTCCAAAAGGACGTGGCCGTCGGCTAAAATGGCGATAGTGATTAAATCAATAACTCGGTCGCGTCCGCGCACGGCCCTTTTGAGTCTGGCCTCCAGAGTGAGGATCAGGTTGTAGGCTCTGTCTAAAAGGGCGGCTCGATCCTGGTTGGGAACGGCTCTGTTTTGAACGCTTTGAGGATTTTTTTCTAACATAGCTTCCTTCGCTTTTCGATATTGGTATTTAAAGGTTATTCTTCCGGCGAGCTTGACTTACTATTTGACAAACAGCCAGGAGAAAGGATTTATTATGCCTATTAAACGTCTCCACCAGGGCGCCAGATTGCCGAGACTCTTCTTAAGCGCGCTGTAATCGGCGGCCAAGTCCTTGTCGTCGGGCAGAGGCAGATAGGTGGAAAACTGATCTGTATAGCCGAAATCGCTGCGCACGTAGTATTGGGTCAGCTCCTGCAGAACCGGAACTTTGTCGTGCAGGCGTTCGGCAAATTCTTCTCTGGTCTCTCCGAAGCGGCGGCGCACGCCTATTTCCGCCAGACAGGTCAAAGAGGCCGTGTAAATGCGGATAGCCCTGACCTTGCCGCTGCCGAAGTGAGCGATCACGTGGATATAGATTTTGTGTACCCAGCAGGCTATCACGGCTATAATCAGGCATAAGAGCAGGAAATAGCCCAGAACGTTAACCATGGCGCGCATATCTTTCTGCGCATCCTTAGGCTGTGTGGGTACGCCTTCTTCGTCTGAAGTCTCGTCGCGGGCCATTTCGCCCAGCATCTTCTGCAGGTCTGCGTCCGGCGGCTCCATTTCGTCGGCGTTGGACTTTTCGGGAGAAATATCTATGGGATACCAGCCCAGTCCCTGCAGATAAATTTCGCACCAGGCGTGGGCATAGTTGGACATTATCAGGAGCGCCGAGCCGCCGTAAGTATTTTTGGCGTCAGAAGCATAGCCGTTGGCGACGCGGGCGGGGATTCCCGAGGCTCTGCAAAGATAGGCCATAGAGTTGGCTAAATGGGTGCAGTAGCCAATTTTTTCGCCGAACAGGAATTTGGCGACGGCGTCGTTGGGATCGGAAATTATTACTCTGGTGTCGTACGTGCAGTTTTTGTCCAGCCAAAGCTTCAGAGCGATAACCTTCGCCATGGGATTGTCGGCGCACTGGGAGGGCAGCTGGGAACATATTTCCTGGGCCAGCTGTTTGTAGCGCGGGTCTTTAGGCAGATCTGTGTAGTAGGCAATATCGTCCTTGGTCCAGTTGGGATTATTTAATTTAAGCTGCAAAATATCGGTAAGTTTGCCGATATAACAGGTTGATTCAACGTTATAAGCGCCTACGAACTGACTGGTGTTGGGATTGTTGGCTGTCTTCATCTTCATGGGATTGATCAGACCGAAGGGCAGCTCGTGATTTTCTATTAAGGAAACCTTGGTTTTAACGTTCTTTACGATAGAAGCGTTTACCGAGGGAGGGGTCAGGACGTTTTCGCCGTCCTGGACAGGGAATCCCGAGGCTATGTCATGGTCGTATCTGCCGTCGTTATTGGGAACCAGCTTTTGTCCGTTGAAGAAACTGTTGGCGCTTTGACGGAAGTAGAAATAGCCTTCGGGCGGAGTGTAGTCGTCGTCGAAGGTGACGACGGCCACCGGCTTGGGCTGGGGCGGCGGCGAGTCGTCGCTGTCGTCCTTGTTTTCGTCGTTGTTTTGAGAAGAACCGTTCTGATTGTCTTTGTCGTTCTGCTGATTGTCCTTGTTGTTCTGAGAGGATTCTTTATCTCCGTCGGAGTTCGATTGGCCTCCGCCGTTATTATCTTTGCTGTCTTTGTTATCTTTATCGTTTTTGTCGGATTTGTCAGGTTCTTTGCCTTCAGTCTGATTGTCGCTCGAGGCCTCGCTGTCGCCGGCGGCAAAAATCTGCTCCGGCAGAGGCTGGCGATATTCCTGGATGGGCAGAAATATCGCGAACAAAATGATAATTACGGTTAAAATGGCAAAGTCGACCACGGTGCTGCGCTTATTGCCGCGTCCTAAAATCAGAAGTATTATGGCGGTGGTAAGGATGGCGCCTGTGGCTACAAAGAAGGGAATGGGATTGTAGCCTCTGGACCAGAGAGGGTCGACGAAGAAATAGGGACGGCTGATAAAGCCTTCGCGGTGGCCGGCCAAAGGCAGCAGGGCGATATTGGCCACTATGATCAGCTCAAAGGCGATGAAC